>NZ_JBHMDO010000003.1:0-459972 GCF_042431225.1 Paenibacillus aurantiacus | reverse complement strand
CATGCAGCTGACGAATACTAATCGGTCGAGGGCTTATCCTAAACGTTTAGGTTCGCAAGAACTTGAACAAACACAGCTAAAGTGTTGAGTTTCGTATCCAGTTTTCAGGGTGTAACACACCTGAATATTCCCTGATAGCTCAGTTGGTAGAGCACTCGACTGTTAATCGAGTTGTCACAGGTTCGAGTCCTGTTCGGGGAGCCATATGGAGAGCTGTCCGAGTGGTCGAAGGAGCACGATTGGAAATCGTGTATACGCTAACCGCGTATCGAGAGTTCGAATCTCTCGCTCTCCGCCAGTAAGGCCCGTTGGTCAAGGGGTTAAGACACCTCCCTTTCACGGAGGTAACAGGGGTTCGAATCCCCTACGGGTCACCATTTGTTTTACTTGCAAGTCGTAGTTAGAGCATGGTACAATATTGTTTGTCTGTTGTTAATATGGAGGCTTAGCTCAGCTGGGAGAGCATCTGCCTTACAAGCAGAGGGTCGGCGGTTCGATCCCGTCAGCCTCCACCATATAAGTATTACAATGACGCGGGGTGGAGCAGCTCGGTAGCTCGTCGGGCTCATAACCCGAAGGCCGCAGGTTCAAATCCTGCCCCCGCAACCAATTCTTAATGCGGAGCCGTGGTGTAGAGGCCTAACATGCCTGCCTGTCACGCAGGAGACCGCGGGTTCGAATCCCGTCGGCTCCGCCATTTGAATAAGGCTCGGTAGCTCAGTTGGTAGAGCAGAGGACTGAAAATCCTCGTGTCGGCGGTTCGATTCCGTCCCGAGCCACCATTTAACTTCATATGCCGCTGTAGCTCAATTGGTAGAGCAACTGACTTGTAATCAGTAGGTTGGGGGTTCAAGTCCTCTCGGCGGCACCAGCTTCATGGAGGATTAGCGAAGTGGCCAAACGCAGCAGACTGTAAATCTGTTCTCTGACGAGTTCGGTGGTTCGAATCCATCATCCTCCACCAGTTGTAGGGGCATAGTTTAAAGGTAGAACAGCGGTCTCCAAAACCGTTAGTGTGGGTTCAATTCCTGCTGCCCCTGCCAAATAACTTTAACCGTGGCGGTCGTGGCGAAGTGGTTAACGCATCGGATTGTGATTCCGACATTCGGGGGTTCAATTCCCCTCGATCGCCCCATTATTATTGGGGATTAGCCAAGCGGTAAGGCAACGGACTTTGACTCCGTCATGCCAAGGTTCGAATCCTTGATCCCCAGCCATGTTTGCGGAAGTGGCTCAGCGGTAGAGCATCGCCTTGCCAAGGCGAGGGTCGCGGGTTCGATTCCCGTCTTCCGCTCCATTCATGTGGCGCCATAGCCAAGTGGTAAGGCAGAGCTCTGCAAAAGCTTTACCCCCAGTTCGAGTCTGGGTGGCGCCTCCACCTTTTTAACACATGTGCCCTTAGCTCAGCTGGATAGAGCGTTTGACTACGAATCAAAAGGTCAGGAGTTCGAATCTCTTAGGGCACGCCAATTGAATATGCCGGTGTGGCGGAATGGCAGACGCGCGCGACTCAAAATCGTGAGGGAAACCGTGGAGGTTCGAGTCCTCTCACCGGCATTACAATTCCGTATTAACTACGGTGACTAAACACTGATTGGATCAAGTCCAGTCAGTGTTTTTTTGTTGAGTACTTTTGGCAGAGGCACAACATAGGTGCACCCAATGCTGCTGAACGTTGTTGTTACTTTCATTACTATTATTTGCTCGGTACAACACATAGACCGGCGCATGGATCGATATCCTCTATAATCATTGAACGAAGGGCCCTGGACGATCGGGCTCCTTTTTAGTTTAAGCCACTGATATTAGCCACGCTAAAGATTGCTCCATCCTTGGTCCATAACGGACTAGACCGAGGTCTAGGTTCAAAAACCGCCTGCGGTCCGTTTTGAAAACATCGCCAAACACCTAAACTATAAACATAAGCAAGGCAATGAAACAAAGCAGTCGATGAGAACGTAAAAAACATTACGAGGATTTAGGAGAGGCGGTGACAACAATATGAACGGTAAAACGGCACTGGGTGTAATTCTTGTTGTAGTCGGCGGATTAATGGTTTGGAACTTCTTTGGACACGGATTGTCCGGATTGATTGGGTTCCTGATGCCTTTCATTCTGATCGGATTGGGTGCGGTCGGGCTGAAGAACAACAGCAAAGTGATCGGCGCGATTTTGGTCGCAGTCGGCGCACTGATGTTGCTTCCTAAACTGTTGGGGATCGTAAGCTTGCTGATCGCGATCGGCATTATCGTATGGGGCGTATCGATGTTCAAACGCAGAAGAGAATTTTAAGTGAACATGAAATCGTTATAGGAGGGGCAAATATGAGCATCATTCGTCGAGTCCGCGATATTACGGTCGCCACATTGAACGAGCGACTGGAGAAAGCGGAAGATCCGGTTAAACTGATCGACCAGTTCCTTTGGTCGACTCGCGAAGAAATCATTAGCGCAGAGCGCTTGTATCAACAATATAGCGCCCACAGCAACCAATTGAAAGTACAGTGGCTGCAGGCTGAACAACAGAAGGAGAAGCGCGAACAGCAAGCGCTGACGGCCCTCAAAGCCGGCGAAGAGCATATGGCGCGCGTCGCGCTCCACGATAAAGCGGCAAGCGAAGAACGGGCTGCGCAGTATCGCGATCTATACGAACAGTCCAAAACGAGTCTCATCGAGCTTGAAGAACAACTTCGCGAACTTCGCAGCGAGTACCAGACGGTCTACGACAAGCGCGAGTATTACTCGGCACGCATGGAGTCGCTCCGGTTGCAGCAGCGCATGAACGCACGATATGCGGGTCAAGGTATTCATAATCAAGGGCTTGGCCAACAGCCAGCCGGAATGTTCCGCCGCTTGGACGACCGCATTACGGATATGGAGCTGGAAGCAAGAAGCTTGCGCGACCTTCGCCGGTCCGGTCAAGAGTTCCTGAGCGAGGCTGGAGCTGTCCTTCAATCCGCGATCGAACGCGAAATGGAACAGCTGAAGCGTAAATTACAGCAGGAAGGATGGAAGTCGCAATGAAGAAACTGTATCGGTCGCGCCGGGACAAAAAACTCTTCGGTCTTTGCGGGGGCATTGCCGAAGCGCTGAATGTGGATGCGACATTATTGCGGATTCTTCTGATCGTACTCACCGTATTTTCGGGCGGAGCCGTTATCATCGTGTACATTCTGGCGGGATTGGTCGTTCCGAGCGAGCCGCCTAGCTACCCTAACTTCGATCCACGATATGGCCATGGTCCTTATAATAACGGCTACCAAGGCGGATATGGCTCAACGCCGCCGCGTCAGCCGCATAACTACGGTGGTCCTTATGCAGGAGCTACGCCGCCGCAGCCTGATTCGGGCGCTTTCAACGGTGGTTGGCAAAACCCGCCGCAAGCCCAGCCTGCAGCGCATCTTGACGGTGTGATGGACGATCTGGAGAAAAAAGTACTGCGCAGAGAAATTGAAGAGCTGCGCGCTAAACTAGCCAAGTATGAGAAGGGAGAATAATAGAATGAACATTTTCAAACGCGTAAAAGACATGACGAAGGCATCGGTGCACGAACTGCTGGATAAAATGGAAGACCCTGTGGTAATGTTAAATCAGTACTTACGTGACATGGAGGCCGAGATTCATACGGCTGAAGTGACGGTAGCCAAACAAATGGCGAACGAGCGCCGCATGAAGCAGCGCCTGGACGAGGTAGTCCGCAGCGCGGCTGACCGCGAAGCGAAAGCGGAGACCGCGATTCGTTCCGGTCAAGAAGAGCTGGCGCGCAAATTGCTGGAAGAGAAAATTTATTTCGACCAGAAAACATCGGAATACCTCGAGCTGCATGGCCAAGCCAAAGGTCAAGCAGACGATCTAATGCACCAACTGCATACAATGAAAGACGAGTTCTATCAGCTTCGCAACAAACGCAACGAGCTTGCGGCCCGTGCTCAAATGGCTAAAGCGAAGAAGCAAATGGCGCAAGTATCCGCGGTTCATTCCCTCGAAAGCGGAAGCGCATCGCGAGGATTCAGCCGCATGGAAGAGAAGATCATCCAATTGGAAGCGGAAGCCGACGTTCTCCGCGTGCCTTACGGCTCGACAGGCGGCAGCTCCTCGCTGCACAGCACAGTAGACGTTTCGAAGCAGCTTCAAGTAGAAGAGCAGCTGCAGGCGCTTAAAGCGAAGCTGCAAAAGCCAGCTGCCGAGCAAGAATAGTCGAAGGCGTCACAGAGCATCAGTCGCGCTAAACGGTAGCGAGTCTTCCACGAACCGCGCACTGAGCGGAAGCCCGCCAATTAACGTGTAACATTATAGAGTTGGCATTGAGCGATCGTCTATGGTCGAATGTGACAGACGTCCCACACCGGGACGTCTGTCTTCGGCTATAGACCGCTTATCTACATAAACGGGAGGCAATCATTCGCATGGCAGATCGATCGGAGCCGAATCATAGCAAGGAACGCGCACAGCAAAGGGGAGGACCTCAGGGAGAGCAGCGAAGAGGCGGGAACATCGCGGAAACGGTCATTTGGCTGCTCGTTATTCTAGGGCTGCTCGTACTGGTTATGCAGGGGACGGGCTATATCAAGCTGTTCCAGTTCCAGAGCAAAGCCGCCGCAATCGGTCTCGGATTTATCGCGGTTGCATTAGCGCTCGCCGCGGCGTACAGTTATTTGCAGGGACTTAAACTCAAAACCGCGATTCAGCGTTTAACCGAAATGCAGCTTCGCGGGAAATCGAAGCCGAACGTCACACTGCCACCGGTTGCGGTAGATGGCTCCGAAGACGCCGTCGAACAGGAAGAGAATGACGTCTACACGGAGCAGGTTCGTTTCTCCGCGGTCATTGAAGAACGGCAGCGGCTTGCGAGAGAGCTTCATGACGCGGTCAGCCAACAGTTGTTCGCGATCTCGATGACGGCCACGGCGGTGAGTCGGACACTGGAGAAGGATTGGGAACGTGCCAAACGCCAAGTGCAGCTTATCGAGGAGATGGCTGCCGTGGCGCAATCGGAAATGCGTGCGCTGCTGCTTCACCTTCGTCCTGTTCACCTGGACGGTAAAAATCTTGGTCAGGCGCTGCACAGTTTAGTGGAAGAGCTCAAGCAGAAGGTGCCAATGGCGATTACGCTTGATGTGGATGACTCGATTTGTTTAGACTCGGAGGCAGAGGATCATTTGTTCCGCATCGCGCAGGAAGCGTTGTCGAATACCCTTCGGCATTCGAAAGCGGAGCAGATGGAGATTCGGCTTCAGCGGATTGACGGTGTCGCCCAGTTAATGCTGCACGATAACGGCGTCGGTTTCGATCTGGAATCCAAGAAGCAAGCTTCTTACGGCTTGCTAACGATGGAGGAGCGGGTTAACGTGCTTGGTGGATCGCTTCGAATCGTGACGGAGCCAGGAGCTGGGGTTACAATCGATATTCGGGTGCCGCTCGCGGCATAGAGGGAGGAGTACGCTGGAATGGAGGCTTTGGAACAGATGGAAGTATTGGAACAACCGATTAAAGTGCTGCTGGTAGACGACCACGAGATGGTGCGGATCGGCTTAGCCGCTGTGCTCAATACAGAGGACGGCATCGAAGTCGTCGGGGAAGCGAGCAACGGCATGGAAGGCATTCGATTGGCGACTGCTTATCAACCAGATGTGGTGCTGATGGATTTGGTCATGGAGGGTATGGACGGCGTCGAGACGACCCGCAAAATCATGGAGTTGTATCCCGATTGCCGCGTTATCGTGCTGACCAGCTTTTTGGACGATAGCAAAATGTATCCGGTTATCGAGGCGGGCGCGTTCAGCTACTTGCTGAAAACGTCGCGGGCGACCGAAATCGCCGATGCGATTCGCGCCGCGGCAAGGGGGCAATCCGTACTTGAGCAGCAGGTGGCCGCCAAAATGATGAACCGGTTCCGTCAGCCGAAGGTAGAAGCGAAAGCCGCCTTGCACGAACAGCTGACCGAACGCGAAATGGAAGTGCTGCTGCGGCTGGCACGCGGTATGTCTAACCAGGAGGTCGCGGAGGATTTGTTCATCGGCATTAAGACGGTGAAATTCCACGTCACGAATATTTTCACGAAACTCAACGTGGATGATCGAACACAAGCGGCGATCTATGCGCATAAGCACGGACTTGCGGAATAGTGGTGTTGCGTAGGAGAGCGGGCTGTTGTTCGGCAAGTTAGGCATGAGCAGCTGGATATTGCTTAATCGAGGTATTGAATGAAAGGCGGTGCGAACGAGCAGTTCGATCGCCAAGGCAGCGAGAAGTGAAGTCCTTATCAGTGTATGCTGGACCATGACGCCAACCGCGCCTGCGACAAGAGTACATCGAGCCGTCGGTTTGCTTCGATGGGGGTAAAGGGAGTTTCATACCGACAAATTAGAGAGATTAGGGGAGGTCGCGACACGCGGCCTTTTTTGCATTTTCGGACAAGCCGAGCAAGAATGGGGCTAACGTACGAGAACGCATGCGCCAAGCCAAACGTGAAAGGCTGGTGGACGAGAACGCATGCGTGAAATTGAACGTGAAGGCTGACTTACGAGAACAGATGCGTGAAGCCGAACGTGGAAGGCTGCCGGACGAGAACGCATGAACTGAAGCGATCCGACCAGTGCCTGGACGGTTGCCGATAACCCCTCGCGACAAGGGAATAGAAACGCAGGCATCATGGAATGGATGACTGACTATCGGGGAGGAAAGGGGTTTCTGCCAAGATCGTTTACGGACGCGTGGCTTCCTCCAGCTGTTTGAGGTAGGCATATGCGTGTTCGTTCGTCGTGCCGCACATGTCCAAGCTCGGCATGAGACTGCCGCAGACTTCGGGTCTCTCGGGTTGTCCGAATATACGGCATAGATTCTGGTCGGTCAGTTGTACGCATCGAACGCCGGCCGGTTTGCCATCCGGCATGCCGGGGATGGCGGAGGAGATCGAAACGACGGTGCAGCAGGCTGCGCATCCTAAGCGGCACTCCAAGGCAATCAACTCCTGTCTAGTCGGGTGGTATGAATGAGGGTTGCATAGATAGTGCTTGTCTCCCGAAGACGAACAATCGGATAGTCGCAGCTGCCTTCGGTTGCAAGTGCTTCCATCTCGGGCCAGACGATGACGGTGCGAATGTTATCCAATTGATCGAGCAGAGGAAGGTCGTCGGCTTTTCGGATGAGGACGAGTTTGGGATATCGTTCTTGCTTGAAGCCTTCTACAAGCGCGATGTCGATGTCATGCATCTGGGCTAACAGTTGATCCAATGTCGCCGGTTGGTTCGTTAATACTGCGGTGCGGCGGGCAGAGCTAATGGCCGTGACGTCGGCACCGGCTTCTTGATGCTGCCATGTGTCCGTGCCCGGGTGATCCATCGTAAAATCGTGGGCATCGTGTTTGACCGTCCCCACGCGATAGCCCGTTGTCTTCAACAGGCGCACCATCGCTGCGACAAGCGTTGTTTTGCCGCTGTTTTTGTAGCCCACGATTTGAATAACGGGCAAGGGCTTAGGTTGGGATTGCAGCATGTGTCCTAGGCCTCCTTGATGGTATTACAGATTAGTATAACATAGCCGGGGGCCGTATGGATTTGGCCTCGGTGGTAGAGTGGTCCGTGCTCTTCTGCTACAATGAAGGTACTTATAGAAGAGCGTCGGCACAGAGAGGAAACAGCAGGAGCAGCCTCATGGCGCAGGGGGAGAAACGATACGTGGAACAGCTTCAAGGAGCGTCGCGCTTCAATCGAAGAGCCATTAAAGTTGAAGAAGCGCAGCGCCGAATTCTGCATGCTTGTGTACATGGCCGAGTCGAACACGTCCCGATCGGACAAGCCATCGGGAGAAGGCTTGCCGCATCGTTAACCGCGACGAACGATTGGCCGCCCTTCGCGCGCTCCGGTCTGGACGGCTATGCGGTGCTTAGCGCGGATACGGTCGGTGCCAGTCCGAGTCAGCCGGTTCAGCTGGCCGTCATTGATCAGGTGGCAGCCGGCGAATTGACGAAGCGCAGCGTGCACACGGGGACTGCCGTGCGGATCATGACCGGGGCGGCGGTGCCGGAAGGCGCGGATGCGGTCGTCATGCTGGAGCAAACGGTAGCGTTGGAACGAGACGGCCAAGCGTGGGTAGGGATCAAGCAGTCCGCCGGCGCCGGCCAGAACGTGGCGAGAGCCGGTCAGGAATTCCACGAGGGTGATGCTATAGCGGTTAGAGGCGCGCTTGTGAGACCCGGGCACATTGCTTTGCTGGCGACATTCGGGTATGAGAAGGTGCCCGTCTATGCGCGGCCGAAGGTCGGCATCTTGTCGACAGGCTCCGAGCTGCTGCCGGTCGGCGCAGACCTTGCGCCAGGCTTAATTCGCGATAGCAACAGCGTCATGATCGCGGCGCTAGTGAAAGAAGCGGGGGGCGAAGCTTACACGATTGGCCGTATTACGGATGATCTCGCGGCAGTAAGGGAAGCGTTGTTTCAAGCGGCTGATGAATATGATCTGCTGCTGACAACGGGCGGGGTATCCGTAGGCGACTACGATGTGATGGCGGCTTTCATGCGTGAGCTCGAATATGGCGGTGAGGAAGGATCGGCCGTGCTTACACGCACATCGAGCAGCGAGGATGCAACGATCTTGTTGCATCCTCGCACGGAGATCGGCGAAGCGGCTGATGCCATAGCAAGGGCTAATGAGGGCCAGGGAGAAGGGACTGCGAGGGAAGGGCAAGAAGCGCGTGACGCCAGCGATTGCACGAAGATGCCAAAGTCCGGAGCAGAAACGGAAGGCGGTCGAATCGGTGATAGCGGCACATCTCTGCTATTCAACAAAGTCGCGATGCGGCCTGGAAGCCCGACGTCCGCCGGGCTTGTTGGAGGCAAGCCGCTGATTGCGCTATCGGGCAACCCCGGGGCTTGTTATGTAGGGTTCGAGCTGTTCGCGCGACCAGTCCTTAAACGGCTGCAAGGCGTGAGCGAGGCTGCTGCGAGGCCCCGGACAACAACAGCGACGCTGACGGCCGATTTTGACAAAGGCAGTCCGCACGAACGATTCGTCCGCACCCGCCTGTTCGTCAAAGACGGCATTCAGTTCGCCGATCCGCTGGCCTTCAACAAATCGAGCATGATGGCGTCGCTCCCGGACTCGGACGGCTTCATCTGCATTCCGGCAGGGCCATCGGGAGCTTCGGCGGGATCGCTGGTCGAGGTGATCGTGCTGCAAGATTAGGATAAGCGCGCAAGGGAAGCAATCATCAGTTGCCTGGCGTATCGGGAACTGTCAGACGTAGCGATTCAGCCAAAAACCGTTCCAGGGTACCGTCGAACTTTGATACGGCGTATCGTTATAGTAGTACTGGCGAAGATGGAACGATAGCACACCTGATTGCAGGAGCTCCGAGAATGGCAGGTTGCGGATCTCGTCGATCGCACTTGCGAGCTGCCTCGCGATGCCATCGCCGCCTGCCCATGCCCGGATGGCGGTGTGCGGGTGCGCGGCGAAGGCGGCATGGAGCTGCTCCAAGTCCAGGTGCCACTCGCTGTCTGTACGGCGAGCCAAGCCCGTTCTCCAGGAAGCGCCGCGAACGAGAGGCGCGTCAATCGCCTCTTGAAGCAGGGGATGCAGCGAGCCGCCTGCAGCATCGAATGCGGCCTGAAGCGAGTTCGTCTCGTTGACAAGCGTCTGGATGCGAGGGATCCATTGGGCTTGCGCTTCGGATGCCGTGTGCAGGGAGGTTACTCTGAGCTCGGCAACGGCTTGGGCAGCTTGACGGACGCGCAGGCTTTGCTTAAGCCAACGGTTCGCCTGTTCAATGGCGTCTTTGGCCGCATGCAGCATCTCGAGCGGAAGCCCTCCGCCGTAGGGCTGTCGATCGGGATTGGCTGCTAAGTCTTGGTGTGCAATCGGCCGGACGGGGAGGATGGCATCGATACGGTCTACAACCGGCGGATGAATGGATGGTATTCGCATAAAAGGCCTCCTTGGTGCGTCGTCCTCCACGGAACGCGCATCTATGTATACAGATTGTAACATTTATTCATGGTAAAAGGGAAGGGAGTCCAAAAAGACCTGCTTTATCGCAGGTCTTCCGTCATCGGCGTCGTTTAGATCGATACATTTCGGAACGTTCTTGGGTATCGACTACAGAAGCAGGAACAGAAATGCGATCAGCGAGAGATCGATCGCGAACGCCTCGCCGAACGGATTATAAGGACGGTAAGTATAGGGCCCTGGCTCCGGATACCGGTAGAACGGATCGAGCGGATCGAATGGATACGCTTGTATTTCTGCCTTCGCCGGTGGGGCAACTGCTGCTTTCGTTTCGGCTTTCTTTCCTTTCTTGGCGTTCTTGCCTTTGGCTTTCTTCTCTTCGCTTGTTGGCTTCTCCGAGCTGATGGCGGGACCGATCTGGTCGGCGTTCAACGTGACCAGGCCGCCGCGGCAGTGCGATAAAATTCCGATATGGCGGGTGCCTTCCTTAGTAATAATGCACACGGGCATGCCGCAAAACATATTGATACGCTCCTCATGGAGCGGGAAGATAGGTTCCATCGTCTTCGCGCACCTCCCTGGGTTTCCTGCTGGCAGTATATTCACCTAAGGGCGGATGCGTATGGTTATTTACCCAGATTGCGTCCCCGGTTAACGAATCACGCGGCATCAATAAAGCCGTAATCGTCCGGGATGCAAGATAGGGATGCAGCCACGTTTCGTTCAATATTCAGTGCAGCTAAAGATGAGAGTATTGGGATAAGGAGGCGCGATTAACGGATGCGGACTTCGGAACAAAATCGGGGCCTGGGCACGGCGGCTGGCGTCCTGCTGGCGTTGGCCGTCCTTGTAGCGGCGGCGGGATGGGCGATTTGGAACAAACAATCAGCAGGCGGGACTGCGACCGGAGAAAAGGCCGCCATTATGCGTGATTTCCGCGAAGTGTGGACATGGAGCGACGCGTCGTTTCGCGATGGTTCGGCGTCCGCGGCTTGGTCGTTCCGATTCGATGGGCGATGGACGAAAAACCAGGCGCAGTGGGTTGCGGAGGAACTGGGGATCGAAACGGTTGTCGCGGAGGACAACCACACGTATTCCGGCGTCTCGACTAGTACAGGGCCGATACCGCGCAAGACGACGCTTTGGTACCGAATTGCCGCAACAGACGAGCAAAGGGGCGAAACTGCGGGCGGGCTTGCGACGGATGCGGACGGCGCGGAAGAGGCGGACATGGTCCTTCTTCTCGAATTCGGAACAGGGGTGGAGCTTGCCTCAATTGGCAATGCTGTAGAAGAGCTGGAGACGAAGATGAAGAAAGAAGGACTCGCATATCGGAGCGGATTCGTCGGCCGAGGCGTTCGAAACGATCGGGCGGATGACGCGGCCGGCGCGATTGCCCTTCGGGCTGAGGCTGCCCGTAAGGAGTCGTACGATGACGGGCATACGGCGAGCATCACCTACTACACCTCGAAGCTGAACAGTGCGGTCGACAGCGGCGGCAAACGGGTGAATCTTCAAATCGCGCACAGCCGCAGCCGGGACGCGAAGCCGGAGTTGATCGTCGGCGTGCCGCTAATTACCGGGGATTATACGGCGGAAAATTAGCAAACATTAGCTTAGCGATCAGTATTTTTTATGTGCCAATGAATAGCAATTGGGTCCGTCGATATGCTAAACTACAATACATGATCAAGACAAATGGATAGTGGAGTAGAAAAAAATACATAGGAAAGAATGAGGCATATGACCGACGTGAGCAAGCAAGAATCGATTGCCGCAGCGGGAGCGGTATACTACTTATTCGGTGCTACAGGCGATTTGGCCCGGCGCAAACTGTTCCCTGCGCTGTTCAGCTTATATAAGGAAGGCAAATTGGCGGAAGATTTCGCGGTGGTGGGACTTGCCCGCAGACCTCGGACGAACGAGGAGTTCCGCCAAGACGTGTACGAGTCCATTGTGGAATTCTGCCGCTACAAGGCAGATGACCAGCAGCTATGGGCAAAATTCGCGGAACATTTCGTCTACATGCCGCTGGACATCAACAACGTTGAAGGTTTCCGCGAGTTGGGCAAGCTGACGCTTGAATTGGACGCGAAGTTCGGCATTCCGGGCAACCGGCTGTTCTACTTGGCGCTTGCGCCAAACTTGTTCGGCCCGGTATCGTTCAACCTGCGCGACGGGGGGCTGCTCGAGACGAAAGGCTGGAGCCGTCTTGTCATCGAGAAGCCGTTCGGCTACGATCTGGAGTCCGCGAAGAAGCTCAACGACCAGCTGAGCCAAGTGTTCAGCGAGGAACAAATTTACCGGATCGATCACTACCTCGGCAAAGAGATGGTGCAGAATATTCAGGTGCTCCGATTCTCCAATGCGTTCTTCGAGCCGTTGTGGAACAACAAGCATATCGCGAACGTGCAAATCACGCTAGCCGAAACCGTCGGCGTCGAGGAGCGCGGCGGCTATTACGACAAGTCCGGCGCGCTGCGGGATATGGTACAGAACCATCTTCTCCAGATGCTCTCGATGATCGCGATGGAGCCGCCTAGCCGTCTGCATCCGGAAGATATCCGCGATGAGAAGGTGAAGGCGCTGCGATCGCTTCGTCCATTCGCATCCGGCGAGGATGTGGCTCGCAACGTCGTTCGCGGCCAATATGCTGCCGGCGCGTTGAAGGGGAAGGGGCTTCCGGCCTACCGGGAGGAAGATTCCGTCGCGCCGGAGTCGAAGACAGAGACGTACGTGGGCGCCCGCGTATTCGTCGATAATTTCCGCTGGGCTGGCGTGCCGTTCTATATCCGGACGGGCAAGCGGCTTCCGGTGAAGACGACCGAGGTCGTTATCGAGTTCAAGAACGTGCCGGACAATGTGCTGTTCGCCAATCGTCATGACCTATCGCCGAACTTGCTCGTCATCCGCGTCAATCCGATGGAAGGCATCTATATCAAGATCAATGCGAAGAAGCCAGGCGCGGACAACGCGATCCAACCGGTCGTCATGGAGTTCTGCCAAAGCTGTTTGATCGGCATCAACACGCCAGAAGCGTACGAGCGCTTGATCTACGACGCGGCGCGTGGCGAATCGACGTACTTCACCCGCTGGGATGAAGTGGCGCAGGCGTGGTCGTTCGTCGACCGGATGGCGCAAGCTTGGAAGGAAGAGACCTCCGAGCTGCACGGCTACGCGGCCGGTTCGTGGGGGCCTACCCGCATGGACGAACTGTTAAGCGAGGACGGCTACTTCTGGTGGCCGGTCAACGGCCAGGACGAGGACAATGTCATATGGATTTCCGGCAGTCCGAAGTAAGCAAACGCGGCAGAAATGTCGTATAATAGAAGGAAACGCGCAGCCGATTCCATCGCCGGGCCACGTGCCCGGCGAAGGAGCGGCGTTTTGCGTGTTAAAGGCCTGCACGCACTAATCGATAACCATACCGCTCAAGCGTTCATCCCGGGACATATTCAAGCCCGGCCGTTCGCGAGGGAGCGGCAAGTGGTCTACGAAGGGAATGTACCATGAGCAAACCGTTAACCGAAGAATTACAGCGAGAAGTCGATAAACGACGCACGTTCGCTATTATCTCTCACCCGGATGCGGGTAAAACGACGTTGACCGAGAAGCTGCTCTTGTTCGGGGGCGCGATCCGCGAAGCCGGCTCGGTCAAGGCGCGCAAAGCAAGCCGCCACGCGACGAGCGACTGGATGGAGATCGAGAAGCAGCGGGGGATCTCCGTCACGTCCTCGGTCATGCAGTTCGATTACAGCGGTCATCGTATCAACATTCTGGACACGCCGGGTCACCAAGACTTCAGTGAAGACACGTACCGCACGCTGACGGCCGCGGATAGCGCGGTCATGCTGATCGACGTCGCCAAAGGCGTCGAGGCGCAGACGATTAAGCTGTTCCAAGTGTGTAGCCGGCGCGGCATTCCGATCTTCACGTTCATCAATAAGCTGGACCGCGAAGGCCAAAGCCCGTTCGATCTGATGGAAGAGCTGGAGCGCGTGCTCGGCATCCGTTCGGTGCCGATGAACTGGCCGATCGGGATGGGCCGGGAGCTGTGCGGCGTCTATGACCGGATGAAAAACCAGGTCGAGCTGTTCCAAGGCAACGACCATTCGAAGATCGAAGTGCGCAAAGTCGCCGACTATCGCGACCCGATCATCCGCGAGATGGCAGGCGACTACTTGGCTGATCAGCTCATTAACGATCTGGAGCTGCTTGATGTGGCAGGCGATCCTTTCGATCTGGACAAAATCGGGGGTGGCGAACTGACGCCGATCTTCTTCGGCAGCGCCGTCAACAATTTCGGCGTGCAGACGTTCCTGGAGAACTTCCTGGAGCTCGCGCCGAAGCCGACGCCGCGCGTAAGTACGAGCGGACCGGTAGAGCCGACCAGCGAGAAGTTCTCCGGCTACGTCTTCAAAATCCAGGCGAACATGAACCCGGCGCACCGCGACCGGATTGCATTCCTTCGTATCGTCTCCGGACGGTTCGACCGCGGGATGAGCGTGCGCCACGTGCGCAACGGCAAGGACATCAAGCTGTCCCAGCCGCAGCAGTTCCTCGCGCAGGATCGGGATATCGTCGAATCGGCGTACCCGGGCGACATTATCGGCCTGTTCGATCCCGGCATCTTCCGGATCGGGGACTCCTTGTCGCAAGGCAGCGAGATCGTCTTCGACGAGCTGCCGACGTTCTCGCCGGAACTGTTCGCCAAGGTCACGGTCAAGAACGCGCTCAAGCATAAGCAGTATCAGAAGGGCATCGACCAGTTGACCGAGGAAGGCACCATCCAAGTGTTCCGCACGACGAGCTTCGACGATACGATCCTCGGCGTCGTCGGCCAGCTCCAGTTCGAAGTATTCGAATACCGGATGCGCGCCGAATACGGGGTCGAAATCCAGCTACAGCGAATGCCGTACCAGTTCGCGCGCTGGATCGTCGACGAGAAGATCGATCCGTCCAAGTACCGCATTAACTCTACGCTCGTGAAGGACAAGAAGGACAATTACGTCGCCTTGTTCGAGAGCGAATACGCGATGCGCACGGCCATGGACAAGAACCCAAGCTCTAAGTTCTTGGAGATGGCGCCGTAATACAACCCAAAAACGCATGCTTTCCCTGTGGGGAAGGCATGCGTTTTCTTATGCAGCCGTCGTGTCGGCTGCGGTATCACGTGGCCTCACGAGGTTTGGCCGCCGACGTGTGACCGAGCACCGCGTGCCGCGATGGCACCGCGCGACGGGAGGTGCGCGCGGTGCGGAACCTAACGGTGTCCGGAAGGGAATGCCGCTTTGCTAGAAGAGGCCGGATCCGGAAGGAACGAACGTGCGAGCTGGCAAGCGATATTCTCTCGGCGAAACGAGCACTCATGAATAGCGTGGCTCGTCACGGCTGCATTTCGTGGGGCGCATCCCTGGTAGCCCTTCACTACCTACCGTATAAATGCATCCAGCAGCGGGTCGTACACGCCGTGCAGGAGCAGGTAGAGCAGAGCGCCAAGCCCCGCGCCGACGAGCGAGCCGTTAATGCGAATGCGGTTCAAGTCTTCGCCGACTTTATCTTCAATGAAGGCGATCAATCGCTGCTTCGTGAAGGTGTTTAGCGTCTCGCGCACGACTTGACCGATCACGCGATGCTCCGCGTCGACAAGCTTGCCAAGCAGCGACTTGATGAAACCGTCGACCCATGCTTTCTTGGCGGCATCCCTCTTGAACGCCGCCCAATAGTCTGAGACGAATCGTTCGGTCCACTCGCGCAGCGCGGTCATGGCCGGTTGTTGGGCAAGCGCCAAAGCTCTGGCATCTTCTTCTCCGTCTTCCCTCGTCATGCCCTCGCTCGTCTGCGGTAGCGAAGCCAATTCTTCGTCCAGCAGCCGGCGGAATGTTTGGAGAATGCCCTCGATGGAAGGCGCGAACGACAGGCGAGCGAGCACGTCGTTCTTCCAATTCTCCAGCGTCTCCGACAACGAGCTCTCCGCATCAAGCTGATCGGCCACTTCGCCGAGCATCCGCAATAGCAGCAGCCGCAGCTCGTGGTCGTGCCGCTTCAGATCGGCAAGGAAGAGAAGCAGATCGGCATGGATGGCTTCGGCGGCATCCTTCAAATTAAGCGCGTCGGATTCCTCGGCGAATATGAACGCGGCTTTCTTCAGAAATTGCATGAAGCCGCCGCCTTCGTTCAGCTGTTTGTCCTTCTCCTCCTCCAGAATGCGGAAGATGGCATCTTTGGTCTCCGGCGCGGCAGCGGCTTTCTCCGCTTCCGATACAAGGCGGTCGAGCAGGAGATGAATATCCTCGTGCGCGAGGAGCCAGCGTATCGACCGGCCTGCATAGGGCGTCAGGTCGGTCCGGCGAAGGAGCTCTTTGAGCCGCTCATCCCAGCCGGCGCTGATGCGAGTGAAGTCCATGCGGCTCAGCAGGCCGCCTAGCAGGCGCCAACCTGCGCGTGCGAGCTCTTCGCCCGGGAAGCGCCGATCGATCCAGCCGATGGCAATGTCCGCGAGCGGCGCTTGCGCCAGCTTAAGCTTGAGCGTCTCCGGTGGCAGCAACTGCGTCTCGACCATGCGGACGACGCCGTCGATCAGCTTGTCGCGGTTGCGGGGGACGATGGCGGTATGCTTGCCTTTGATCCCGAGCGGATGGCGGAACAGCGCGGTCACCGCGTACCAATCGGCCAAGCCGCCGACGAGACCGGCTTCGGCCATATAGAAGAGCAAGCTGGACCACCATGTATCCGGATAAGAATGACGGAGCCAGGCGGCCGCCAGGAAGACTAGGGCAACGACTGCGAGAACCACGTTCGCTATGCGTTTGTTCGACATCTCGCTACCTCACCCCCCAGCCGGTCGCCAGGAACAGGAGCAGACCGATCAGGCCGCCGACGACCGTGCCATTCAGCCGAATGAACTGCAGATCGCGTCCGGCTTTGTCATGGACGAAACGGATCAGTTCGGCTTCGGTGAATTGCTCCAAGCCCTCGCGCACGAGCCGGCCGATGGCATCGTGCTTCTGCTCGAAGCCCCGCATGGCGGCTTGCTTCAGTGCGCCGTCCAAACTCTCGAGCGAGGCGCGGCTGCCGCTGAATTTGCGGACGAACTCGGCGATTCGGCGATGCATCCATTCGGAGCGTTCTTGATCCGGTGTACTGCGCGCCGCACCTTTTTCTTCGGCCGCCGCAGCCGGATCAGGCTTCAGCCGACGCAGCCATTCCTCCAGCATGGCGCCGAGGTCCAAATGTTCGCGGGCGAAAGCGATGAGCTGCAGCTTGCCGCGTTCGACCTTCTCGCGCAGCGCTTCTTCTTCGCGCAGCCGGCGGGCATATTCCGCCAGCAGCTCTTTGAGGTGCAGGCGCTTCGGATTGTCGGGACGAAGCTGCTGCTGCAGCGCGAGCGCGAGCTTCATTTGGACGACATGGCTCATGCTGACCGGGTTGATACCGGCGACCGAGTTGACGAATTTGCGGTTATTGCGGTCGCCTTCGTAGGTTTTCAGCGCGGAAGCAACGAGCTGTTCCACCGCCTGGCGAAGCTCGGTTGTTTTGACCAAACGGATGCCTTCGCGGATGAGGAAGTCGAGCAGCTTGTCGTCATAGCCGTTGCGAATCGTCCAGTCCGCTACGTCTGCGAGCAGGTCGGAGGCTTGGAAGTTATGCGCGTGATCGAGGAGAAACGCCTGCACCTTGCGGGCCAGCTCGCCGATATCGGCGCCTTCCATCGCCTCGGACGCGAACCGCTGCAGCAGCCGGGTCAGATCCGCTTCGCCGCCGTGCTTGGTCAAATAGGTCTCCAGCATATCCGCGACTTGGAATTGTTCGACTTTCCGCCGAATGCTCGGCAGCGACAACAGCTCATGCTGAACCATGTCCACGATCTCGTTAATGAGCCGGTCACGGTTGCGCGCGATAATGCGGGTTCCCATGAAACGGGGCCACGGAATGCCGAGCGGCTGACGGAAGAGGGCGCTGACCGCGAACGTGTCGGCCAAGCCGCCGATGGTCGCCGCGCTGAACCCGGAATAACATAGGCCGCCCCAGAACGTGTGTTGAAAGGGATAAGCGGCGAGAGTGCCCACGAACGAGAGCGTGAGCGCGGAGTCGGCGTAACGCTTCACATGGTCTTTTTTGATCATAGGGTTGCTCCAATCCAGGATTGCTTTAGGGTCTGCAGGTTTGGTTCTAATTAAACAAGCAGGTGCCTGACGCTAACAGAACCGAACGCTTATCGAAGAAAATATAGAATAAACGTAACCAGTATAAGGGAAGGGGGATATTTCTACAACCGACCGAGGACGGGCGAGGAGGAAACGGAAGGCGGGTATGCGGTGGAGCCTGAAGATGAAATATGACGGTGGCGAGTGACGATGAAGATAGAGAGTGATGTGCGGCAGAAGATTGGACTGTAGCGCCGAGAGTGATGTGCGGCAAACGCGGTCTGGTCAGTAGTACTGGAGAGTAATATGGGAAAATGGCGCTGTTGGAATGCTCGGAGTGACAGAAATGCTGAGAAGTGGCCTGTAGTGCTGGAGAGTGACATAGGGGAAACTAGCGCTGTGGAGTGCTCGGAGTGATAGAAATGCTGAGAAATGGCCTGTAATGGCTGGAAAGAGACATAAGGGAAACTTGCGCTATTGGAATGCTCGGAGTGACAGAAATGCTGAGAAAATGGCCTGTAATGCTGGAGAGTGATGAAAAATTGAAGAGCGGGAATGAAGAAGTAAGAAGTCAGGAGCGCGAAGCGAGTCTGGACTACGTCCAGTGACTGAAATGCGCGGCAGCTGGATGGCGGTTACGCGAAAACGATCGAACAATGGAATGCGCGCGGAATGACTCGTGCCGGTATTGTTTCGCGGCGTGCCGATGATGAAGGGTAAAGGGTATGCTGTCCCAAGCGCTGGCCTGAGTCCCTGTTGCAGGACGGCTAAAACGCTTGGAATCAGCGAACGCTACATTACAGTGGGATCATCCGTCTAAGCGGCGATCTTGGTTAACTTGGGCTTGGGTTCGCGACGGCTTCCGTTTGGCGAAGATGGTCATATAGCGTTTGCACCATTTTCTGCTGGTCGGGCTCTGTGCTCTGCTCCCAGATGACTTCGAACAGAACGCCAAGACCGGGAAGCGCCATTTCGTCTCCGCCGATCGAATCGGTGATGACGCCTCGCAGTTCGTCGTTGGATTTATTTTGGACCCGATTAATGATGGCTTGCCGCAAATCGAGCGTTACCTTCACACGTATCCCTCCATCACTCGTTATCGCATATAATATGGCCTTGTCGGGGGTCTTTCATGCCGTGCGCGGTTTGCGGATCGATCGCCGATTTATGGTATAATGGGCAACGTGTGCAGGTTTATCCGAAGGGAGATACTCGGGCATGGCGAAAAAGCAATTCGCGGTCATCGGCATGGGGCGGTTCGGCTCCAGCGTCGCGGGCGCATTGACGAATCTGGGGTTTGAAGTGCTTGCCATCGATCGGGATGAGCAAAAAATTCAGGACATAGCGGACCAGGTAACGCATGCCGTATCGGCGGATACGACGGACGAGGACGCGCTTCGCGCCATCGGCGTTCGGAACTTCGACGTCGTGGTCGTGGCGATCGGCGCCGACATTCAGGCGAGCATTTTGACGACGCTCATCCTGAAGGATTTGGGCGTGCCGCGGCTGATCGTCAAGGCGCAGAACGAGCTCCACGGCAAAGTGCTGGGCAAAATCGGCGCGGACAAGGTCATTTATCCGGAGCGGGACATGGGCCTTCGCGTGGCGCACCATCTCATCTCGCCGAATATTCTCGACTACATCGAGCTGTCCGACGCTTACAGCATTGTCGAGCTGAAGGCGCCTTCCCAGGCGGTCGGACGCAACTTGAAGCAGCTGGACGTGCGCGCCAAATTCAAGTGCAACGTGCTGGCGATCAAATCCGGGGATCACATGAACATATCCCCTTATGCAGAAGACATCATCCGGGAGCAGGATATCCTCGTCATCGTCGGCAAAAACGAGGATCTGGCGCGACTGGAAATCGAATACGTGGAAGGCTGAGCAGCGAACAGTGAGCATGGATCGGATTATAACCATTACCTCCGCGCAGAACGACAAAGTCAAAGCGATGGCGTCGCTGCTGGAGAAGAAACACCGCGATCGCGGCGGGAAGTTTATTATAGAAGGCATTCATCTTATTCTAGAAGCGGTGCAAGCAGGCGCGGGTCTTGAGAGCGTCGTCTACGATATGGAGCGGGGCGTGCCGGAGGAGCTTCGAAGCACGCTTGCGCAGGCGAACGGCGAATACGAGGTGATCGAGACGACGCGCGCGATCATCGCCAAATGCACAGGGACGGACTCGCCGCCCCCGGTGTTCGGCGTCGTGCGCAAATTAGAAGCCGATCCCGATGCGCTATACCGCGCGAATGGTCTGGTCGTCGTCCTCGACGGCGTACGCGACCCCGGCAACGTCGGCACGATCATCCGCAGCGCGGATGCAGTAGGGGCCGATGCGGTCGTGCTGGGCAAAGGCTGCGTCGATCTGTACAACCCGAAGACCGTGCGTTCGACGATGGGCTCCTTATTCCACGTGCCGGTGGTAGAGGGCGACCTGAGCGAGCTGCTTCCCGCGGCGAAGGCCGAAGGAATGAGGCTCGTCGGGACGAGCCTTCAAGCGTCCGCGAACTGCTATGCCCACGACTGGCGCGGGCCGACGTGGCTGCTCATGGGCAGCGAATCGGATGGGCTGTCGGCGGCGGCGCTCGCGCAACTGGACGATCGCGTCATCATTCCGATGAAGGGGCAGTCCGAGTCGCTCAACGTCGCGATGGCCACGACGGTGCTGTTGTATGAGGCGCTGCGGCAGCGGGATTTTGGGTAGCGCGCGAATAGAGAATGGGATAAGCATGATAAGGAAGGTATAAGATGAAATCCGCCACGATGGCGGATTTTTTATTTTAGCATGCAACAGGCAGATAGACTTACAGACGATTAGTGAGGTTGTCCGCGTCAGTCTCTTTAATGGCCAGATCATGCTACTTCCTGACTCTATTATCAAGGTGCGACGGGCAGCGCGATCGATATAATGCTAGTTGAACGGCGCATACAAAGTATCATAGACAACAAGAAGAGGCGCAAGAACAATATAGTAAACGTTTGCGACGACGATCGAGGAGGGGCATGAACATGACCAAAACAAGAAAGTGGCCGGGGCTGCTGCTGGCCGCAACGATGATGGGCGGACTGCTGGCAGGCTGCAGTGGCGCGAAAGAGCCGAATCAAGCCGGCAACGGTGGCAATGCTGCCGAAAATTCGAATGCCGCAGGCGGCAATGCTTCCGGCGGAGATTTGAAACCGCTTACGCTAAGCTTCTACAGCGAGGATCCGAACCCGAACTGGTCGGATATGCAGGATGACGTCGGCAAGGCGATCACGGCGAAAACAGGCATTACGCTCGAAGCCGAATTCGCGGTTGGCGATCCGGTGCAGAAGTCGGCCTTGATCGCGGCCAGCGGCGATTATCCGGATCTCATCAGCGCGAAGGGCAGCATCAACAAGTTCGTCGATGCCGGCGCCGTGCTTAATTTGACCGATCTGATCGAAGAGCATGCGCCCAACATTAAGAAGGTGTACGGCGAGGAGATCAAGCGCGCGCGTTACAGCAGCGAGGACTCGGCGATCTATGCGCTGCCGACCTACGCGGGCGTCGGGCAGACGAGCTTCAATGCCGGCGGCGGCTTCGAGCTGCAGCACCGGGTCGTCAAGGAGCTCGGCTATCCGAAGATTCGCACGGTGAAGGATTTCGAGAACGCGATCAAGACCTACCTCGAGAAGCATCCGACGGACGAGAAAGGCAACCCGAACATCGGCTTGTCCTTGAACGCCGACGATTGGCGGATGTATATTTCCGTCACCGATCCGGCTCCGATGGCGACTGGCGCGCCGGGCGACGGCGAATATTTCATCGACTTCGACACGCAGGAGGTGACGTACCATTTTCGCCGCCCGGTCGAGAAGGAGTACTTCCGCTGGCTGAATCATATGAACGCCGAAGGGCTGCTCGATCCGGAGAGCTTCGTGCAGAAGTATGACCAATACAAGGCGAAGGTCGCGTCCGGCCGCGTGCTCGGTCTTATCGATCAGGATTGGAACTATGGCGATGGGGAGAAGGCGCTCAAAGCCGAAGGGAAATTCGAATACGGCTACGGCCATTACCCGGTTACGCTGTCGGAGGAATACAAGGATACGAGCTTCTGGCCGACCGGCTTCATGGGCGGCTACGGCATCGCGATCTCGGTCAATAACCCGGACCCGGTGCGCACGATCAAGTTCCTCGACTACCTCGCCTCCGACGAAGGCCAAGTGTTGATGAACTGGGGCATCGAAGGCAAGCACTACGAAGTCGCAGGCGGCAAACGCGCGATACCGAAGGACGTGAACGACCGCAAAATCAACGATGCCGCCACGTTCCAGAAGGAGTCGGGCATCGGGCATTATTTGAATCTGGCGCCTCATTACGGCGACGGGGTGAAGGATCCGAGCGGCAACTATTACACGACCCGATTCCCGGAGCAGATCGTGGCCGATTTCAACGACGTCGAGAAAGAAGTGCTGAAAGCGTACGGCGCGACGACGTGGAAGGATCTGTTCCCGAAGGAAGAAGAGTTCCCGGTTCGTCCGTGGGGCGCGGCTTGGAACATTCCGGTTCCCGGCGACAGCGAAATTACCGTGCTCGACGAGAAGCTGAAAAGCATCACGTGGAAACGAATTCCGGAAGCGATTCTCGCCAAGCCGGCTGATTTCGACCGGATCTGGGACGATTACATGGCGGAGCTTGCGAAGGCCGGGGTCGAGAAGGCCGAGGACTTGCGCAAAGAACTGGTTCAAGCGCGCATCGAAATGTGGAAATAGGCCAGGGTGGGAGAGGGCGGCACGCGATGCTCGGTCGCACGTTGGCTGCCTACCCTCATGCCCGGCCAGGCTCCGCCGCCCCCTCGTTCTTCCGAAATAAGCTAGGGGACACGCCGTACGCTTTGGTGAATTGGCGGGTGAAATAGTTGCTGTCGTTAAAACCGCACTCGTACGATACTTGCGTGATCGGGCGATTCGTCTGCTTCAAGAGGTGAAACGCGCGCTCCAAGCGCAGCCGCAGCAAGTACGAGATCGGCGTCAGTTGATAATAGGATCGGAAAATCCGGTTCAAGTGCCGGACCGACACGTTGGCATGATCGGCGATCGTCTGGAGCGAGAGCGGCTCCAAATAGTGATCTTCAATATAGGAGATCGCGGCGGCCAAATGCAGCAGATTGTTGGCGCTCCCGTTCTCCTGGCGATCATACTGCCGGGCGAGGTAGACGACGAGCTCCATGAACCGGGAGAGCAGCATCGTCTGATAGCCTTGCGTCTGTCCTTGATATTCTTCCATCAGTCCGGAGACGAGCGACGCGGCGTATTCCAGGCTCGGGATCGGCAAGCTGAGCTTGCTTGGATAGGGTTGGATGCTGCGATAGTAGGGTTCCAAAACGAACAAGGCCTGATAGCCGTTGGACGTCCGCAGATCGGGTCCTGCAAAACGAAGCATTTCCGCCCGGTACATGATGTTGCAGATTTTGAATTGATGGGGGTCTTTGTAGCCATGGGGCGTGTCCCCGTTGATGACGAAGACGTCCCCTTTCTTAATAAACGAGGTCTCATTATTCACGATGTGAGTCGCATGGCCATGCAGAACGATGACGAGCTCGGAGAAATCGACGTGCCGATGCAGCTCCGTGTCCTCGTCGTGCCCGCCGTACTGGATGAAGAACGGGAATTGCTCGTCGGTCGTAAACCAGGTCAAATATACGCTGCTCAAGGGGGCATCCTCCCTTCGCCGTATTCGGATGATGATTCTATCATCCCTGTTCCCGAGCGTAAGATCAAGACCAAGTCACCGCTTCCTGGCAGGTGCTAGCAAAGAAACCGTGCGGCTTCAAAATTAAACTAGAGGAGCATAACCATGCATTATCGCAATCCCGTCATAAGCGGCTTTCATCCGGACCCGAGCGTGTGCAGGTCGGGCGAGGACTACTATTTGGTCACGAGCTCGTTCGAATATTCACCAGGCGTGCCGTTATTCCACAGTAAGGATCTGGTCCATTGGGAGCCGATCGGCCACTGTCTGACGCGTCCGGAGCAGCTCGATCTGAGCAAGGCGTGGACGTCGGGCGGCATCTACGCGCCGACGATCCGGTTCCATGAAGGCATGTTCTATATGACGACCACGAACGTGTCGGGCGGCGGCAATTTCATCGTCTATACGGACAATCCCCGCGGCGTATGGTCGGACCCGATCTTCGTCGATCAGCCAGGCATCGATCCCGATCTCTTCTTCGGCGACGATGGGGCTGTCTACTACTCGACCTCGTGGGATCGAGATGGGCAAGGGGCCTATCAAAGCCGGATCGACTTGAGAACAGGACAGCGGCTCTCGGACATTAAGCTCATCTGGAAAGGAACGGGCGGACAGTTCCCGGAGGCGCCGCATCTGTACCGGATCGGCCAATGGTATTATCTGCTCATTGCCGAAGGCGGCACCGAGTACGGGCATATGGCGACGGTGGCAAGAAGCACGCAGCCGGACGGTCCGTTCGAGAGCTGCCCGCATAATCCGATCTTGACGCATCGCAGTCTGCAGCGTCCGATCCAAGCGACGGGGCACGGGGACTTCGTGCAGACGCCGGACGGACGGTGGTGGGCGGTCTTCCTCGGCATTCGGCCCGCGGGTTATCCGATGCGCCACCATTTGGGCCGGGAGACGTTCCTGGCGCCGGTCACGTGGACGGCGGACGGATGGCCGATCATCGGCGAAGGCGGCACGGTAGCCGACGCCATGCCGGCGGATGGTCTTGCGCTTCGCCCGCTCCCCGCGCCTGCGGTCCGGGACCACTTCGAGGCGGCGCGGCTTTCGCCGGCATGGACGTTCCTGCGCACGCCGAATCCGCCGCATTGGACGCTCGCGGAGCAAACAAGCTGCTTGACCCTTCACGGGACTCCGTCCACCTTGAACGACGGCGGCACGCCCGCGTTCGTCGGCCGCAGACAGCAGCATTTCGCCTGCCGCGCCTCCGCCCTGATGGCGTTCGATCCGCAGCATGACGGGGAAGAAGCGGGGTTGACCGTCTTCATGAATGAACGGTTCCATTACGAGATCGCGGTGACCCGGATTCGCGGCGAACGCAAAGTGGTGTTCCGAAGAAGGATCGGAAGTCTGTGGAAGGTGGAGAACGAGGCGCCGTGGAGCGAAGCTTCGATCGTGCTGACGGTGCGAGCGGATCGGGAGCAGTACGCATTCGGGTTCGCGAGCGGCGACGATCGGGAGCCTTTCTGGTTCGGCCGGGGGGAATGCGCGATGTTGGCGGCGGAGATGGCGGGAGGTTTTACGGGCGTGATCATCGCGATGTATGCCACCGGCAGCGGCTCGGCAGCGAGGACGCCCGCGCATTTCGACTGGTTCGATTATGAAGCGTTGGATTGAAGCAGCCTCGCGCATATGAAAAGGGTTAGCGACCGCATCCAAGATGCACCGCTAACCCTTGTTTGCCGTTCGAACGGAAGCGCCGGGAACAGGTGCGGATTAATGCGCCGCCTTCGGTTGATCCGCCGCCTCCTTCGCCGTGACGAAGGAGGTGACCTCGGCGCGCTTGCTTTGATAGAACAGCCAATTTAGCGCGATCGCCACGACGTAGAAGCCAATGAAGACGTAGAAGGCGGTCACGTAGGAGCCGGTGGCATTGATCGACCAGCCGAACAGCTTTGGAATGAAGAAGGAGCCGTAGGCTGCGAACGCCGCGGTGAAGCCGAGCACGGGCGCCGCTTCCTTCGCCGGGAAGATGTACGGGATCATCTGGAAGGTCGAGCCGGAGCCCGTGCCGGCCGCCAGGAACAGCACCAGGAACGAGACGAGGAAGCCCGCGAAGCTGCCCTGCTGGATGAAATAAATGACCGCGAGCGAGCCGAGTCCCATCATGAACAGCGTGATGGAGGTGACCTTGGCGCCGCCGAGCTTATCCGAGATGAATCCGCCGAAAGGACGGGCCGCCGCGGCGATGAAGGCGCCTAGGAAAGCGAGCGAGACATGGTCCGGAAACTGCGATTTCAGCAGCAGCGGGAACGCCGCCGAGAACCCGATGAAGGAACCGAACGTCGCGACGTACAGGTAAGTCATGATCCACGTGTGCTTCCGCTTGACGATGGCGAACTGGCTGGCGAACGACTGCTTCGCGCCCGGCAGATTGTCCATGCCGAAGAAGGCGATGACGGTCATGAGCACGATCGGGACGACCCAGATGAAGGCGGCGTTCTGCAGCCAGAACTGCTGCCCGTCCTTCACCAGTTGGCCATCGCCGGACAGCGCGGCGAAGGTGCCGGTTGTAATGATCAGCGGCGTGACGAATTGGACGACCGAGACGCCCATGTTGCCAAGTCCGCCGTTAATGCCGAGCGCCGTGCCCTTCTCTTTCTTCGGGAAGAAGAGCGAGATATTGGACAGCGACGAAGAGAAGTTACCGCCGCCAAGGCCACAGAGCGCGGCGAGCAGCAGCATGATGGAATATGGCGTACCCGGATCTTGGACCGCCACGCCGATCCCGATCGCAGGGATGAGCAGAAGGGCGGTCGAGATGACCGTCCAGTTGCGCCCGCCGACGATGCCGACCGCGAACGTGTACACGAACCGCATCGTCGCGCCGACCAGGCCGGGAATTGCCGCGAGCGTGAACAGCTGGCTCTCCGTGAAGGCAAAGCCGATATCGTTCAGCCGGACCGCGACCACGGACCAAATTTGCCACACGATGAACGCGAGCATGAGCGAGGGGACCGAAATCCACAAATTGCGCGTGGCGTGGCGCTTGCCTTCCCGAGCCCAAAATTCGGCGTTCTCGGGGTTCCATTGATTAATTCTTGCCATAACGAGTGCCTCCCGTCGGATGCGGGCTCGATCTTCGTCGTTCGCGGCCCGCACCGTGCTTTGATGAACCCAGTGTAGCAAGGGGCGGCGGGGTCGCACTGTAAAATAAATCACAATCGCTTGTTAAAAATAAACAACCGGGATTGGGGATTTGTCACAACGCGCGGCGGCATCGCGGGCAACGAAAGCCGGCGACCGGCTGTGATATTCGTTACAGCGGCAGTAGGTGCCAGGTGGTATGCTCGAGTCATTCAAGGGAAAGTGAAAATTTTCACGTGGCAGAGGCGTTTGACGAAATTAGGTTGTTAAATTTTCTGTAGAGGTATTTGACGAAATTAGGTTGTTAACTTCTAGTGTATGGCCGGTAATTCGCCGTGAATGGTTAAGTCGCGAACTCCAGCAAGTTCGTTCATACGCGTAGTCGTTTACGCCGCTAACTTATTTTCATAGCTGTTCATCCACCAAGCTCGTTATGATGCTAACTTCTTATTTCATCGTTGTTCATTTACCAAGGTCGCTTTCGCTGTTAGCTTCTTATTTTCATAACCAAGGTCGCCTGCATTACTAACTTCTTAACTTCGCAGCTGTTCATACGTGAAGTCGTTTACGCGGCTAACCTCTTAATTTACACAACGGTTCATTCGCATTGTGGTTCACGCTGTTAACGCCCATCGGGTTTCTACTTGAACCTATCATTCATGCTAACTATTCACATCGTTAAACGGAGGAGATTCGCCATGCTTCATCTATCGCTTACAGCCATAATTCTGCGATTCGCTCTCGGCGGGGGGGCCGTCGCTGCGGCCTCGCTCATCGCGAAGCGATCCGGCGGGGCCATCGGGGGCATCTTCGCCGCGTTCCCGGCCGTGTTCCTGGCAGCGCTGCTTACGATCCGATTCGACCATGCGGGAGAGGCGCTCGTCGCGAGGTCAATCGATTTGTCCGAAGGCGCGCTCATCGGCATGGGCATTAACGTGGCGTGCGCAGTCGCGGTGGGCGTATTGTGCGCGAGCAAAGGATGGAAGAAGGGACTATCCTTGTCTGTGCTCGGCTGGTTGATGGCGTCAATCTCGATATCGTACTTCATGTTCGCCGCTTAGGCCGCATCGCATAGAAAGAAGGGATTCCGATGAGAACAAGCGAGTTATTGCTCCGATTCATACTCGGCGGTCTGGCCGTCGTCCTTAGTTACGTCGCTTCCGTGCTGCTGCCATGGAAAGCGCTCGGCGGTATTTTCGCCGCCTTCCCGGCCGTCATGATCGTGGCTGTCTTGATGATGGGCATCAGCCAGGGTTCGGACAAGGCCGCCGCCGTCGCCAGAGGCTCCGTCTACGGGATGACGGGCTGCGCCGCCTGCGTGCTCACGGTGCTCTATGCGCTGCGGACGACGGGACTGTGGTGGTTCAGCCTTCTGCTCGGCGTAACCGTTTGGTTCCTAAGCGCGATGGCGATCTATAAGGTTCGCGGCTGGATGCAGGCCCGGGCCAAGGGATAAACGGGATGAGCGAATGGGTACAGCATGCTTCATAGGACGGGAACAATCCGGCGCCCTGCGAGTGACATTCATCACAGCGGGGCGCTTCGCGTTTGTGGTCTACTACGAACAGAAACGTTGGAAGCGGGGGGCAAGGAGAATGAATCGAGCATTTGCTTCGAGATGGGCGAGGAACGTCTTTGCGGCGGTTTGCGCGCTAGCCGTGCTAATGTATATCGGATCGCGATTTTTTACGCATCTGGACTTGGCGCTGTATGGATACATGGTGGGCACGGTGGTGTTTATCGGCGGTTTCTTCTACCGCTTCATGGCTTGGGCGGATCGGCCGCCGACCCGCATCCTGCTTCGCAAGGGGATCCGGCTGGTATTCCGAAGATCGACCCCCGCGGTGGCGGCGGATCATCTCGTCGTGCACCGGTTCATCTGGAACCGCGGGTGGTACCGCTGGCTGCAGCATATTCTGCTCGGCTGGGGATGCATCCTGTCCGCGTTCGTCACGTTCCCGCTCGTGTTCGGCTGGATGTACTTCACGATGGCGGATAACGGCTATTACACCGTCGTCGGCTTCGGCATCGATCTGATGCGGGTGCCTGCGGACGGCTGGATCGCATTCCTGTTCTACAATGCGCTCAATATTACGGCGTTCATGGTCATCGGCGGCGTCTGCATGGCGCTGTACCGGCGATTGCGCAACAAGCAGGCGCTGGCGGAGCAAAGCTTCGCGTATGATTTTCTGCCGCTGTACCTGCTGCTGTTCATCTCGGTGACGGGGCTGCTGCTAACGTTCAGCAATATTTTCCTGCACGGCTTCGGCCATCCGGTCATGTCGCTTATCCATCAATGGTCCGTCATTCTGACGCTGCTCTATCTGCCGTTCGGCAAGCTGGCGCATATTCCGATGCGGCCGCTCAGCGTACTGGCGAGGAATTACCGCGATCACTACGGACAGACGGCGCCCAAGGCGTGCAAGGTGTGCGGAACGGAATTCGTATCGGCCGAACAGTCGCGGGACGTCGTCGACGTGCTCAAGCAGAACAACCTGGAGTTCAAGACGGAGGAAGGCGCTCACTTGGCGGAATTGTGCCTGCCCTGCCGCCGCAAATACCGGATGTCCCGGTTCACGGGCATCCCGACCCATCAATTCCGCGTGAAGGAGGCGAACCAAGATGCCAAAGGATAACGGAGCCGCCAAGGCGCCCATCGCGAACAAGCATCATCCCGGCGAGAAACTCGTTGCGACCCACTGCTCCTATTGCGGCATGCAGTGCGGCATGAATCTGCGCGTCAACACGGCCACGAATACGATTATCGGCGTCGAGCCGCGCTACGATTGGCCGGTCACGCTCGGGAAGATGTGCCCGAAGGGCGTCACCGCCTACCAGCAGACGAATCACGGCGATCGTCTCATGACGCCGCTTATCCGGGACGACCGGTCGCTGCGCGGGACGAAGGAAGGGTTCCGACAAGCCTCCTGGGAGGAAGCGTACGACCTGATCGTGCGCAAGTTCAAATCGCTGCAGAGCAGCTACGGCCCGGATGCGCTATCGGTCTTCAGCGGCGTGTCCATGACGAACGAGAAATGCTACCTGACCGGCAAATTCGCGCGCGTCGGCCTGCAAACCCGGTACATCGATTATAACGGACGATTCTGCATGTCCAGCGCGGCCGCCGGCTTCATGCGCACGTTCGGCATCGATCGGGGGTCGACGCTGCCATGGACCGATTTGAACGAGACGGATTGCCTGTTTATTGCCGGCAGCAACACCGCGGAATGCCACCCGACCTCGATGTTCCGCATCTGGGAGGTGCAGAACCGGGGCGGGTATCTGATCGTCGTCGATCCGCGGGAGACCCCGATCGCCAGGCGCGCCGACCTTCACCTCGATCTGCGGCCGGGGACGGATCTCGCGCTCGCCAACTGCATGGTGAATTTGCTCCTGGCCGGGGGCTACGCCGACGAGGCATTCATCGGGGCGCATACGAACGGGATCGAGGAGCTGGCCGAGACGGTGAAGTTGTTCACCCCCGAATATACGAGCGAAATAACAGGCGTCGCGCCGGAGAAGCTGATCCGCGCGGCCGAGCTGTACGGCAAGGCGCCGAACGCGGTCGTCATGTTCGCCCGCGGCATCGAGCAGCAGCATAAAGGCTCGGACAACGTGTCCGCTTACACGAATATGTGCCTCGTGACAGGCAAGATCGGACGGCCCAAGTCCGGCGTGGCGACCTTCACGGGGCAAGGGAACGGGCAAGGCGGCAGGGAGCACGGGCAGAAAGCCGACGCGCTGCCGGGCTACCGCAAAATCACGAATCCGAAGCACGTCGAGGAGATCGCCCGCGTATGGGGCATCCGGCCGGAGGAAATGCCGGCGCCTGGCATCTCGGCCTACGAAATGTTCGAGCTCATGACGAACAAGACGATCCGGAGTCTCTACCTGCTGTGCTCGAATCCGGCCGTCTCCGCGCCGAATCTGAACGAGGTGCGGGCGGCGCTGATGAGCCTCGACTTCATGGTGTGCTCGGATATTTTCCTCTCCGAATCGGCCGAGTTCGCCGACGTCGTGCTGCCTTCCACGACCTGGAGCGAGGACGAAGGCACGGTGACGAACTTGGAGGGCCGCATCATCAAGATCAACAAGGCGCAGGAGCCGATCGGGCAGTCCAAGCCGGATTGGCTTATGCAGATCGAGCTGGCGGAGCGGCTTGGCAGAGGCGATTATTTCCGCCACTTGACCTCTGCGCGGGCGATTAACGATGAATTCCGTCTCGCTTCCAAAGGCGGCTACGCCGATTACTTCGGCGCGACCTGGGAGAAGATCGACCGGCAGCAGGGCGTGTTCTGGCCGTGCAAAGACGAGCAGGATCCCGGCACGCCGCATATGTTCCTGGACAAGACGTTCTATCATCCGGACGGCAAAGCGAAGCTGTGCGCGCTTCCGTATCGGCCGCCGGCGGAGGAACCATGCGAGCAATACCCGCTGCGCCTGACGACGGGACGGGTCGTATACCACTACTTGTCCGGCAACCAGACGCGGCGCATCCCGTTCCTGCATGCGATGTGTCCGGAGCCGTTCGTCGAGGTTCATCCGGAGACGGCGGAGCAGTACGGCATCGCGCATGAGGAGACGGTGCGGCTGCATACCCGGCGGGGCGAGGCGCGCTTCAAGGTGAAGCTGACGGAGGCGATTCGTCCGGATACCGTGTTCGTGCCTTATCACTTCGGCCATGACGACTCGGTCAATCTGCTGACGATCGCCGCGCTCGACCCGATGTCCCGCATGCCGGAGTTCAAGGCGTGCGCCGCCCAGATCGAGAAGGTCAAGGCGGTATCTCAATTCGCATCTGCCCAGACAGGAGACTCCCGATGAAGCAATATCTCTATATCGAAATGGACAATTGCGTCGGCTGCCGCAGCTGCCTGGCGGCTTGCACGCAATGCGGCGGCCACGACGAGCGCAACCGCAACTACGTGCTCGACGTGAACCCGTTCGTGGACCGGCAGACGATCCCGCTTATGTGCCTGCACTGCGTCGACCCGGCCTGCGCGCGCAGCTGCCCGGCGCAGGCGATTCAAGTGACGAAGGAAGGGGCGGTCCTCTCGGCGCTTACCGAGAAGTGCGTCGGCTGCCAGAACTGTACGATCGCTTGCCCGTACGGCATTCCGAAGTTCGATCGGGCCCAGAACCTGATGTACAAATGCGACCTCTGCTACGACCGGACCAAAGAAGGCATTCCGCCAATGTGCGCATCGGTCTGCCCGACCAATACGCTGCAGTGGCTGACCGAGGAAGAATGGAAAGCCAAGGAGCAGCGGCACGCCATCGGGCAGTGGAGCGCGAGCCGTTCCCCGGAGCCCCCGCTCGAAGGCGAGACGAACGTCAAAATCAGCCTGCCCGGCATTCTTCAAGGCATACAAAAGCTGTATTAAGGAGGCCACCAGCATGAGCGAGGACAACCATAAGAGAACGCAAGCGCCCGATGTGCCCTTGAACGAAGATAATTACACGCATAACATCCGCAAGTTCCATGAACGGAAGCTGGACCGCCGCAGCTTCCTGAAGACGATGGTCGGCGCCGCCGGCGTCTTCGCGGTCTCGACGCTGCCTTGGGGCGCGATCGCGGCGAAGCATCTGGCAGAGGGGAGCAAGCGCGAATACCCGGAACGGGTCATCGGGTCGGCTGCCGATCTGCCGGTGGGGGAGGCGCTGGAATTCGCGTATCCCGGCGAGCACGATACCGCCCTGCTGGTGCGCTTAGGCGACGGCGAATACAAGGCTTACCACAATGCCTGCACGCATCTGAAGTGCCCGGTGTTCTGGGACAAGGCGGAGGGCGACCTGCTCTGTCCTTGCCACCACGGCGTCTTCGACGTGCGGACCGGGAAGCCGAAGGCCGGACCGCCAAGAAGGCCACTGCCCGAGATCGAGCTTCAAGTGAAGCAAGGGACCGTCTACGCCACCGGGGTGAAGCGCTATGAAACGTAGTTATCGGGGCGTGATCTATCTAAGTCTCGTCCTGCTGCTGTGCATCGTGTGCACGCAGCAGGTGGTGAACGCTTTTTTCTATGAACGTTACGCGCTCACGCTCCTTTTCGCGGGGTTGAACGTGGTGCTGTTCCCTGTCGCGCTCTGGCTCTACCGGCGGGAACGGGATACGGAGTGATGAGGAGTAACGAGGGAAGGGAGGCGCGCGGATGACGTGCGAATATAACGCCGATCTTTGCTTCATCCGGCCGATCGGTTGGGGCGGCGACTTGGGGGGCGAAGCGGAGGCGCTGGCGCGTAAGCTGTTCGCCGGCGCGGCGATCGGGACCGAGACGAGCGCGGAGGAGGGGCTGGAGATCGCGATCGTCCGGGCGAACGGGCTGGCGGCATGGCGGTCGGAGGCGGAATTGATGGACTGGCTCGACGACAAGCTGCCGGAATCGTGGTGGATTTGGCTGGCGGGCATCAAGGCCGAGGTGATCCCGAAGGCGGATTACGGGCCATGCCGGCTGAAGAAACGAACGCCTGTCGAAGGACGGGCGCATGCCGAACAATGAGCGCAAAATTAAGCTTCCCGCGCGTGATTTATGTCACAGGCAAGCCGAACCGGTTTTCTTATAATGAACCCATAACCAAGAAGATTGGGATGTGATAATCATGACCGGAACGAACAACGCGCGGCGCAAGCTGGTTCTAATCGGCAATGGCATGGCCGGCGTCAATGCGCTGGAGCAGATTTTGAAGCTGACGAACGCTTTTGAGATAACCGTGTACGGCGAGGAGCCGCACCCCAACTATAACCGGATCCAGTTGTCTTACGTGCTGGAAGGCAGCAAGACGATCGACGATATTATTTTGAACAGCCGGGACTGGTACGAGGAGAACGGAATCGCGCTGCATACGGGCACAAAGGTCGTGCGGATCGATACGGCGGCGAAGCGGGTGTATACCGAGGCAGGCGACAGTGCGGACTATGACGTGCTGGTCATCGCGACCGGCTCCAAGCCGTTCGTGCTGCCGATTCCGGGTGCAAACAAGAAGGGCGTTGTCGGCTTCCGGGATATCGCGGACTGCGAAGCGATGATCGAAGCGGCCGGGCGCGTGAAACAGGCGGCGGTCATCGGCGGCGGGCTGCTCGGGCTCGAGGCGGCCAAAGGGCTCGTCCAGCTAGGCATGGAGACGACGGTCGTCCATCTGATGGATACGCTCATGGAGCGTCAATTAGACGAGACGGCGGCGGGGATGCTGAAGGCCGAACTGGAGCGCCAGGGTATCAAGTTCCGCATGGGCGCGAAGACCGTCGAAGTGCTGGGGGGCACGGAGGCGAGCGGTCTTCGGTTCGAATGCGGCGAGGAGCTGGACGCGCAGCTGGTCGTCATGTCCGCGGGCATCGTGCCGAACGCGGAATTGGCGAAGGCGAGCGGCATCGCGACCGGCCGCGGCATCCAGGTGAACGACTACATGCAGACGAGCGCGCCGGACGTGTATGCGGTGGGCGAATGCTGCGAGCATCGGGGCGTCTGCTACGGCCTGGTCGCGCCGTTGTTCGACCAAGGCGCGGTCCTCGCGAAGACGATCGCGGGCGCGAACACGGCGCCGTACGAAGGCTCGACGGTATCGACCAAGCTGAAAATCTCGGGCGTGGACGTGTTCTCCGCCGGCGAATACCTCGATGCCCCTGATCACCGGGTGCTGCGCCTTCACGACGAGTGGCGCGGCGTCTACAAGAAGGTGCTGCTTCGCGACAAGCGAATCGTCGGCGCGGTCATGTACGGCGACGTGACGGACGCTCCGCTGCTCGCCCGCCTGGTGCGGGAGGGCGGCGAGATGTCTGATGAGCTCTACGCCGAGCTGTTCGGCGGCGGCTCCGGCTGCTGCGGGGGCGGGGGCAAGAAGAGCTCGGCCGTCCAAGGCATGGCCGACGAGGAGATCGTCTGCGGCTGCAACGGCGTTACCAAGGGCGACATCGTGCGGGTCATCCGCGAGGACGGCCTGTCGACCGTCGACCAGATCAAGGTCAAGACGGGCGCGACGCGCTCGTGCGGCGGCTGCAAGCCGCTTGTCGAACAGCTGCTGCAATTCGTGCTGGGCGACGGCTATCAAGATAAGCAAGAGACCAAACACGGCATTTGCGGCTGCACGGACCATACCCGGGACGACATTGTGGCGGCCATCCGCGAGAAGCATTTGACGAGCGTGCGCGAAGTGATGGCGGTGCTGGACTGGCGGCAGCCCGAAGGCTGCTCGAAGTGCCGGCCGGCGCTGAACTACTATTTGGGCATGGCGTGGCCGCAGGAGCACGAGGATGAACGCAACTCGCGGTTCGTCAACGAACGGCTGCACGCGAACATTCAGAAAGATGGCACGTACAGCGTCATCCCGCGGATGTACGGCGGCGTCACGACCCCGGAACAGCTGCGCCAGATCGCCGATGCCGCGGATAAGTACGGCGCCAAGATGGTGAAGGTGACGGGCGGCCAGCGGATCGACCTGCTGGGCATCGCCAAGAAGGATCTCCCCGCGATATGGGAAGAGCTCGGCATGCCGTCGGGTTACGGCTACGCGAAGGCGCTGCGGACCGTCAAGACCTGCGTCGGCAATCGCTTCTGCCGCTTCGGCACGCAGGATTCGATCGGCATGGGCATTCGGCTGGAGCAGAAATTCGAGCGGCTGTGGATGCCGGCGAAGTTCAAAATGGCGGTCAACGGCTGTCCGCGCAACTGCGCCGAATCGGGTACGAAGGACCTCGGCATCGTCGGCAACGACGGCGGCTGGGAAGTGTACGTCGGCGGCAACGGCGGCATCCGGATGAAGGAAGCGGAGTTGCTGTGCAAGGTGAAGGACGACGAGGAACTTGTGGACACTTGCGGGGCGTTCATTCAGTACTACCGGGAGACCGGCAACTACGCGGAGCGCACCTCGGATTGGCTCGAGCGGATCGGCTTGGAGCAGGTGCGGAAGTTCGTCATCGAGGATGCCGACAACCGGAAGGCGCTCATCGGGCGCGTGGAGACGGCGCTCGCGAAGCTTGCCGATCCGTGGCGCGAAATCGTGGAGAGCGGCAAGCTGCAGCAGGAATACTTCCACCTGATCGAAGTGGCACGAGACTGAAAACGGATGAAGGAGGTTGGAGAACGATGAGCGTACAGACGCAACTGGTTTACAGGGCGGTGGGCCCATTGCTGTCCTTCCCCGTGGGAGCGGGGAAGGAGGTGCGGATCGGCTCGCTTGCGCTGGCGGTATTCCGCACGACGGACGGCAGCATGTATGCCCTCGAGAACCGTACGCCGCACCGCAAGGGCGGCCCGCTCGCGGAGGCGATCGTAAGCGGACACTACATTTATTGCCCGCTGCGGGATTTGAAGATCTCGCTCCGGGACGGGTTGGTGCAGGAGCCGGATACCGGTCAAGCGCGGACGTACCCGGTCAAGATCGAGGATGGTTACGTGCACATCGAGGTGCCCGCCTAAATTCGAGGAAGCGCGAAGAGGGATGCCGGGCTGTTCGGATGCATCCCCAAAACCAATCAGCTTAACCGATACGCTATGGGGGGAAGAGGATGCAAACCAAGCCCGAATTACAATTCACGCTGCACCGGCTTCGCGAGGATCACGACAAGCTTCGCGAGGCGGCTGCGCGCGCCTGCCGGATGGCCGAAGAGGTGAAGAGCTGCCCGGCTGCGGCGGAGCGCTCCAGAATCCGGCTCGTGGAACATATCGCGGAAGCGCTTGGCGCGGAGCTCGCCCGGCACGGGCAATGGGAAGGCGAAGTGCTGTTTCCGCTGCTGACCGATTTATTTCCGATGGAGAGCAATCCCGATTTGCCAACGTCGCTCTGGATGCTGGAGAAGGAGCACTGGCACGCGGATCAATGCTACCAAGCCTATCTTCACAATATGAAGGTCTACTTCGAGCTGCGGGATGAACAGCTGCTGCGGCTGGGCATGACGGAGCTGGTCCATGCATGCCGCTTGGTCCGCAGACACGTGGACTCGGAGACGGAGCTGCTCGTGCCCCTGTGCGAATCGCGGCTGAGTATGTGATTAATTTCACACCGAGAAACGCCCGATGCGGTTACACTAAAGTCATCAGAAGCGAATGCCAAGGCAAGGAGGCGTGTGACATGGTGGAAGCGATGGACGAGACATGCGGACATCTCTATGCGGAATAAAGCCACGAGCAGAATTAGAGGATCGAAGCGGAGGCGAGAGACCATGCAGATGACGACGAGCAAAGCCGCCACGCTGGAGCCGGGCAATTCGGCCCGGATCAGCGGGTTCATGGAGCTGGCGCAGCGGCTGCAGCGCGAGCATGAACAACTGAAGGACCGGTGCGGCGCGCTGTGCGAGCTCAGCCGGCGTGCAGCTTCCAGCACGAGCTTGATCGAGGCCGCTCCGCTCCTGTCCGAGCTGCGGACCCAGGCGGCGTCGCTGCTCGCGCTGCTGGAGCGCCACTCGACGTGGGAGGACGGGGAGCTGTTCCCGTTCTTCTCCCGGTACTACAAGCTGAAGATGGAGCCGACCATTATGCCCTCGCTATGGGTGCTCGAGAAGGATCACGAGCTGGCGGTCCAGTTCTTCGAATCGTTCCTGCAGAAGAGCGATGCATTGATTGGCCTGTTGAGCATGGACACGCAAGGGGCCAAGCTGACGGAGGTCAAGCAAAGCTGCGATGATCTGACGCAGGGCTGCTTGATTTTGACGAGCCATTTTGAGATGGAGGAAGAGCTGATCTATCCGATGGCGGAAGACATTCTGACGGATATGGATTATTTGTTCTCGTAAAGGAGGCTTGAAGCGATGATCACCTGCGAACAATGCAGACGGACGACTAGGGACGGCGCGGCGCCGGGGAACAGCTGGATTTGCTCGGATTGCCGTGTTGGGGATGGCCAGCCGGCTGAGGGAGAAAGGGACAATTCATGAACGAGGGTGCGTATGCCGCCCACCGGATGGCCCGCCTGTGCGATAGATCACGGCGGGCCTTTGTTGCGGGCGCAAGATGATGAACGCATAATCCGGCATTGATGGCAAAGGTTCGGGCGGGCGACGAACAACGACGGGGATGAAGAGAACCAAGATCGATTCGATCGGGCCATCCGAGGCGCGGGGTACCCGATTCTGAAGAGGCGTGCGGACGGAAGGCCAACGTCACTGATTCCGGCAGCCTCCGAAGGGGATGCGGGGCAGGCAACGATTTTTCCGACCTGTGAGCAATGTCATAGTTTACCAGTCATGAGGGCGGTAAGATGAAGCCATAGAGGAGATGCGTCTTACCGAATCCACATCTCCAAGGAGGAGAAGACCATGGCTGTTAAAGAAAGCAAGCTCGAAGCGCAGCATTCCGCGCAGGAAGAAGTGAACCGGCTGGCAGCTCGCGCAAGGCAGGCGCAGGAAGCTTATCTCGGCATGGATCAGGCACAAATCGACCGCATCGTGCAGGCAATGGCGCTCGCTGGATTGGACCAACATATGGCGCTGGCGAAGATGGCGGCGGAGGAGACGGGACGCGGCGTCTACGAGGACAAAATCACCAAGAACATTTTTGCGACGGAATACATCTATCACAGCATCAAGCATGCCAAGACGGTGGGCGTCATCGAAGAGAACGCCTTCGAGAATTACAAATTGGTCGCCGAGCCGGTCGGCATCATCGCCGGCGTCACGCCGGTCACGAACCCGACGTCCACGACGATGTTCAAGGCGCTGATCGCCGCCAAGACGCGCAATCCGATCATCTTCGCGTTCCACCCTTCCGCGCAGCAGTCCAGCGCGGCGGCGGCCCGCATCCTGCGGGATGCGGCCATCGCGGCCGGCGCGCCGGAGCATGGCGTGCAATGGATCGAGACGCCGTCGCTGGACGCGACGGGGCTGCTCATGAACCATCCGGACGTGGCGCTCGTGCTCGCGACGGGCGGCTCGGCCATGGTCAAGGCCGCGTACAGCACGGGCAAGCCGGCGCTGGGCGTCGGGCCGGGCAACGTGCCGTGCTTCATCGAGCAATCGGCCGATCTGAAGCGGGCCGTGACGGATCTCATTCTATCGAAGACGTTCGACAACGGCATGATCTGCGCCTCCGAGCAGGCGGTCATCATCGAAGAGCCGGTCTACGACCAAGTCCGCAAGCTGATGAGGGACAGCGGCTGTTATTTCCTGAATAAAGCCGAGACCGAGGCGGTATCCAAGCTCGCGATCAACAGCGACAAATGCGCCGTCAACGCGGTCATCGTCGGCCAGCCGGCCGTGAAGATCGCCGAGATGGCCGGCATTCAAGTGCCGCAAGGGACGAAGATTCTCGTCGCCGAGCTCGCGGGCGTTGGTCCTTCCTTCCCGCTGTCGGCCGAGAAGCTCAGCCCGGTGCTGGCGTGTTACAAAGTCAAGAACGCGCAGCAGGGGATCGAACGCGCGGCGGAAGTGGTCGCCTTCGGGGGCTTGGGCCACTCCTCGGTCATCCATTCGAATGACGACGCGGTCATCCAAGCGTTCGCTGCACGGCTTAAGACGGGTCGGGTCATTGTCAACTCGCCATCGACCCACGGCGCCATCGGCGATCTGTACAACACGAACCTGCCTTCGCTCACGCTGGGCTGCGGCTCCTACGGCCATAACTCGACGACGTCCAACGTCTCGGCCGTGAACTTGCTCAACATCAAGCGCGTGGCGTACCGGACGGTCAATATGCAGTGGTTCAAAATTCCGCCGAAGGTCTACTTCGAGAAAGGCGCGACGCAATATTTGGAGAAGATGCCGGACATTTCCCGCGTGCTGGTCGTGACCGACGCGATGATGGTGAAGCTCGGCTACGTCGAGAAGCTGGAATATTACCTGCGCAAACGGACGAATCCGGTCGCGATCGAAGTGTTCTCGGACGTGGAGCCAGACCCGTCGGTCGAGACCGTCGAACGCGGCACGGCGGTGATGGATGCTTTCAGACCGGACTGCATCATTGCTCTGGGTGGCGGTTCGCCGATGGACGCGGCCAAAGCGATGTGGCTGTTCTACGAATACCCGGACACGAGCTTCCATTCCTTGAAGCAGAAGTTCCTCGATATCCGCAAGCGCATCTACAAATACCCGCGGCTGGGCGAGAAGGCGAAGTTCGTTGCGATTCCGACGACCTCCGGCACCGGCTCGGAGGTGACCTCCTTCGCGGTCATCACCGACAAGAAGGACGGCCATACGAAATACCCGCTCGCCGATTACGAACTGACGCCGGACGTTGCGATCATCGATCCGGAATTCGTCTACAGCCTGCCGAAGACCGCCGTCGCCGACACTGGCATGGACGTGCTGACGCATGCGATCGAGGCCTACGTCTCGGTCATGGCGAGCGATTATACGGACGGTCTGGCGCTGCATGCAATCCGGCTCGTATTCCAGAATCTCGAGAAGTCCTATCACGAGGCAGATCCGACCGCGCGCGAGAAAATGCACAACGCTTCGACGATCGCGGGCATGGCATTCGCCAACGCGTTCCTCGGGATCAACCACAGCTTGGCGCACAAATGGGGCGGGCAGTATCATACCGCGCATGGACGTACGAACGCGATCCTGATGCCGCACGTCATCCGCTATAACGCGCAGAAGCCGACGAAATTTGCTTCGTTCCCGAAATACGGCCATTTCGTCGCCGATGAGCGTTATGCCGAGATCGCTCGCATGCTCGGCCTGCCGGCCCGCACGACGGAAGAAGGCGTGAACAGCCTGATCGAAGCCATCCGCAAGCTGAACGCGTCGCTCGGCATTCCGGAGAAATTCCAGGATCTTGGATTTGATCCGGCCGATTTCGAGGCGCGGGTCGACTACCTGGCCGACCGCGCCTTCGAGGATCAGTGCACGACCGCCAATCCGCGCATGCCGCTCGTCGCCGAGCTGGCGGATGTGTACCGCAATGCCTTCTACGGCAAGTTCTGATTCGAATGTGCCTCGTCCGGCTGCCGATCCGCAAGATCGGCAGCCTTTTGATACTGTAGGAGATTGTGATCTTAGAACCGCTTTAAAACCCACTGAAGCTTTGTCCGAAAGGACAAAAGCGTGCCCAACTCTAGCCGACCCGCCGACCGCGAACAAACGTGCCGCACGAAAAAGGGAGTCCTGAAGTTTTCCAGCGGAAAACTCACTTCGGAAGCATAAGCTGGGCGAAGTCCTATGGTTCCCCTCGGCGGAGGGGGAAGGGGGAGGAAGCAACAAGGGGGGTTGAAGCAACGGTGACGCATCTCACTGCGCGCGTATCCAGCCCATGGTGTAATGGAAGGGCAAGGCATACGCCGCCATTCGATAACGAAAGGATTGATCCCTATGCTGTCCGGCGTCATCTTGGCAGGGGGCGGGCATGCCGCCACCCATGGAGAGAACCGCGCCTTTTATGAACTGGAAGGCCAACTGCTTATTCAGAAGCAAGTCCGGGAAATGCAGGCATGCTGCAGCGACGTCACGATCGTCACCGATCAGCCGGGGGCTTTCCTTCGCGTGGTCGATCGGAGCATCCGCATCATTAGCGATTACTATCCGGGAAGCGGGCCGCTCAGCGGCATGCACGCCGGCCTCGCCCTCGCGAAGAACCGGTCTGTCTGGCTGCTCGGCTGTCATATGCCTTACCCTTCGGCGGCCGCGGCCAAGCTGCTCTGGGAGCGGCAGACGGGAGGAGCGGACGCTATTCTGCCGTGGGTGGAGGGCGGCCCTCATCCTCTTCACGGTCTATATGACCGCGACTGCGCAGACCGGCTGGAGGCCTTGCTGAGCCAAGGCAGCACGACGAAAGCCGATCTGCTGGAGACGATCTGCTGGCAGCCCTTGGAGGAGGCCGAGTTCCGGGCCCGCGGCATCGGCAGCCGGTTCGTGCGCGCGATCCAGTCGCCTGAGGACTGGATGCGTGTCTACGCTGAACAAGCCGGGTCCATGGTCAATCGCGCCTATCCCGCAAAATCGGCCGAACTGTGAGCAATGTCATAGTGAAGGGGCTGTAAAGCCGGTAATTTAGAGATATAGAACAACGGAGGTGCGTAAACGATGGCGATGAAAGAGCGGGAAGTCAGGGAAGGACTGAATCGGCAGAGAGCATGGCGGGGCTTCGGGGAAGGGAGCTGGCAGAGGCAAATCAACGTTAATTCGTTCATCGAGGCGAACCTCACGCCGTACGAAGGCGACGAGGCGTTCCTCGCCGGTCCGACGGAAGCTACCGTTTCCTTGTGGGAGCGGGTGAGCGAGCTGCTGAAGGAGGAGCGTGAGCGGGGCGGCGTCCACGATATCGACGTCGACACGGTGTCCACGATCACGTCACACGAACCGGGCTACATCAACGAGACCCAGGAGCGCATCGTCGGCCTGCAGACCGACGCGCCGCTGAAGCGGGCCGTACAGCCGTTCGGCGGCATCAAGATGGCGGCGGACGCTTGCACGGCATATGGATATAAGCTGAATCCCGAGCTCGACCGTCTCTTCACGGAAATCCGCAAGACGCACAATCAAGGGGTTTTCGACGCCTATACGACGGAAATGCGGGCCGCGCGCAAGGCAGGCATCATCACCGGCCTGCCGGACGCTTACGGTCGCGGCCGCATCATCGGCGACTACCGGCGCGTGGCGCTGTACGGCGTGGACCGGCTGATCGCGGGCAAGAAGGAGGAGCTACTCGAACTCGAAGTCGATGCGATGACCGAGGACGTCATCCGCCTCCGCGAGGAGCTGTCCGAGCAGATTCGCAGCCTTGCCGAGTTGAAGAAGATGGCCGCTTCGTACGGCTTCGACATCTCCTTGCCGGCCGTCAACGCAAGAGAAGCGGTACAATGGTTGTACTTTGCCTATCTGGCGGCCATCAAGGAGCAGAACGGCGCGGCGATGAGCCTTGGCCGGGTGTCCAGCTTCCTCGACATCTTTATCGAGCGAGACATGAAGGAGGGCACGCTGACCGAGAGCGAAGCGCAAGAGCTGGTCGACCATTTCGTCATGAAGCTGCGCATCGTCAAATTCCTGCGGACGCCAGACTACAACGAGTTGTTCAGCGGCGACCCGACCTGGGTGACCGAATCCGTCGGCGGCATGGGCATGGATGGCCGAACGCGCGTGACGCGCAACTCCTTCCGGTTCCTGCACACGCTCTATAACCTGGGACCGGCGCCGGAGCCGAACCTGACGATTCTGTGGTCGACGAAGCTGCCGGACAATTTCAAGCAGTACTGCGCGCGCGTCTCGGCGGAGACGAGCTCCATCCAGTACGAGAACGACGACCTGATGCGTCCGTACTTCGGCGACGACTACGGCATCGCCTGCTGCGTATCGGCGATGCGAATCGGCAAGCAGATGCAGTTCTTCGGCGCCCGCGCCAACTTGGCCAAAGCGCTGCTGTACGCGATCAACGGCGGCGTGGACGAGAAGCTCGGCGCGCAGATCGGGCCGAAGCTTGCGCCGATTACATCCGACGTGCTCGACTACGAGGAAGTCAAAGCCCGCTTCGACGCGGTTCAGGATTGGCTGGCGCAGCTGTACATGAACACGCTGAACGTCATTCACTACATGCACGACAAATACTGCTACGAGCGCATCGAGATGGCCTTGCACGACCGGGATATCGTCCGGACGATGGCGTGCGGCATTGCCGGCCTGTCGGTCGTCGCCGACAGCTTGAGCGCGATCCGCTACGCGAAGGTGCGCCCGGTCCGCAACGAGCAGGGCATCGCGGTCGACTTCGAGATCGAGGGCGACTATCCGATGTACGGCAACAACGACGACCGCGTCGATGCGATGGCCGTGGAGCTGGCCGAGGGCTTCATGAACCGGCTGCGCAAGCATGCGACCTACCGCGGCGCGATTCCGACAATGTCCGTGCTGACGATCACCTCCAACGTCGTCTACGGGAAGAAGACCGGCAGTACGCCGGATGGCCGCAAAGCGGGCCAGCCGTTCGCGCCGGGCGCCAACCCGATGCACGGCCGCGACCGCAAAGGCGCGCTCGCCTCGCTCGCTTCCGTGGCGAAGCTGCCGTACGCGCACAGCCTGGACGGTATCTCGAATACGTTCTCGATTATTCCGAAGGCGCTCGGCCGGGAGGACGCGGTCCGCTACAACAACCTGGCGGCGCTGCTCGACGGCTATACGACGAGCGGGGGTCACCATCTGAACGTGAACGTCTTCAACCGCGAGCAGCTGCTCGACGCCATGGAGCACCCGGAGAACTACCCGCAGCTGACCATTCGCGTCTCGGGCTATGCCGTCAATTTCATCAAACTGACGAGAGAGCAGCAGCTCGACGTCATCAGCCGCACGTTCCACGGGGAAATTTGACAGCCAGACGTGCATCAAAGAGAGGAGCGTGGCCCGCATGAAAGGCCGCATACATTCGATGGAAACCTTCGGGACGGTGGACGGCCCCGGCATCCGCTTCGTCTTGTTCATGCAGGGCTGCGCGCTGCAATGCCAATTTTGTCATAACCCCGATACATGGGATACGACCGGAGGCCGCCAGGTGACGGTAGAGGAGATTGTGGCCGAAATCGAGCCGTACCTGCCTTATTATAAGGGCTCGGGCGGCGGCATCACGGTGACGGGCGGGGAGCCGACGCTGCAAGCACCCTTCGTTGCGGAGCTGTTCAAGGCGTGCAAGGAGCGGTTCGGGCTGCACACCGCGCTGGACAGCTCGGGATTCTGCGAGACGTCCCACGCAGAGGCGCTGATGGCGCATACCGACCTCGTGCTGCTGGATCTGAAGCAGATGAACAAGAAGAAGCACGAATGGTTGACCTCCCAGCCGAACGACCGCATTCTGAAATTCGCGCGATGGCTGTCTTCGATCGGCAAGCCGGCGTGGATCCGGCACGTGCTCATCCCGGGCGTCACGGATAACGCGGAAGATTTGAACGCCTTGGGCGAATTCATCTCGCTGCTCACCAACGTCGAGAAGCTCGAACTGCTGCCTTACCATCGGATGGGCGTCTACAAGTGGCAGGCACTGGGCCGGACTTATCCGCTCGAAGGCGTGCCGACTCCGACGGAACGGGATATTAGGCGGGCTCGTGAAGTCATCGACAGAGCCATGAAGCATATCGTGCTGTAACGAGGTTACGAGCACGCGAAGAAGGCGCACCCGCGCCTTTTTTGGCGTCGGTTCGCCCGGTCGCTTGCCGATGCCGTCAGGGTTTTCCCTCCGGCATTCGAGGCGGAGCGTGCAGGGAAGGGAGTATTCCCCGACCGCCGCCTGTGATTTTCCTCATAGGCAGCATAGGGGAATTCCGCCGCAAAGATCAGTGGAGCCCCCGATGTTCGGCATTGGCCGCGGCGCGTTATGATGGAGGTAACAAGGAAGCCCGTCGCGGGCGGAAGAAGGGGACGGATGAAATGGGGATGACGGTTGGGCGCGCGGAGGGACTGGAACCGGTATTGTCGAACGAGAGCTTTGAACTGCTCAAGAGCATCATGTACGTCAAGAATGCCGAGAAAGGCAGCAGCCTGTTCTGGGAGGGCGATAAGGCGGATAAGTTGTTCTTCATCTTCAGCGGGCGGGTCCGGACGATCAAATCGTCGGACAGCGGGCGGACGCTCACGTTGTATCTGCATCAGAAGGGCGATCTGGTCGGTCAAATGGATCCGTTCCACGATTCGCTGCACGGCTTCGGCGCGGAGGTGACCGAGGATGCGAAGGTCGGCGTCATCCAGCGCAAGGACCTGGAGGTGCTGTTGTGGCAGCACGGCGATCTGGCGGTGGAGTTCATGAAGTGGATGGGGCTGATGCACCGGCTGACGCAGACCAAATTCCGCGACCTGATGATGTTCGGCAAGACCGGCGCGCTCTGCTCGCTGCTCATCCGGCTTAGCAATTCCTACGGCAAAGACAGGGACGGCGGCATCTTCATCGACCTGAAGATCAACAACACCGAGATGGCCGACATGATCGGCGCGACACGGGAGAGCGTCAACCGGATGCTGAGCGACCTGAAGAAGGAGGGCGCGATCCAATACGCCGACGGCCACTTCATGATCAAGGATCTTCATTACTTGCGGGATGTCTGCCACTGCGAGAATTGTCCGAAAGAAATTTGTCGGATGTAGCCGATTGGTTTGCGTTCCCAATCGCGAGATTGGGAATGCAGCATTCGGCGATCCTGTAGCCGATTGGTTTGCGTTCCCAATCGTGAGATTGGGAATGCAGCATTCGGCGATCGTGTAGCCGATTGGTTTGCGTTCCCAATCGTGAGATAGGGAATGCAGCATTCGGCGATCGTGTAGCCGATTGGTTTGCGTTCCCAATCGTGAGATAGGGAATGCAGCATTCGGCGATCCTGTAGCCGATTGGTTTGCGTTCCCAATCGTGAGATAGGGAATGCAGCATTTGGCGATCCTGTAGCCGATTGGTTTGCGTTCCCAATCGTGAGATAGGGAATGCAGCATTCGGCGATCGTGTAGCCGATTGGTTTGCGTTCCCAATCGCGAGATTGCAGCCCCTGGTAAGTGAGCAATTTCACAGCTCCACCCCGGAAGCGGGCGTATACTCGGCTCCATAGAGAGCGGAGGGATGGAGATGGGCTATACGAAACCGGAACGACTGGCGGAGCTTGCAATCCTTACAGGAGTGAAGAAGGCAGCCTTGCCGCTGCGGTCCCAAGCGCTGCTCGGCTTTGCGGCCGGGGCTTACATCGCGCTCGGGTATGCGCTGGCAATCAAGGCGAGCGCCGCCGTGCCCGAATCGTGGGGCGGCATGAACGGCTTGATCGGCGCGGCGGTGTTTCCGCTAGGGCTCATGCTATGCCTGGCGGCCGGCGGCGAATTGCTTACGGGCAACATGATGGCGGTCCCGTTCGCCGCCTATGCGGGCCGGGTCTCCTGGCGGGGATGGATGGCCAACTGGAGTGTGATCACTGTCGGCAACTTCGCGGGCGCGTTGTTCGTCGCCTACGTCTTCGGCCATCTAGGAGGGCTGACGGAGCACGGCGCCGCGCTGGCGAGAACCGCGGTGCTCGCCGCAAGCAAGCTGGAGGAGCCCTTTGGCGTCGCGTTCCTGTCGGGAATCGGCTGCAATTGGCTCGTCAGCTTGGCGGTATGGATGGCTGGCGGTTCGAAGGACGGCGCGGGCTTCGCCGCCGCGGTCTGGTTCCCCACGATGGCATTCGTGGCGCTCGGCTTCCAGCACGTCGTGGCCAACATGTTCCTCATCCCGGCGGCGATCTTCGCCGGCCAGGCGGACTGGCTGGATTGGCTGCGCAACTTCGTGCCCGTATATCTCGGCAATGCGGCAGGCGGCGCGATCTTTGTCGGCGGACTGTACGGAGCCGTCTATCTTCGACGGTTGTGAGCGGGGCGCGTGCCGGTCGCGATGGGATCGAGGCCAGAGGTCGCATGCGGCGCTGCAGGGAGGGACGGCCTCCAAGCGGCGCCGCTTTGTACTGTAGGGGCATTCCCTTATGGGGGAATAGGGGCGTTCCCTTACATACATGCCAACGCCGGCATTCTACAATAAGAGGAAGGCGAACTTGGGTCAACCGTAGAAAGAAAGGTGAAGAACCATTGAATGGACTACGACTTCAAGAGCGGTTGTCGCTTGCGCTTGCGCGGCTGTGCCGCAGCAGCGGGAGCGATTTTGCCGCATTGGCGCTGCCGGCGGCCGATTATCGCCTTATGCGCTGGAATATCGTGTTGGGCGGCCGCAATGCGAAAGTCGCGCAGTTGAAGATCAAGCCGGGCGTCGGCATTGGCGGTATGGTGCTGCGGCATGGAACGGTATACACTGTTAACGAGATCGAAAACGCGGAATTGTTGACCGAATGTCCGGTTATGCTGGCGGAGCGGCTGACGGCGGGAATCGCATATCCCGTGCAGGCGGAGCCAGGCGGCTATAGCGGCATTCTCCTTTTGGGCAGAAGAGGCAGGCAGGCGTACGAGAAGAAGGAGCTTCCATGGGCGGAGGCGCCGCTGCGGCTGTCCGAGCTGACGGGCGACAAGGCCGATGGTGGCGAGGCATATACCGCACCGGTCGATGCTAAGGAGTGAAGAATCGAAAATGATAAAAATCTTGATCGTGGACGACCACGCCATGGTGCGCTCCGGCATGCGGTTACTGCTGGACGGCAAGGCGGATATCGAGGTCGTCGGAGAAGCGTCCGAAGGCGACGAGGGCATTCGCGAGGCGGAGGCGCTGCGTCCGGATGTCGTCTTGATGGACTTAAGCATGCCGCACGGCAAGGATGGGCTGACGGCTGCCGCGGAGCTGAAGGAACGCATGCCGGACGTTGCCGTGCTCATCTTGACCATGCATGACGACGACGAATATTTGTTCCGGGCGATCCATGCAGGCGCCGCGGGCTACGTGCTCAAGAGCGCGCCGCACGAGGAGCTGCTCACGGCAATCCGATCCGTCGCCAAGGGCGACGCCTACCTGTACCCGACGGCCACGAAACGGCTCATGCACGAATACGTGGAGCGGATGAAGCGGGGCGAGAGCGCGGATGTGTTCGATACATTGTCGGAGCGGGAGAAGGAAGTGCTGACGCTGGCGGCCCAAGGGTATGCGAATAAGGAAATCGCCGAGCAGCTGACGATCAGCGTCAAGACGGTCGAGACGCACAAGAGCAACGTGATGGAGAAGCTCGGGCTGAAGACGCGGCCGGAACTGATCAAATTCGCGATGAAAAAGGGGCTGCTCCGCTTTGACTAATGAAGCTCGTTATCCCGAACGCGACGTCATTGCCGAGCATGTCGAGACGCTGCTCGCCCAATTGGACGGCCAGCTGGAAGATAGCCCTTTCCGCTCGGAGCTCAGACAATCGTTGAAGCAGCTGGCCGACGTGAAATTCGCGCTGGACGCTTCCTCGATCGTCGCGGTCACGGACCATAAAGGGAAAATTCAATACGTTAACGATAAATTTTGCGAAATATCCAAATACCCGCGCCATGAGCTGCTGGGACAGGATCATCGCATCGTCAATTCCGGCTACCACGACAAGGCGTTCATGCGCGAGCTATGGGCCACGATTCAAGCAGGCCAAGTGTGGTCCGGGGATATCCGTAACCGGGCGAAGGACGGGTCCTATTATTGGGTGAATACGACGATCGTGCCGTTCGTGGGGGAAGACGGAGAGCCGTATCAGTACTTGGCCATCCGCAACGAGGTCACCCGGCTGAAGAAGGTCGAGGAGGAGCTGCAGGAGTCGCTCGCCAAGGCGATGACGATCCAGGAGGACGAGCGGCGCAAATTCTCCCGCGAGCTGCACGATGGCATCGGACAAAGCCTCTTCTCGCTCTTGATCGGGCTCGACCGGGTCATCTCCGCCGAGACGCCGGAGAAGCGCGAGCTCGGGGCGATCCGTAATCAGGTGGCGGGCATCATCGAAGAGGTGCGAGGGCTGGCCTGGGAATTACGGCCTTCGGTGCTGGACGATCTGGGCATCGCGCCGGCGCTGCGTACGTATATCGACAATTATGCTGCCCATTATGGCATCAAGGTGGCGTTCGCCTGCGACTTGCGCGGACGGTTCGATATCGGCGTGGAAACGGTCATTTACCGGGTCGTGCAGGAAGCGCTGACGAATATCGCCAAGCATGCCGACGTCGCCGAAGCCGAGGTGGTCATATCAGCAAGGTCGGAGGAGATCGTAACCCTCATTGCCGATCAGGGCTGCGGCTTCGATCCCGAGGCGGGAAGCAAGGGCGTCGGGAGGTTCAGCATGGCCGAGCGGGCCCGGATCGCGGGCGGCAGCCTCGATATCTCGTCCGCGTCCGGACGAGGCACGACCGTCACGCTCACGCTTCCGAATTTGCGATCGCAAGCGTGATTTTACGCACATCCCGCCGGATCGGCGACGTGCTACACTGATGATCAAGAGGAGATGATTCGCATGAAAGAGAAAGCGTTCGTCATGATTAAGCCCGATGGGGTTAGGCGCGGATTAATCGGCGAGATCGTCAGTCGTTTCGAGCACAAGGGCTTGAAGCTGGTTAGAGCCGAGTTGAAGGAAATTTCGAGGGAAACGGCGCAGACTCATTACGGCCACTTGAAGGACAAGCCGTTCTTCGGCGAGCTGGTGGACTACATTACGTCCGGTATGGTTTTCGCGATGATCGTGGAAGGGCAGTCGGCTGTAACCAATTCACGCTCCCTGATCGGACCGACCAACCCGGCGGAAGCGCCTCCAGGCACCATTCGAGGCGATTATGGCCTGGATGTGGCCGAGAACGTCATCCACGGATCGGATTCGCTCGATAATGCCGCCAAGGAAATTCGGTTGTTCTTCGGCCGGGTGTGAGCAAGATCACGGCGTTCATCGGATAAGAGAGCTATACTATAAGCATAAAGGGAAAGCGGCAGAAGCCGGAAGCGTGCCACACGAGGCGCGGCAAAATCTAGCTCGGTCATCAGGCGCCGGCTTTCTCTACACTAATATGTGAAAATATTCACATAAGCTGAGGAGTGAGAAATATGATGAAGTTTTTGCGCGAAAACGTGTACGCCGCCGTATTGCTGACGCTGCTCCGCCTCTATGTCGGTTGGCAATGGCTTGATGCGGGCTTCCATAAGCTGAAAGACGGCTTCGACGCCGCGGGCTTCCTGAAGGGAGCAATCGCGAATCCCGTCGTCGATCGCGGCACGAACGAGCTGATCTATCCGACCTTCACGAAGTTCCTCGAACATGCGGCGCTGCCGAATGTGAAAATCATCAACATCGTTATCCCGCTTGGCGAAACGCTGGTCGGACTAGGATTGATCGTCGGCGGTTTGACGGCGGCGGCCGCGTTCTTCGGCCTGCTGATGAACTTCATGTTCCTCTTCGCCGGTACGGTCAGCACGAACCCTTGGCTAATCATGCTGGGCGGCATCGTGATGATCGCGGGAGCGGGGGCCGGCCGGTTCGGACTCGACTACTTCCTGCTGCCGTTCCTGCGCAAGCACCTTCGCTTCCATCGCAAAGGTGGAGGCGGGACCGTTCCGCCGGTCCAACCGCTGCCAACTCACACCGCGCACTGATACGTTCATTATCCGAAACGAGGCGATCACGATGATGGCATTTGATCCGAAAGCGACGCTTACGACTCGAAATCTCCTTCAGTTCTGCTACACCTGCCAGGAAGCGCATGAGTGCGACACCGAACGGAGATGCATCGCGTGCTGGCAAGCCAATGGCACGTGGGTAGAACCGGCGAATGCCGAACGAACGACGGAAGAGCTGCTCGTGTTCTACGCGCTGTAGCTCCGAGGTTGGAATTTCTTCATATCCCAGCGAGATAGATAGGCTGGCGCCGAACGAACGGCGCCGGCCTTTTGGCATACGCGCGGTCCCCTAGCCAATGTGGTCAGGAGAGTAATAATACGCGGGAAGAATTCGCAGCCTGCGGTTGGTAGGGGCGAGCACATGCAGCTTTCAGACTACAAGAAGTACGCGAACCAACGGCCCTCCTCGTTCCTGTATCAAGAAGGCTGTGATATCTGGACTATTTTTTATAAAAAGTTAATAGAATCTTGTCGAAATTAGCATTTGGCGAAAAGGAAAAAGTTATCATATGAAGAATGATATAGGATAAGCTTTTTCTTTACAATTTATCGAAATACCGCCATCTTGGATGCTTCTGATCCGGGGTGGCGAGTGCAGGTGAGCTTTGGCCGGACGAGGAAGTTGGAGACAAAGAATAGTGCGTCTGCATCTTGATGGGTAGAAAGAACGGCCGTCGCACGAGCCGTAGAGGCCTAATTTATGACAAATTTTCTAGTGATATCGTCGCAGATTGCCCGAGATTTGGTATAATGGCAACATCTGTATGATCTTGACCGCATGACGATAAGGGATTCACGCAAGCTTTGGGGGAATCGGAATGGACAGCTTATTGGGACACAGACTGAAGAACGACGTGACGACCGCATACGGGTTAACCATCATACCGGCGCATACGATTATGGAAGAAGGACATCTGGCGCTGTTGGCTAAGCACGGGATCGACCCGGAAACGCTTGTAGTCGTCCAACCTGGACGGGGATCGAACGAGCGGCGGGAATCGAACACCCGAAAGCACGAATCCGCGGTACGGCAGGCGGTACAGGCTTCCAAGTTGCTATTTGCCAAAATGCAAGAAACACGCAAAATTCCGGTCATGGAACTGCGCAGCGAGGTGCTTCCGCTCGTCCAACAGGCTGCGGAAGCACCTGACGTGTTCGACCTGTTCGAAACGATCAGGGCCAAGGACGATTATACGTATGAGCACAATATCGGGGTCGGCGTACTATCGACGCTTATTGGCAAATGGATGAATCTAAGCGAGACGGAACTCTCGGTATTATCCCTAGCCGCTACGCTCCACGACGTCGGCAAAGTCAAAATTCCAGCGGAACTTCTGAACAAGCCAGGCAAGCTTACGGCCGCGGAGTATGCGATCGTCAAGCAGCACACCGTGTTCGGTTACGAGATGCTCAAGGGGACGGCAGGGCTCAGCAGCAGGGTTGCGCTTGTGGCGCTGCAGCATCACGAACGCAGTGACGGCGGGGGCTATCCGCTCGGACTTCGGGCAGAGCAGATCGATCCGCTTAGCCGAATCGTCGCTGTGGCCGACGTCTTTCATGCGATGTCCTCGCGGCGCCCTTATCATGAACCGGTCCCGTTTTATGACATCTTAAACCAGATGCGGCAAGGGAGGTTCGGCTTTTTCGATCCGCAGATTGTGTCGATTTTTCTGGATAACATGGTAGGCCGTATGGTAGGCAGGAAGGTCGTGCTGACAGATGGCAGGTCGGGCGAAGTGGTGTTTTTGAATCCGCATTCGATGGAGAGGCCGCTAGTACGAGTAGAGGACGAGTTCATAGACCTAAGCAAGGTGGGCGACGTGCATATTCTTAGAGTGAGCATCTAAATTATGCGCAGAAAGAAGAAGAGGAGCGGCGCGGGCTGCTCTTCTTGTAAAATTAAGTCTTTTCATGGCGAATAATATTGTGTAGAATGAGAAAAGAATAGTCCGAAAGTAGTATGTGTACCGCCAAGGCAGTGATCTACATGACTTTCTTCTCGGACGCAACGGACGGATTCTGTTCCTCGGCTTGAAGATTTACGGTCTTCCAAGCCTCGAAGAATTTATTTGAAATGCCCAGGTGCTCAATGATTTTCTCCGCGGGAATAACGATTTTTTCATTCATAGTTATAATTCCTCCTGAAAAAAGATAGACCACCCCCATGCGAATGAGAGATGGTCGGTTGCACTACTAGCTCCACCGCATCCAAGTGCCCAGATACAGATAACGGTTTCATAGCTCCCATATAATGAATGGCATGTACGACATAATCGGTTGGATCTAGAATAGCATCCGTTTTTTATCGCTTTGTTAAACGTGACACGCTTCTTGATTTAAATTAGCCTGATTTTATGAAATTTCCTATCTACTTGGTCTGCTCAACCAAGAAGAATTCTCAGCATTCAAAGTGATCAAACATCAGCACAGGAAGAGTGAACAGATCATGGTGATGTTTCACAAGTTGTTCAAGAGCATCCCGATATTTGAAGGGCTGGAGATGGACGAGCTGAAAGCCATCGAACCGCTCTTCAAAAAAAGAACCTATACCCGAGGCACGATCCTGTTCATGGAAGGCGACTTAGGGGACGAATGCTTTGTCATTGACAGTGGTCTGGTGAAGATCTTTAGGGTCGACGAATCGCGCGAAATTACGCTGGCTCTTCTGCATGAAGGCGACTATTTTGGGGAAATGGCTATGATTCGGAAAGGAATGCCGCGTTCCGCTACGGCCGAGGTGATCGAGACCGGGATGTTGTACTCGCTAAGCCGGACAGACTTTATGTATTTCTTGGAAAGCAACCCCAAAATGTGCCTTAAGCTGCTAGAAGAGACCATGGAGCGTCTCCGCAACGCCAATGAACAAATTTACGATTTAACCTTTCTGGATTTGAAAGCCAGACTTCATAAAGTGCTTGTCCGCATGGCGGACGAGAAAGGCGTTCCCGTCGAAGGCGGCATGATGATCCCATTCAAGTTGACCCATCAGCAGCTGGCGAATTTGGTAGGCTCGATCCGAGAGTCGGTCTCCAAGATGTTGATTGAACTGCAGGATGAACAACTCATCAGCGTCAAGAACAAACAGTTCACGATTCATCGCCGTTAAGAGCTATCCAAGCTCATTACTATTATTGTACATGACGGCTGTTTTTGAAACTGTATCCTGGCATACAAAATGGCCCGAAACCTTGGGTAAAGAGGATTGGAAACCTCCAATAGCCTATGGTTACGCCGTTTTCAGCGATGAAGCAGTGATGCTAAAGTTTCCATAAAGTAGGGTTGCGCAAGCCGCTGAGACGTTATTAATTTACCGTAAGAATCATCCGCTTACAAATAGTGGTTGATTCTTTTTTGTGCCGCCGGAAATCGATTGCCTGACTATAATATTCGGATAATTCCGCTTTTTTCAGGGTGCCGCCGTATCGAAGATGGATGGAGGTCTTCTTCTTTTTTGGACGGACCTTGCATAAGCTGTGGTGGAGAGCGCGGACGAGATCCGAAGAAGGGGGCCGCCGATCAATGGCAAGGTGGGGAAGACGAGGATGGCGCAGCAGGCGGATGAAACGGGGCAAGCTAGGGTTGCCGCGTCTTGGGCGCAAACAATTTTGGCTGATCATGCTTGCGCTTGCCGCGGTGCTCATCTTTCAATTTTTTGTATTCGTGGAGCGCAATTTGAAGGGGCCGCTCATGAATGTCGCGACTATTCGGGTGAAGCAGGTCGCGACGCAAGCGATCAACAAAGCGATTACCGAACAGGTGGCGAGCGGAACGGAGACGGAGAAGCTAATCGATTGGAAAATGAACGCATCCGGGAAAACGTCCGGTTTCATGATCAATTACGCCGAGCATATGCGCATTCGGTCGGAGACGACGCAGACGGTGCAGGAGACGCTGGGCGAATTGGGGGAGATTCCGGAGCATGTGCCGGTTGGCCAAGCGCTCGGCAGCGCGATTATCGCGTCGTTCGGCCCTCGGGTACCGGTGAAGTTCGAGCCTCTCGGCTCGGTTAAGGTCGATCTGTTCACCCGGCAGAAGGAAGCGGGCATCAATAATATCCTCGTTGAGGTATACATGCGGATCATCGCGGAAGTTTCGATCATCATTCCATTCGATACGAAGCCCGAGATGGTCGAGACCGAAATTCCGATCTCGTATTTGCTGGTCGTGGGCGACGTGCCGATGTACTACTACGACAACAAAGGAAATCCGATCGGCGATTCGGCCCAAGGCGCGCCGAGCATTACGCTGCCATCCGGCAATACAGGCGGGGTCACGACGACGGTGCCGGAGAGCTCGGACGAGGAGATGGATGCAGAAGGGGCTGACAATGACGCGAATTCGGCTCAAGGCACACAGCCGGACCATGACCAGGCACAGAGTCAGGATGACGTGGCCGGGCGTCCGTCTGAAGGCGGGGAGTGAGCCGGCCGCCAGTTCCGGCGGAGGAGACCGATATGGAAGAGGCGCAGCCCGGCATTATCGCCGGATTGCGCCTTTTGCATTGCAAGGCAAATGGGATCTTCACCCGTTATTTCTTCTTGCGCAAACGCCGTGCCTCTTCCTTCTCCCACCGGTGCAGCAGCGGATAAGGATCGAACGACCACTCGATCAGGCCGCGGTCGCGGTAGACGCCGTAATGGAGATGGGGCGGGAACTTGCCCGACGTGCCGGGTTTGCCGTAGCCGGAGCTGCCAACCCATCCCAACGTCTGGCCGGGCTTAACGACGGTGCCGACCTGGACCGACTTGTCATAACCGGACAGGTGGGCATAGTAGTGATAGATGTTATTCAAGTCGCGTACGCCGATGCGCCAGCCGCCATACGGGTTCCAACCCTTCGTCTCGACGATGCCGTATGTCGTGCTTCGTACCGGAAGTCCGTGGTCGGCGAAAATATCGGTTCCTTCATGGATCCGGTAGCCGCCCCAGCTTCGTTTGGTCCCCCATGTGCCCCGATACGAGTAATGGCTGCCGATCGGAACCGGGAAGGCGTGTCCCTCCAGATCGAGCTTGCCGTACGTTTCGTAGATTTTGGCGAATTGGCCGACCCGCTGAACGGCTCTCGTATTGTGGTAGAACTGCCATAAGGCGATCGCGAAGTCTTCGTCGGACGGCCCGAACTGCATCATATGGCTCGCCACCGCGTACAGCAGATCCGCGTCGCTCGTTCTTTTGGCTAGTCCGTCGCCGTCACCGTCTTTGCCGAGTCCGTTGAACCAGCGAATGGTGGCGGGAAGCTCGTCCACGTTGTTCGGGTTCAAAGTGCCAGCCCATTCCGTATCCGTCATGTAAATGCCGATCCATTGGCCGAGCTGGCCGCGTGATTTGGGTCTGGCTTTGGTGATGGTGCGCTCGTATTGGTCGATGGCGGCCAGTCTGTACCATGGAATATGGGTGGCGGCGCCCATCCATTCGTACAACTCGCGGCGTTTCTCGAACGGATCGGCCGCTTCTTGCGCGACACCCCCGCTATGGGCAGGGTCTGCTGCTGCGATGGAACGCTCGCCCGTTGTACGTTTCACCTGCGGCAGGGCTTCCCCCGCCCAAGCATGGGCGTTCGTCAGGGGCAGCAGGCAGAGCGCGCAGACCGCCGCCGTCAACCGCAGTAACCGATTGCTATTCAAAACGCGAGTCACCTCCTGGCTGCGAAAATGGAATCAATTCATCATGCATGAGGATAGTCGATAGCATTTGCAATCGGCCGTTTTTTATCCCAAAAACGACGGGAGACCAGAAACGGGTCTGGCATGGCGTGCTTCTAGCCTTCATATGATGATCAGCTCCAGGAATGGAGTACAGGCAAAACATGTTCGTAAATGATATTATAGACCTATTCGAAAAGAGTCCTTCGCATCTGGGAAAGTGGTTAGGGAGTTGATGGAAATCGAGCTTTCGCTTTCGCGGCCAAAACTCTCTTTGCGCTGGGCCCCTTCACTACCTTATAATAAAACGACGGAACAAACACGTTATGGACAAGAAGGCGGGTATGACAATGAAGACGAAACAGCAGGCGCTACCAAAGCCGGACTGGCTTCGGATCAAACTTACAACCGGCGGTAACTACGCCGAGATTAAAGATATGATGGGCTCGAAGAAACTCCACACCGTATGCGAGGAAGCGCGCTGCCCGAACATTTACGAATGCTGGGCGAACCGGACCGCAACCTTCATGATCCTCGGCGATATTTGCACGCGCGCATGCCGCTTCTGCGCGGTGAAGACCGGCATGCCGACCGAGCTCGATCTGGAAGAGCCGAAGCGCGTTGCCGAAGCGGCCGAGCAGATGGGCCTTCGCCACTGCGTCGTCACCTCTGTCGCACGCGATGACCTGAAGGACGGCGGTGCGATGATTTTCGCCGAGACGGTCAAGGCGATCCGTGAACGCTTGCCATTATGCAGCGTGGAAGTGCTTATTCCCGACTTCATGGGCAGCGAGGAATCGCTTCGGGTCGTCATGGATGCGAACCCGAATATACTTAACCACAATATCGAGACCGTGGCACGCATGTCGGATCGGGTGCGCGCTAAGGCGAAATACCCGCGCTCGATCGAGCTGTTGAAGCGAGCGAAGCAAATGAAGCCGAACATTCCGACGAAGTCCAGCATCATGCTCGGCGTTGGGGAGACGTACGAAGAAATTTTGCAGGCGATGGACGATCTGCGCGCGGTGGATGTCGATATTCTGACGTTGGGCCAGTACCTGCAGCCGACGCCGAACCATCTGCCGATCGTGCGCTACGTCCATCCGGACGAATTCGCGCAGTTGAAGGAAGAAGGCTTGAAACGCGGCTTCAGCCACGTGGAATCGGGACCGCTTGTCCGCAGCTCGTATCATGCGCATGAGCAGGTCAAGTCGGCAAGCGAAGCCAAGACGGCCGCGACCCTGTAAGAAGGAGTGACGAACAGCATTGATCCATATCGGCGGCAGAACCTATGAACTGGTTTACGATCACAAGAACGGATGGAACCCCGAGGCGTTCCGCAACCGGTACAGCGACGTGCTGGAGCGCTACGATTACGTTATCGGGGATTGGGGCTACAATCAGCTTCGGCTGAAAGGCTTCTTCCGCGACACGCATCCGAAAGTAACGACCGGAAGCTCGTTCTCGAGCATATCCGACTATATTAATGAATATTGCAATTTCGGCTGTGCATATTTCGTGCTGCAGAAGCAGACCGGCGCCAAGCGCGAAGGCGAGAGCGAAGGCGACATCTATCTCGATGAGATCGATATGTCAGAGCGGCTGTCGGGATCTGGCGATAATGCGGAGTCGGCTTATCGCCAAGCGGTGCCGGCAGCGGCCGCGCAGACGGCAGCAGGATCTGAGGGCGGGGAAGCACCAGCCCCAGTTAGACGAGAGCATGTGAGAGGACCGCGCGGGCCAAGAAACGATCACCGCCGCGACGGGAACCGCTCGTATACGAATCGGCGCGACCACGATCGGGACCAAGATCGCGGCGGCGAACAAGGCTCGGCTGCAGAGTCCGGCAGCCGCCCTGAACGAGCGAATGAGGGGCGCAAACCGTACTATAAGGACCGGGAGCGTCCGCGGGGCGACCGCCAGCAGAGCGGGGGACATAGCTCGGGCGGCGACCGCAGCGGCGGTGGAGATCGTCCCAGGCAGAAGCGGCAGCATTTCCCTTCCAAGGCGCCGGTCGCAGCCACATCCGAGGGACAGCAACCGCGCAGCCGAGACAACGCGGGAGCACCGAAGCCTAATTCGAACGCGAATAAGAACGAAGCGTAGTTATTATCGCGAAGCTTAGTTACATCAAAAAAAGCCATTCGGCCCCATAGTGGGTGCGGATGGCTTTTTTGATGTATGGGACTGGTGACACAAAGACAAAGCCGTCTACTCATCAATCGAGATGCTGCACCCGATAGAGGCGGGCATAGGCGCCGTCCGCTTGCATCAGCTCATCATGAGTGCCCTGCTCAATGATGGTGCCATGCTCGAGCACTACGATCCGGTCGGCGTGCGTAATAGTGGACAGTCTGTGCGCGACGACGAGCGTCGTTCGGTTGTGGGCGAGTTCCCGGAGTGACTCCTGAATCGCGTGTTCGGATTCCAGATCCAGCGCGGACGTCGCTTCGTCGAGGACGAGGACGGCTGGATTCTTGAGGAACACCCGGGCGATGGCGATCCGCTGCTTCTGCCCGCCGGACAGCTTCACGCCGCGCTCGCCGATCTCGGTATCATAGCCGGCGGGCAGCGCCTCGATGAACGCATGCGCGCTCGCCTTGACGGCGGCGGCCATCAGCTCATCGTCCGATGCGTTCGGGCGCCCAAGCCGGATATTATCGCGGACGGTGCCGCTGAAGAGGATATTATCCTGCAGCACCATGCCGATCTGGCCGCGGAGACTGTCCTGCGTGACGGTCCGGATATCGCGTCCGTCGATGGAGACAGCCCCTTCCTGGACGTCGTAGAAACGAGCGAGCAAGCTGACGATCGAGGATTTGCCGCCTCCGCTCATACCGACAAGCGCGACCGTGTGCCCAGTGGGGATGTGCAGATTAATGTCTCGCAGCACCCATTCCCCTTCGTCCAGATAACGAAACGATACGCCACGGAATTCAATCTCTCCCCTTACGCGGGAGAGGGTGGAGGCGCCTTGCTGATCCTTGACTTCGGGCGCTTCTTCCAGGAGCTCGACGACCCGCTCAAGGGAAGCGGACGCTTGCGTCAGCTCGGTCGAAGCGTTCACGAGTCTGCGCAGCGGCGAGTAGAGGCGGTCGAGATAGCCGTAGAAGGCGACGAAGCCGCCGAGCGACAGGTCGTTCATGGCAACTAGATAACCGCCGTATGCGAGCACGAGCAGCGGCGCAAGCTCTGTCAGCGTGTTCACGATCGATTGCGTCAGCGCGTTCCATCTCGTCAAGGCGAGCGCGCGATCCAGGAACGAACGGTTGCGGCGGCGGAATTGCTCCTCTTCGTAAGTTTCCAGCGTGAAGCTCTTCACGACCGGGATGCCGTTCACATGCTCGCTCAGGTAACCTTGCATCTCCGCCAGCGCTTGGCTTCGGGCACGCGAATATTCCCGCAGCCGGCGATAGAGCTTCTTGACTGCAATGCCATAGAAGGGGAGCACCGCGATCGCGACCAACGTGAGGGTTGCGTCCATGTGGAACATGATGGCAAGCGCGAGCACGAGCGTGAAGATGTCGAGCCAGACGTTCATCAGGCCGGTTTCGACCAGCGACTTCGTCTGTTCGGCATCGTTGATCATCCGGGAGATGATTTCGCCGGATTTGCGATTCTGGTAGAAGCGCAGCGACAGACGCTGCAGGTGTCCGTACAGCCGGGCGCGCAGGTCGAACAAGATGCGGCTGGTCGTCATTTGGGCGAAATATTGGCGGTAATATTCGATCGGATAACGGAGCACGACGAAGACGAAGAAGGCGACTCCGATCGCCTTCATCAAGCGGGAGGCCTTGTCCTCCGGTGCTAGACCCGATAACAGAATATCGTCGATCACGTACTTCAGAAAAAGCGGAAACGCGATCGGAATCGCGAACTTCACGGCCCCTATAAGCAGTGTCAGGCCGATCAGCCACTTATAGGGCTTCACGACCTGTAGATAGACGGTAAATGGAGATGCTGGGCGTTGTTTCATTATTTCACGTCGTAGCCGAGGAACGCTTCGCGGACCCGGGTCCAGAACGGGAATGGACGGTAGCGGGCGAAGCTGATCTTATGCGCGGCCACGCTGCATCGGATGGAGCGGATATCAGAGCTCGTCATATTAATATGGTCGAACGAGAGCTGAAGTCGCTGCTGTTTGCGCGAGATGATATCGCAATGGTGATGCTGGGGCAGAATGGCGGACGAGCCTAGCGTCCGGTACACCCGGTTGTTGATGGAGGCGATCTCCGCGATCTGGATGGCTTCCAGCGACGGGTGAATGATGGCGCCGCCCAAGCTTTTGTTGTAGGCCGTGCTGCCAGACGGCGTGGAGACGACAATGCCGTCGCCGCGAAACATCTCGAACAGCTCGTCGTTGATATCGATCTGCGCGACGAGCGTGCCGTCCACGCCCTTGATCGTGAATTCGTTCAGTACAAGGCGATTCAACATTCCGTCTGCCGTGTCGAGCTCGATCTGCGCAAGCGGATAGCGAATGATGCGAGGGGCGGACTCCGTCATCATGCGTACGAGCTCTTCCAGCTCGTCAGCTTTCCAATCGGCAAAAAAACCGAGATGGCCGGTATGTACGCCGACGAAGGCGACCTCCGAAATACGGTCGCTGTAGGAATGGAACGCCTGAAGCAGCGTGCCGTCGCCGCCGATGGAGATAACCATCTCCGGCGCTTCTTCGTTCAGGGTCATCCCGCTTGCGCCTGCCAGCTCATGAAAACGCGCCGCCAGCTGCTTCGACAGCTGATCGCCTCTGTCCACTACGACGTAATTCAAAACCAATAGCCCCTTCCGGTCGGATAATACCTCGATCATAGCGGAAAATGCCGGCAAACACAACGTTAGCCGGCTGGTCCGAGATACCCCCACAGCGCATAGACCAAGAGGACGGCCAGGCAGCCGTGCACGAATCTGGCGATCAGGAAGGGCTTGTAACGAAGGGCTGTACGGCTGAGCAGGCTCACGACCTGCGCATGGACCGACAGCCCTCCCCAGGAGAGGATGAAGGCCGCAATCGCCGTTTGATGAACGAGCCCGCTGCCGGAAGCCGCGCCTGCCGTTTTGGCACCCAGCGTGACCTCGAACAGGCCATTCACGACCGCTTCGGCCAGCGTCGCAGGCATACCGGCTGCATGCATGAACGTGCTGATCCCTGAAGCAATGGCATGCAGCAGGCCGACACTGGTAGCGAGCTCCATCACGACGGAGAAGAACACGACGAGTCCGCCGACGACGACCATCAGCTTCAGTGCGGATTGAACGGCATCCTGGAGCAGCGTACCGATCGGCCGCCCGTCGAGCAGGCGAGCGCGGTGCATGGCGGAGAAGGCCTGGGTCAGACGGGGGCGTCTTCGCGCATCGGAAGCGGTCTCGCGGATGGGAGTACCGGTCTCCTGGCGGTCGTGAAACCGCATCAGAAGACCGATGATCATCGCGCCTCCATAGTGCGCCGCGGCTAACACAGGCGCCAGTGCGGCATTGTGGAAGAAACCGACCGATACTGCGCCGATCAGGAAAATCGGGTCAGAAGTCGTCGTAATCGCGACGAGGCGTTCTCCTTCCGCACGAGAGATGAGCTGCTGATCCCACAGCTGCGAGGTAAGTCTCGCGCCGACCGGATAACCGGATGCGAACCCCATGGCGAATACGAACGCGCCGCTGCCCGGAATCCGAAAGAGCGGACGCATGAGCGGATCGAGCAGGGTGCCGAAGAAGTGGACGATGCCAAAGCCGATCAGCACCTCGGATATGACGAAGAACGGGAACAGCGCCGGGAACAGCACCTCCCACCAAATCGACAGACCCCGTATGGCGGCTTCCAGCGATGCGGAAGGGAAGGCGGCCAGCAAGAGCGTCAAGAGGATGGCGCACCAGGCGGGGATGACCTGAGGACGAAACAAAAATCGGACATGCTGCACGGAAAGTCCCTCCACATCGGGCCCTGGTATACAAGCAGGGGCTAGTCTCTTATCGTTATATGCGGGGAGCGGGACAATCCATGACAAATGTGAAGTCGGACAGGCATAAAATTCAAGAAAATTGGGTAAAATGAAAGTAGTAAACGCTTGCAAAAAGTGCTGTTATTTCACCATGTTTGTGGTAAAATATTGATACATCCAAACGTTGGGGTGATGAATGATGAGTTTTGTTGCAGGCATCCTCGTTTGCGCTTTCGTTTATGTCATCCGCGAGTCGCTGTTAGCGCCGGGCGAAGAGGACTATGAGAGCTAGCTGATTAAGACCGAAGTACCATATAGTCGCAGAATGCCCTTCGTCGGAGGGCATTTTTTTTGTGCGGTAAATTGTGCAAGCCCTCACAGGAAAGCTTTTTTATGTTATACTACAAAAGACCTAAGAAATGAGGTTGTATCTACCGATGAACAACTATAGAACTATTTACGAAGCCGTTGGCGGACACGAGGGAATAGGTCGGATTGTCGGGTTATTTTATCCTAAAGTCCAGCGGCATCCACTGCTGGGGCCTTTGTTTCCAGAAGATATTGTACCGGTTATGGAGAAACAGCAGATGTTTCTCAGCCAGTTTTTCGGCGGACCCACCCTATACTCCGATGCTTACGGGCATCCGATGATGCGGGCGCGCCATCTGCCGTTCCCGATTACGCCGGAACGGGCGGAAGCTTGGCTCTCGTGCATGCGCGAGGCGCTGGCGGAGACGGGAATGCCGGAGGAATTGCAGGAGATCGTGATCGAACGGCTGTCCGGGCCGGCTCATCACTTTGTGAACACTACGAACGAACAGGAGACGTGACCCTCATGGAACCGCTTTACCAGTCCGCGATTACATGCATATGCTGCCAAGCCGAATTTCAAACGTCGCGCGTACGTCCAAGCTTTAAGCGGGTCGTCTCACGGGATACGGACTTTTGTGCGTACTACAAGGACGGGATCAATCCGGACTTCTACGTCGTCCGGGTATGCCCTTCCTGCGGATTCGCCACGACTGAGAACGGGACGCAGCAGCTGACTGACGTAAAGCGGAGATATTACTACGAGCGGTTCGGCTCTTCTTGGGTGAATCGGGATTACGGCGGAGAGCGCACGTTGGAGCAGGCGCTCGATACGTACAAGCTGGCGCTTCTTTGCGCCCAGGTAGCCGGGACGAGCGAACGCGTCATGGCTGGTCTGCTTCACCATATTGCCTGGTTGTACCGCTATATGGGCAATAAGGCGCAAGAGGAGCGTTTCCTGCAGTTCGCGCTGCAATCGTATACCACGGTGTATGAGACAGAAGGCGGCTCCGTCAATGACGCGAAGCTGATGTTTCTAATCGGGGAATTGAATCGCCTCCTGGGCGATCGCAACGCGGCCGTGCGCTGGTTCGCCCGCGTCGTGAACGACAAGCGCATTGTGGACGCGACGATGATTCGTGCGAGCCGCGACCAGTGGCAGCTGCTGCGCGAAGAGATGAAGCAGGAAGGCCTGTATATAGAGGAAGAACGGCTGAACGCGTAAGGCGGAGGCCTAGATGACCGTGCGGTTCGTTGCGAGCCGCGCGGTTTTATTTTGATGACAGAGAGCCATCGTGCCTACCGCCAAGCCAAGGGTGGCGAGGCGATCTCATGAACAAAACTCCGGTGCCGAGAAGGACCGGAGTTTTGTCGTGTTAGGCTGTGAATTATTTGATATAAATGCTGCCAAACGGTAAAACCTCGCGCAGAATGCGCTTGATGACGCTATCTCCGCGGAGCTGGTCTTCCAGCTGCGAATCGCGGGATCCGGTCTGGATCAGCACAGGACCTCTTCCGGTTAGCTCCCACTGTATCTGCATATGCTGGCTGGCGAGCGGGTTCCCGTACACGGATAGCTTGATGTTGGCTTTCTCCGGATAGGCCACGAGCGAGCTCTTCTCCACGTAAAGCGGTCGGCTCTCGTCCAGCTGCAGCACGGTCAGATCACCGGCGACGAGGATACCGAGCGTTCCCGGACCGCTGAAGCGCATCCGTACCCACTCATGGGTAATCCACGCGGTTTTGAATTTCTGGATGCGGCTCTTCATGCCCATGCCTTCGGAGTAGAAGAGCACGTGCCGGAAATCGAACATCAGGTCGCTGTCCGAGGGAATGTCGATCGGCTCGAGGGTGCAGCCCGCGGGCAGGCCGAGCACGAATTGGGACGGGCCTTGCATGCGGGACCGGATCCATTTCTTCTTGCGGTACATCCCGGCCAAATCCATGAATTTATCCTCGCGCAGCATCGGCGCGCCTTGGAACGCGATTATCGATCGGGGATGCAGCACATGGACGGCATCTTCCTCCGTTAGCTCGACCTTGGCATGCCCGACGGGAGTAGGGGCGTTCACTATCATTCTGCGCCACCTCCGGCGGAACGGTTGCTGCGCCAAGCCCGGTAGCGCCATATGCGTACCGAAAGGATATATAGCAGCCCGGCACCGGCGAATATAAGGACGGAAGCAGCGATTTTGCGGTAGAAGCGCTTGCGCTCCGATTGATCCTTCTCCAGCTGCTCCATTCGCGTCAGCAGCGCCTGGTTCTGTTCCAGCAGCGCTTCATTCTGCTTGCGGTACGTCTCGTTCTCCTCGAGCAGCTTCAGCTGCTGCTGCGCGTATTCGTCCGCCTTGCGGCGGGCGTCGTCGAGCTCTTCTTGCGTCTTCGCGAATTGCTGCTGCAGCTCGTCAAGCTTCTCGGGCGCGTTGTAAATATCTTTGAACCGGTCGATGACGCTGCCGTCGGCCGAAGGAGCCGCGCTTGCGAGCAGCCCGGCCGCAAGCGCGACAGCCATCCCGATTCGCGCGTAACGTTTCATCGTCATCACCTCGGTTGTCTTGCGGAAAGTTGGTTTCATTTTACCCTTGGGCTACCGGTTTGAACAGCTGGGACGGGCATCCGGCAGCAATTGGCATGCCGTGCTCGTCCGCCGCGTGCGGCCGTTCACCCTTTGCGCAGCTTCGTATCGGTCAGCAAGTAATCGGCATCCGCGTCGACCACCGTCACCCGGCCGTGGCAGCAGGGGAACACGAGCAGCCGCTTCTTGCCGGATTGAATCTCTTTCAACTCGGCGGGCTTCAGCGGAAGCAGTACGTTGTCCGCGCCGCAGAACGGGCAAGAAGGGACGTAGACGTCCTTCATCTGAATATCGTAGGGCCATGCCCGTTCGAACGGGATCAAGGCTTGTCCTCTCCTTTGGCGTCTTCGCTCCCGGATGCTTCGGCTGCGCTCGACTTCGCGGCTAGTTCAGCCATTTTCTGCATCAGAATGTGTTTGGGCATATGCATCAGATGCTCGATTGGCACGTTAAGTTCCTTCGACAGCCGAATGGCGGTCTCCGGCGAAATTTGAAGTGGTCTGGACATGTCGGGTACAACTCCTTTGATGGGCGCCAGTCTGGTCCCGGATATCGGGAAATAGGTGAAAAGGTTGGCAAAGCGGCGCTCCGTTTCAGTATAATTCAGTTATACACCGCATCGCGGGAGCGCGCAATGGAAGCGGCCGCTCCGGCGACAAGGCGTGTGTACATACATAGGGTTCACCAAAACAAAAGCGTGCGCTTCCGTAGCGAGTTTCGCTGCGACGCAGAATCGAAGGAGTGACGCTCCTCAAAAAAAGCGTATGCTTCCGAAGCGATCTTTTTGTTACGCAACAATTACGAAGAAGTTACGCTACACAAAAAAAGTGTATGCTTCCGAAGCGAGTTTTGCTGCACAGCAAAATCGAAGGAGTAACGCTCCACAAAAACTTTTAGGAGGTTCGCAATCATGACCTTTCCCCAAGTTTGGGATTTGAACGTTATTTACGAGGGCGGTTCGCAATCGACTTCTTTCGCCCGCGAGCTCGATGGCATGGAGCAGGATATCCGCAACCTGGAACAGGAGCTGCAAGCGGCCAAAGGCGCTTCGCCGACCGCAGATCAATTGGCGGGGTGGACGGCTACGGTGCAGTCCGTGCTAGCACGGATCCATCAAGCCGATTCGTTCGTCGGCTGTCTATTGGCCGAACGTATGAAGGATACGGCAGCCGTCGCGCTGAACGATCGCGTCCGCACGATCGCGGCGCGGTTCAATACGGCGCTGACCAGCTTCGATGAGCAGTTGAGCGCGTCCGCCGACGCGGAGTGGGCGCGTTTCCTGGAGCTGGAAGCGATTGCGCCGGTCGCCTTCCGCTTACAAGAGAGACGCGACAGCGCGAAGGAGAAGCTAGCGCCTGCGCTGGAGGCGCTGGCCGGCGAGCTGGCCGTCGACGGATATCACGGCTGGGGCGAGTTTTACAACACGGTCGTCTCGCGCACGCAGTTCGACACCGTGGACAAGGACGGCCAAGCGAAGACGCTGTCCGTCGGCCAGATGGCGAATAAGCTGTCCGATGGCGACCGCGCTGTTCGCGACGAGGCGTTCGATCATTGGGAGCGCGTCTGGGGCGAGCAGTCCGAGCTGTGCGCCGAGGCGCTGAACCGGCTCGCGGGCTTCCGGTTGAAGCTGTACGAGAAGCGCGGCTGGGCATCGGTGCTGAAGGAGCCGCTGGCGATTAACCGGATGAGCGAGGCGACGTTGAACGCGATGTGGTCGGCCGTTAACGAAGGCAAGCCGGCGCTCGTGCAATATCTGAACCGCAAGGCGAAGCTGCTCGGCCTGGAGAAGCTCGACTGGCACGATGTCGACGCGCCGATCGGCTCGGCTTCGCGCACCGTCTCGTACGATGAGGGGGCGGGGCTTATCCTGGATTCCTTCCGCAACTTCAGCAGCGACCTCGCTGACTTCTCGGAGATGGCGTTCAAGGACGGCTGGATCGAGGCGGAGGACCGCGCCGGCAAGCGCCCGGGCGGCTTCTGCACGTCGTTCCCGCTCAGCGGACAAACCCGTATTTTCATGACGTATTCCGGCACGATGAACAATATCTCGACGCTCGCGCACGAGCTCGGCCATGCTTATCACCAGCACGTGCTGAACGATCTGCCGCCGTTCGCGCACGAATACGCGATGAACGTCGCGGAGACGGCCTCGACGTTCGCGGAGCTGATCCTCTCGGATGCGACGATGGCGATGGCCAAAGACGCCGACGAGAAGCTTGGCATGCTGGATGACAAGCTGCAGCGGTCGGTCGCCTTCTTCATGAACATCCATGCGCGGTTCCTGTTCGAGACGCGATTCTACGACAAGCGCCGCGACGGTATGGTAACTGTCGACGAGCTGAATGCCCTGATGGCGGAAGCGCAAAGCGAAGCATACAGCGGCGCGTTGGGCAAGCTCCATCCGCATTTCTGGGCTGCGAAGCTGCATTTCTATGCGACGGACGTGCCGTTCTATAACTTCCCGTATACGTTCGGTTACTTGTTCAGCTGCGGGTTGTACGCGATCGCGCAGAAGGAAGGCGCTTCGTTCGCGGACCGCTATGTCGCGCTGCTGCGCGATACGGGGCTGATGACGGTCGAGGAACTGGCGCAGAAGCATCTGGGCGTGCGACTTGACGAGCCGGAGTTCTGGCGCGGCGCGGTTGCGCTCACGACGGCCGACGTCGAAGCTTTCCTGGCGATGACCGGGGAATAGGGCTTCGTCCGCATCGTGTTCGCCCTCGAACTATTCGAACAAGCAGGGCGTTTCATGCCGGAAATTCGTTAACCCCATGAATGAAACGTGGGGATTATTGGAAAACTGGACAATGAGACTGCGGCGGCAGCATCTCCGTTTTGGGAGGGCGGCCGTTCGTATAGGAAACTCGAACTCTGCTTGATCGAAAGGGGACGACCGCATCATGGAACGCACGTTTGTCATGGTTAAGCCCGATGGCGTCAGAAGAGGATTGGTTGGGGACATCGTGTCCAGATTTGAGCAAAAGGGCTTCACGTTGAGAGGCATTAAGCTGATGCATATCGACCGTCCGCTTGCGGAGAGGCATTACGGCGAGCATCGGGAAAAGCCGTTTTTCGGCGAGCTTGTCGATTATTTGACGTCGGGCGAAGTGTGCGCGATGATCTGGGAGGGGCAGCACGCGGTTGCGAACGCCAGAAGTCTCATCGGCAAAACCAATCCGGTCGAGGCGGTGCCTGGCACGATCCGCGGCGATTTCGCGATGGACGTGGCGAGTAACGTCGTGCACGGCTCGGATTCGCCGGAGAGCGCGGAGCGCGAAATATCGCTGTTCTTCGGCGAGAGCGCGGCGGCCGTCTATGTATTCCCGAACCCGCCGATTACGCATTCCGCGAACGCGGCTTCGCATTAGCCGTTGAAACAAGAAAGCCGGGTTATCCGCACCGTCCACGCCGAACGCAAGGTTCAAGCGGGATCGGCTGGTAGTCCGGCTTTTTGCATGCCATCGTCCGTTGTTAGAGCCGCGTGATTGCAGCACGTTGTTGCATCGACCAAAGTCCGAGTACGGCAAAAAGCCGCCTCCGGAGCGGAAGACGGCTGACAAGCGGCAGAAGCCGCAGGCGGATTAGAACGATTCGTTGATGACAAGCTCGTTAAGCGGCAGACGGCCGGACGGACGAGCAGGTTTGGCCGCTTCGCCGATCGGAACGAGCATGACCGGGAAGTAACGGTCTGGAATGTTCAGTTCTTTCACAAGCGCTTCGGCGTTGAATCCGCCCATTGGCACGGTGTCGTAGCCTTTCGCCTTAGCGGCGAGCATCAGCTGCATGGAAGCCAGACCGGCATTCTTGTTCGCTTCGTCGCGAGCGACCTGCGCGGATGTATAAGCGCCGTCAATTTGGCCGACGAGCGTGTCGCGAACTTGCTGCGGCACTGCGCCAGCTGCAACCGCAGCGTCGTAAATTTGGTGGCCCGTCAGGTTAGCTTGCAGGTCGCCGAGGATAACGACGACGACGGAAGCATCGGACACTTGCTTCTGGCCGTATGCGATCGGGAGAAGACGGTCTTTGTTCGCTTGCTCCTTCACGACGAGGAAGCGCCATTGCTGCAGGTTCCAAGAGGATGGCGCGCTTGCGGCGAGCGTAAGGATCTCGTTCAGCGTTTCTTCCGGAATCACGACGTCGCGTTTGTATTCGCGCACGGAATGGCGTTCCAGGATGACTTGCTCGGCGGATAGCGCCGTGTTAGATTGGGACATGATTATCTCTCCTTTTATCTTCTGTAGGTTGTAAGCTAACGCTAGTATAATCAACTATATTATTTTTAGCAACTGATTTATTACGTAGCGCTTACATGACTAAATTGTAAATAAGGGTTGACCGGTTCGGCCGGAACATGGTAAAGTATGGACAAATTTAACAGTTTGGCTGGGGGCCGCTAAGGTCCCCGGTTATTACGGAAGCACCGTAAATTACGCGAACCGCGCGTAGTTTATGGTGCTTTTTTGCGTTTTGATTCATACATCAGACACGGAAAGGGATGGACGCGCATGCATAAGCAGCAGCTCGTCGTTGCCGCCAAGGAAGCGGATTATCTCGAGCGGCTGGCCGACTATATTCGGCATTCCGCATTCGGCGAGCGGTGGCAATTAACGGCGTTTACGAACCCGCAGGCGCTTCGCCAATATTTGAAATCCGGTTATCCGGTGGATCTGCTCATTACGCAGGCCGCATTCTCGGCGCAGATTGAAGAGTCGGGCGTCTCGTGCTGCAAGGGGCAATTCGTCACGCGTCATCCAGCGGGGGGCGAACGGGAGATCGCGCAGTATCAACCGCTGCCCGCGCTGCTCCAATCGTTCGAAGCGCTGTATGCATCGGGCGCGTCCGGAGGAAAGGGGGCGATACGTGGCGCGAAGGGGACTACGGTCGTTGCGGTGTGCAGCGGGGCAAGCGGCATCGGGAAGACGACGCTGGCGCTCCGGCTCGCTCAAGCTGTGGGGGCGCGCGGCGGGGGCGCGTTCTATTTGAATCTCGAACAATGGAATGCTTCCGGTTCGTGGCTCGGCCGCGAAGGGAGAGCGGATGCGCTGTCTCAGCTGCTCTATGCGCTGCAGTCGGAGCCGGAACACGCGGCCGGGCGATTGAACGAACTAAAGTGCAGGCATGCAGAATTGAAAGTCGACTACCTTCCGCCTTGCCCCAATCCGGATGAACGGGCATCGATGTCTGCCGAGATGGCGGAGCAGCTCATTCGAACGATACGGGAGAGCGGCTTCTACGACGTGCTCGTCATCGATACGGACGGGCGGTTCGATGCTGTCGCGACGCGCGCGCTGCAAGCGTCGGATACGATTCTGTGGATGACGGAGCCCAATGCTGCTTCCCGGATCAAGACCGAGCTAGTGCGGACGTATCTTCAATCTCAGTGGGGAGAACGGGCGGCCGAACTGACGCAGCGCACCAAATGGATTACGGTCCGTCCCGGCGGCATGAGCGAGGAGACCGGTCTGGAGTCGGGCGTTCGCATCGATCACGTCGTACCCGAGGCCAAGGAAGGTGGCGCGGGATCGGGTCAAAGCGCTTCGCCTGCTTATCGAGCCGCCGTTGAGCACATATTGGAACGCCAACTCATGCACGCAAGGGGGAGGTAACGTGGAGGATATCGTGCAGCGGTTGAAATCGGATATCCGCGGCGGTCTCGATATGGAGCATGCGATGAGCGATCACGACTTTCATCTGCTGATCGAGCAGCACGTGTTCAAATGGAGCCAGACCCACCCGCTGACGGCAGTACAGAAAGTACAGCTCGTTCGCAGGCTATACCACGCCTTTCGCGGGTTGGACATTCTACAGCCGCTGATGGACGATCCGGATATCACGGAAGTGATGATTAACGACTACGACGAGATTTTCGTCGAGCGGCGAGGACAGCTCGTGAAGCTTCCCCTGTCGTTCGAGAGCCGAGGGAAGCTCGAGGATTTGATCCAGCATATCGTGGCAGGCGTGAACCGGGTCGTGAATGAGTCATCGCCGATCGTGGATGCCCGGCTCAAAGATGGGTCCCGGGTTCATATCGTCCTGCCGCCGGCTGCCCTTAAGGGGCCTTGCGTGACGATCCGGAAGTTCCCCGAGCGTCCGCTGCGGATGGACTCGCTGATCGAACTCGGCGCTCTGACGCTGGAAGCTGCGGAGTTCCTGCAGCGGGTGGTGAAGGCGAAATACAATATTTTCATCAGCGGCGGTACCGGCTCGGGCAAAACGACGTTCCTGAATGCGCTGTCCGCTTTCATCCCGCCGGACGAGAGGATCATTACCGTGGAAGATGCCGCTGAGCTGCAGATTCGCACGATCCCTAACCTGGTGTCGCTGGAGACGCGCAACGCGAATACGGAAGGCAGAGGGGCGATCTCGATGCGTGAACTGATTCGCGCCTCGCTGCGGATGAGGCCAAACCGCATTATCGTCGGCGAGGTGCGGGGCGGGGAAGCGATCGATATGCTGCAGGCGATGAATACCGGGCATGACGGCTCGCTCAGTACGGGCCATGCGAACTCGGCCCGCGACATGCTGACCCGACTGGAGACGATGGCGCTGGGCGGAGCAGATCTGCCGGTGCCGGTCATTCGCCAGCAGATCGGATCGGCTATCGACATTGTCGTGCATCTGTCGCGGCTGCGCGACCGAAGCAGAAGAGTGACGGAGATTTGCGAGATCACCGGCGTAAACGACGGGGAAGTGCAGCTGTCGCCGCTGTTTCGATTCGAGGAGGAGGGCGAGCGGGAGGGGCGCGTGCTGGGGAGCCTTCGCCCGACGGGGACGACGCTTGCGCGAACGTGGAAGTTGCGAATGGCCGGGATCGAGGGGGAGATGCCTTGAGTGGGCTGATTCGGCGCAAGTCTGAGCTGGCGGCACGGCTGGCTTGGCCTGGACGGGAGGAAGAGGCGTCTGCCGGCGCCTTGCCGGATTACCGGAAGCTGGAGCTGACGAGAAGACAATTCTACGCTTCCGCATCGATCGGCGCGCTGATCGTTTTTGCGGCCGCTTACTTGTTCTATCATGCGGCGGTGTTGTCGATCGTCCTATCGGCGGCAGGCATTGTCGCGCCGCGGTTCTATCGGCGATCGCTCATGGAGAGGCGGCGGCTTAGGCTGACGCTTCAATTCAAGGAAGCGTTGTATTCGTTGACGGCATCGCTCGCGGCGGGCAGGTCGGTGGAGAATGCGTTCGCGGCCGCGCTGGACGACCTGAAGCTGCTTTATCCGAATCCCGATGCCGAGATCCGGGTCGAATTCGATATCATACGGACTCGGCTCGCTTATGGCGAACCGATGGAGGAAGCGCTGCTGGACTTCAAGCAGCGGGCGGATATCGAAGATATCTCGCAGTTCGTCGACGTGTTCGTCATTTGCAAGAGGACGGGCGGCGACTTGGTGGAGGTCATCCGCCGAACGTCGCAGACGATCGGGGAGAAGCTGGATGTGCAGCAGGAAATCGCGGTCATGGTCGCCCAGAAGAAATTCGAATCGCGCATCATGATGAGCATTCCGTTCGTATTCATGGCGTTTCTCAGTTTTGCGGCGCCGGACTATATGGAGCCGCTATACGGCGGCCTCGGTTATGTGCTGCTCACGGCCGCGCTCATGATGCTTGGCGGTTGTTACTGGCTAATGTCCAAACTGATGAATATTCAAGTTTAATTAGACGCTTCGGGAGGCGGGGCTTCATGAGAGCGGCCGCTAGGACCGGTCTTTCGAGAGCGGAAGAAGGAGGAGATAACGGGATGGTCATGATTTGGGCGTGCTTGCTCACCGCAGGGTGGGGAGTATTCGCCTTGATGGCAAGACGGCTTCCGGCATCGTCTCGCGAAGCGGTCCGGCGGCTGGACGGCGGCGAGGCACAGCGGCAGCTGCTGATGCTTCCCTTCCGATACGTGCTCGGTGTCACGGGGATGTACGATAAGCTTCAACTTCAGCTTGGCGAGCTGCACGGCAAACTACTGATCGTCAAAGGGAGCGCGTGGACCTTGGAGTCCACAAGGCTGCATGCCGCTTCGGCGGCCGGAGTCGGATATGCCGCAGCGTGCATCGGAGCATGGATTGGCGCGGCCGGGGACGAGCTAGCGATCTGTCTTCTGGGACTGCTGCTTGGGGTGCTGCTGCCAGTCATCAAATGGCGGGAACCCGCGAGGTTAGTGGGGCGGCGCAAACAAGACATGCTCATCGCCCTGCCGGACGTGCTAAGCAAATTGACGCTGCTGCTTGCCGCGGGCGAGACGATGCAGCGCGCACTTACCCGCTGCATCGTCCGGGAGCCTGGCAAGCCCGTCCATCCGCTGCACGATGAGCTGGCGAAAGCATGCGAGGCGGTGCGCAACGGGGAATCGTTCGCCGCCGCCATGGAAAGCTTCAGCAGACGATGCGCACTGCAGGAGGTGTCGTTGTTTACGACGACGCTGCTGTTGAACTACCGGCGTGGCGGCGACAAACTCGTGCTGTCTTTGAAGGAGCTGACGTACTCGCTCTGGGAGCGGCGCAAAGCTATTGCCCGGTCGCGAGGAGAGGAAGCCTCCTCCAAGCTGGTTTTTCCGCTGGTCGGTATTTTCGTGGTGTTAATGATTCTCGTTGCTTCGCCTGCCGTCCTGTTGATGGGCTGGTAGCGCGGCGATGCATTGAATTTAATAGAAGAAGGGGAGCGTGTCCGGATATGTGGTCGGTCATGAAGAAGAAGGCAGGCGCGTTTTGGCGCGAAGACGAAGGGTTAGGAACGCTGGAAATCATTCTTATTATCGCGGTGGTCATTATCATCGCGCTGTTGTTCAAGGATTGGATCCTTCAATTACTGGAGAATTTGATGGGCAAAGCCGATGATCAAGCGAACGAAATTTTCGCCGATTAGGCGTCTAGGGGCGATAATCCGGGGCGACGAGGGCAGTTACACGCTGGAAGCTTCCTTCGTCTTCCCGGCTCTATTCACGGTAATGACGGCGCTGTTGCTATTCGGTCTTTACGTTTATCAGCAGGTCGCGGTCTATTATGTTGCTTCCGTGTCGGCGGAGCGGGCCGCATTCGTCTGGGGCAACAGTCATCGCGATCCGGACATCGGCATTGCGCCGGCCGGGGCGTACGACGGCTTATACTGGCGCGTAGGCGACGACGCCGCGCTGCAATCGGTATTCAAGCTGGCGGGTGCGTCGGGCGCGAGCATTACGGTGCCAATCGGAGAAGAGGTCGATGAAGGAGATGAGGCGGAGCAATCGCTCGCGGGCCGCAAGCTGCTGCGGGTTACAGCGCGCGTGCCGGCTTTTCGTCAAGGGGCGCTTGCTTATACGAACCGGCTGTTGACGAAAGAAGTGGAAGCAGATTTGTCGCCGCCAATGAACATTCCCCTGCTTGGCCGGCTCGGCCATCAAGTCTCGCTGCAGACGGCAAGCCTCGCATCGATCGTGGATCCTGTCGAGCTTATACGCAATGTCGATTTAGCCCGCTATTACACGGCCAAATGGAACAATCGCGCAGATGCCGTCCTTACGCGCGCGAATGCGGCGGCGGTTATCCAGCAGAAGGCCGCTCCTTAGCGGGAGGTCGGGAAAGGGGGAACGGGGTTGAAACGTTTAAGCAGCCGCTATCCGGCGCGGTGTAGGTTCATCGTGCGTTCCGACGGATCGGTATCCATCTACATGATCGCCGCTACGGCTGCGCTTGTACTGGTCATGAGCGTGCTGATCGATTTCGCGCGAATTGCCGCATTCCGCAAACAGACGGAGCTCGCTGCGCATGCCGGCATCCGCTCGGCGCTCTCTGCTTATGACGGGGAGCTGTATATGCGCTACGGCTTGTTCGGGGCGGGAGGGAGCGACCGGAACGAGCTGTTCGCGCAGGCGGCGAAGGGGCAGTGGACCGCGGCAAATACGGGTGGCTCGTTTCGCCTCGTGAACGGGCGGTACGAAACGTCACGGATCAATTTGCACGAGACGCTGGGGCGTCATGATATTCTGAAACGTCAGATTTTGGAGGAGATGAAATACAAAGCGCCGGTCGACTTCACGTTGGAGGTCGCATCGCTATTCGCGCCTGCCGCATCTGCGATGAAGGAAGCCCATGCCGCGGTGACGATGCTGGAGAACGTGCGCAAGCTGTACGACAAGCGCGAAGCCCATTTGCAGGCGGCGTTGGATTTGCAGAAAGCGATGCGGGATGCGGCCGCCGATGCGGGGGCGATCATCCCTTTCCGGAATCGGGATGTCGCGCAATCGCAGACCGTGCTGAACGTCGTCGCCCGCTACCCGTATTATGTGGCGATAATGGAGGCTGATGCCTATTTGGAAAAAGACGAGCTGCCCGCTTATACCGACCAGATTGCTTCGTACCGAGATGAGGCAAGAACGGTAGCGGGCGATTTGTTCCGTCAGAGCATGCTTGCTCTTCGCCGTCATCAGAGCTTGAAGCGCAGGGCGCTGGAAGAGCTGGGAAAGGCAGAGCGGCTCAACGAAGAGATGCGCGCGGTCATCGCGCAGAACGAGAAGAACGTTAATTCGGGATACGACCGGGTGCAGAAGACGAAGGTGCCCGGCACGGCTGCAGGCTCACCATCGGCGTTGGAAGTGTCGCAGCTGGAGCAGGCCGGACAGTCCGCGTCTTCGCTGCTGCTGAACTCGGAGTGGTTTGTCCGTTACAGGGAAGAGCTTTCGGCCCAAACGGCGATTTACGCTTCCTTCGATGCCGAGGCGGCCGGATTCCAATCGTCCATGAACGCCGCGCTTGCCGGTTCGGGATCGGCGGCGCTGCTGACGGACAATGCGGCGCAGCTGCGGATGGCCTATGAGCAGTATGACGCGAAATACGGCATAACCGGCACGGTCATTGTGGCTCGGACGCAAGAGCTGGAGACGCGTCAGGCATCGGACCGGGAACGCAAGAAGCAGGAAGCGAAGGCGGAAGCCAAGTGGAACGATATCCGGCGGATGCTGCACAATTTAACAGCCGTCCCGCAAGTAGCGGAACATCAAGAGCTGTTCGATCGCGTCAAGCAGCGCGCCGAAGCGAATCTGGCTTTTAATGAGCTGGGCGGCGAAGCGGGCGCGGGACCGATCGAGCAGCTTCAGGAGGAGCCCGGCGCCGCGGCCGAGGATGCGATGCGGCAATCCGGCGGTATATTCGACGGCCTGGCCGATATGCTCGAAGGGACGCGCGACACTGTCTATATGAACGAATTCGTTATTAACCGGTTCTCCATGTTCGATCCGCAGAAGATGCAGGCGGCGCTGCTGAACGGGGATTCGAGCGAGTACGCGCACGCGCTGAGCTTGAATAACCAGGAGACCGAGTATATTTTGTATGGCTTTCACAGCCCTGCGGCCAACGTCGCGGCTGCCGCGGGCGAGCTATTCGCGATGCGGCTGGCGGTCCGGACTATGGAAGGGCTTATCGAGTGCAGGACGATGATGCACCCTCTTCTGATTTTGGCGGGAGCGGTACTGTACGGGCTCGAACAAGCGGCGGCGGATATGGTCCGTCTCGTGCAGACCGGTACGGCGCCTTTGTCCAAATACGCGCCTGTAGAAGTCGCATACCGGGACTACATGCGCCTGTTCCTATTGCTGCATGATAATGGGCCGGGGCGAATGGCGCGGATCGCCGCTGTGATGGAACAGAATACGGGATTGCAGCTGGCGCAGGTCGGGACAGGGCTGACAGGGGAGCTGCGCGCATCGGTCAATGTTTGGTTCTTGCCGGGCGTCATGAACCGGTTGGCCAAGTGGGGGCTGTTGAACGGGAAGGTGGCGGACGGACGTTATGAGATGGATCAGACGGTCGGCATGTCCTACAGCTAACCACGTGCCGTTACCGGAAGGTCATGGCCGAGCAAGGCGACAAAAGCAAAATCAGTGCGGTATGGGCAGCGAAGCGGGGGGAATCGTCGTAGAGGCCTCCTTGATCGCCCCGATCGTTATGATGGCAGTCGTCCTCTTCATCTGTCTCGTTCGGCTGGCCGCCGTTCAAATGGCTGTCCACGGCGCTGCCTCGCAGGTAGCGAGGCAGACGGCCGCCGGCATGTACCCGGTGTCGCTCGCTTCGGCTCAGGCCGCGCAGGCGCTCCCGGCGCTGCCTGGCGGCGTGCAGCTGCCGGGCATGGAGCAGGCCGGCGAGGCGTTAAAGGAATGGCTGCCGGCCCCGGTGGGCCCGATGTTGGGCGCGATGCTTCAAGGCGATTGGCAGGAGGCGGGTAATGCTGCAGGCTCGGAGATGGCCAAGTCTGCTCTCTTGCCGCTGCTGCGACAATTTGCGGACAAGCGCGTGCTTGATCCCGAGCGGCTGACGATATCGCATGTCGCGCTTCCGGATTTCTCGGGCGGTTCCGGCGCGAGCGTCATCATTGAGGCCGAGTACCGCTTCCCGCTCCATATGCCCTTTACCCGGAAGAATATCATTCTTAAGGAACGCGCGGTCGAACGCGGCTGGATCAGCGACTCGACGCCCGCTGTGCGAGAAGGCGACCCGAATGCCGAAGAGCAGTCCAAGCTTCAGATCGTCTCTATCGAACCAGATCCGCTACGGCCGGGGCGGAAAGCAACCGTCACCGCTATTGCAGCCCCAGGGACGGCCGTCTCCGTATCGGTTCGTTACAAAAGCGGTACCAGCACGGCCAAGCATCTTGGCGACGCGACCGTGGGAGCAGACGGTACGGTATCTTGGACATGGCATGTGTCGGGCAACACGACGCCCGGAGTGTGGGAATTGGTCGTGACGGCGACGGACGGCTCGCGGGTCGCGCGGCATTTCGTCGTGGAGAGAAAGTCTGCGAACAACGACTAATGAAAGGGGAGTTTCGATGATCGTGACAATAACCGGATCAGGCGCGGCTGTGCTATTAGCGTGCGCGTTCGCGACCGATGTGCGCGCCATGCGCATTCCCAACCTATTGACCGTCATCGCGCTTGCGGCAGGCTTCTGCTGCCAATTGCTAATGGCGGGCTGGCAAGGCGGGCAATTGGCATTTCTTGGCGCATTAGCCGGCTTCCTGCCGTTCTTCGCATTGTATTTGTTCAAGGGAATCGGGGCGGGCGACGTGAAGCTGTTCGCTGCCTTGGGCGCATGGCTAGGACCGGCGGCCGTCCTGGACATCGCGATGTACGCCATCTTGTATGCCGGCGCGATCGGTGTGCTGTACATGATCGTCTCGCGTCCGTTCAGCCGGCGGATGTGGAACGTCGCCGCTGATCTGCTCGGCAAGGTATTTCAGGGCAAACGGACGCTGCTCCAATTCACAGGGAAGGAAGCGAGGCGATTTCCGTTCATGATCGCCGTGCTCCCGGCCGCGATCTCCGTTTGGGCGATGGGAAGTTAACAAGGGAGGAGTATGACGATGAACGCGGACGAACTACGCATCGATTTTGCGATGAACCACGAGCATGAGATGGTCATTGACCGCGCGGGAGGCATCGCCCGAGAGGAATTGGACGAAGTCGAAATCGCCATGCTGCAGGGCGGGCAGGCGATCCCGCGCTTGCTCCGCATGGAATGGAACGATATGGACGGGAACGTCGCGTTCTGCTATCCCTTGACGGGCCGCAAACTGCTCGCGCACCGGATGCAGACGCAGCCGGCCGGCATGATGGATTATTACGCAATACTGTTGGCGCTGGTGGAGACGATCGACGATTGCAAGGATTATATGCTGCGTCCGGAAGGCTTTTTGCTGCAGGAACAGACGATTTTCACCGGTGACCGGCTCGACGATCTGGTGCTCTGCTACGTGCCACTCCGCCAGACGAGAGCGGGCGCGCAGGGCGTTTCCGAAACGGTGCTTGCCCTTGCGGTCAAGTGGCTGGGGTATGTCGGCCAGCCGGATGGGGAGGGCATGAAGCAGATTTTCCGGCATCTTCGCGAGGAACACGTGTCCTGGCGTGCGCTTCGCCAGACGCTGCTGCGCTTAATCGGCGGTATCCAAGCAACGTCTGCGGAGGACGACAAGCCGTCCGTGCAGCTTGCGGAAGCACCGGAACCGGAACCGCATTCGGATTGGGGACGATCGGATTCGTATGGGAGAATGCCTGACGTTGCGGGTGGAAGAGGGTCTTCCGGCCGCTTATCCGACCAGCCGGTGCAGATCCCGCCTCCGTTCGCCACGGGTTGGCAATCCGCCCAAAGTGACTATCCCGAACCGCAGCAAGTGGCGGGAGATTCGCCAAGTACTAGTGGAACGACTGCTTCACGCAAGCTGTGGATGCTCGGCGCGTGTATAACGATCGGGCTCGCCTGCGTGTGGCGATTCGTTTATTTTGGCGATCCTTCCGGCGCTTCCATGAAAATTTCACTCGGCCTTACCGCGATTGCCGCGGCAGCGGGCATCATCGCCGGCAGGAGAATGCTAGGTGGCTCGCAAGCGGGACCTACTGAAGAACATGAGGATGCAGACGCGCAAGTTGGCGAAGCCGACACTCCTGCTTGGTCTTGGAGAGCCGGTCAGAACGCGGCTTCGGACGCTTCCCCGTTCAAACAGCAAGATAAGCAGCTGGGAGCTTCGGAATTGAGGCTAGAGGGTGCATGGAGCAACGAAGAGCGGGCGCGTAATACCCCTAACTATGGGGAGCGATTGCGCGATAAGGGAGAACAATACGACCAACAAGCTGCTTCGCGAGGAATTCCGCTGCCGAGCGCGCCTCCGGAGGCGACCGTTTGGCTTGGCAAGTCCGGTGACCTCGATGCCGCCGCCGGCGATGCAAACGCGGGGCAATGGCTGGAGCGGCAAACGGACGGTAAGGCGGAACGAATCGAAGTTGCGGGGAGTCTCTTGATCGGTCGATCAGGCGACGGGGTGCAGTATGTGGATGCGGCACCCGGCATTTCACGCGTCCATCTGGAAATACGGAATAGCGGGGAGAGCTGGACTGCAAAGGACGTTGGATCGCGGAACGGGAGCACGCTAAACGGCGTCATGATGATCCCCTACAAAACCTATTCGCTGCATGCGGGCGACGTGATGCAGCTTGCCGGCGATAAAGGGCCGAAATACATATGCAAAACAGGGTAGAGGGGGCCGCGCTTCGGCAGTTGGACGTTTCTATGCTGCAGAACGAGGAAGACGCGCTTAACTTTATGCCTTAGCGGCATGTAATTAAGCGCGTCTTCTTTTAATCGTAGCGTGATCGCGTGCCTAATGCTCTTCGGGCGGGCGTTAAGCAGCGCCGACTTCGCGGAGGCTCCTCATCTGCGCTCTGCACAACTCCCTTAAAGGTGCTGGTCTCGCGTCAAGGGTCAAACCTTGTGTTATACACTCGGCTTGCTGCTTTTGCCGACCAAATTCTCCATGGCGCTCTCGATCGTCGGGTAGCGAAAATCAAAACCGCCCTGCTGAAGCTTGGCAGGCAGGACGCGTTGACCTTGAAGGAGCAGGGACGACATCTCGCCCAGCAGCGTTCGCAGCAGGAAGGCGGGGACCGGGAACCAATGCGGTCTTCGCATCGCTTTGCCGATGGCGCGGCCGAACTGGTCGGTCGTGACGGGCTGGGGCGCGCATGCATTCACCGGGCCTGCGATATCGCGGTTGTCAATGCAAAACAGAAGCACACGGGTCATGTCCTCGATGTGGATCCACGGCATCCACTGCCGACCGCTTCCGACTCTGCCTCCACCGAATAGCCGGTAGGGAAGCGACATAAGCGGGAAGGCGCCACCCCGGTTACCCAGCACGAGGCTGACGCGCACGAGCACGAGCCGTTCTGCGGGGATGGTCCGCGCCGATTCTTCCCACTGTTCGACCACGCTGCCGAGGAAGTCGTTGATGTGCGCGGGACTGCTCTCGTCGAACGTCTTCGTGTCGGACGTGCCGTAGATCGAGATGCCAGAGGCGTTCACGACCGTGGCCGGCTTCTGCCGGAGCGCGCCGACGAGCTTCGCGATACGCGCGGCCGCGTCCGTGCGGGAATTCAAGATTCTTGCCTTGGCCTTGGCGCTCCAACGCTGATTGATCGACTCGCCCGCTAAATTTACGATGCAGTCGGTCCCCTCAAGCAGCGCGGGATTCTGTTCCAATTGCTGCCAAGTCGCGTAATGCAACCGCTCTTGCCCGGTGCGATCCTGCGCGGTCTTGCGGGAGATAATCCACACTTCGTCTCCTCGGGCGAGCAGCGCCGAGACGAGTGCTTGCCCGACGAAGCCGGTTCCCCCGGTTACGGCAATTCTCATGCTATGACTCCTTCCGGCCATCGACCTCGGGCTTGAACGCCCGGGTTAACGTTCTTGTATGCCGGTTAACCAGCGTTCTACGTATTTCTCCCCGCCGGCCTCGATTTCCTTCCTCGTGTAAGTGAACCGCACGGGCGTGCCGTCCGCATGGTCGGAAATCTTGTTTAGTTTCTTTTCGATCGTCTCGTCAATTTGGAACACCGTCGGCACGCCGTTAATATTAATTTCGACCGAATGGGTATCGATTTGTCCCATATAAAGGCCGTTTCCTTTCAACTGACCGGCTGGGAGTGCAACCGTGCTTTTAACTGCAACGCGGGTCGTTGTGTCTGCGTAAGGTTTCTGCTTGGATGCCGAGGCCGAGACCGCCGTCTTCGTGGTCTTGGCCGTGAAGCTCTGGACCTCTTCTGCTACGCCTGAGGCTGGATTTGGCTTGTCCGCAGAGTTGGTGTCCGCAGAGGCGGTTGCCCGCTGCTCAGGTGTTTCTGCTGCAGTCTCGGACTTAGCTCCTGCGGGCGTTGGTTTGAGCGTCGGCTTGAGCATGGCACGATCGGCTGGATCGCCGTATCTGGCACTGGCTGTCAATCCGGAAGCGGGAGGCGCCTCTTCTATTTCCGCTTCTCCGGACTCGGAGCCTAGCACGCTTGCCATCGTGCCTACTGGCGCCAGCGTGGAGGATTGTCCTTCTTCGTTGGAGGTTAATCTAGCGCCGCAGCCAACCGTTGCGACAAGCATGAGGCAGAGCAGAGCGAATATGCCCGCGCGTACTGTTTTTGGTTTTCGTATCCGTTTCATCGTCATCGTCTCCTCCTGATGTACTTATCCTATGTATACCCATTGCGATATCAGTACAACCCTGCCGCTATCGAAGCAAACGGGAGATACGCAGGGAAAACGGGAGGGAAGAGGAGGAAGAGGAGGAAGAGGAGGAAACGGAACCGGTATCGGTATCGGAATCGGGGGAGACCGACGATCAGGGAAGGGTTCAGCCGTTCATGGCTTGAGGCGTTGGGGCGAGCGGAGAATGAACTTATCTTGCAGCAAACCGAGCGGCTTAGCGAAATAACCAGCGGTCGGCCAAGACATATGAGGACAAGCAGGTCCTAGAATCGAGAGATCTAAGCAGCGTATCTAAGCGGCCTATCTGGGGCAGCCCGAGTAATTTCGGCAACAAAAAAATCGCCGCCGGGAAGCCGGAGGCGATTCATGCGTATCGTCACGCTATCGGTTGAACAGATGCTGGTAGGGCTGATAATCGATGCCCCGCTTGTCCAGGAACGAGACTAGACTGCGGTAGTCGCGTTTGGGCGTCGCTTTAATATAGCCAGCGATGCAGTGGCTGCGCGTTACTTCTTGCGCCCCGCTCTCGATGGCGTATTGCGCGATGCTGGCGGCAATGGAGTGCTTCGCGATATCGCGGAACGGTCCCGGGACTGGCTGCACCAGCTCGTCGAGGAACGCCTTGGACTCGTCCGGCCACATGTGGCGGCTGCGATCGACCCAGTAGTTCTGCCAGTCGAGCTTGGACTTGCCGTCTCGCTTCGGCAGCACCTTCAGAAACTTGCGGAACATGAAATATCCGCCGATCGCCATGGCGCCGAGCATGACGAACGCCCAAAATACGATGAAAAACATAAACCAATCCGGAGCATTGCCCATTCGAGTCGTTCACCTCATTAACAATATGTTACGTTAGCCGCTTCGCACGGCGCGGGACTTTGCGTTCGATGATTCTTTGACGGCGCGGGTTCTCCGATCGAAAGCCGCGTACGCTGCTGCGTCGACCTTGTTAGGTTGGGAGAGCATGTCCGAGGCCGCGCGCCCATTTTGCATGCATCCATTATAAGCCACCTTCGAAGTCAGCCGCAACCGCAAACAGCTGACATTACCAGCGCCCGGACGCCTAGATTTATTTATCCGTTCCCTGTAAAATAAGTGGATACGCGTTCTACTATGAAAGGGGCGAATATCATTGCTCAAAATCGGATCTCATGTATCGTTTTCGGACAAGGGCTTGCTCACGGCGACCAAGGAAGCTGTTTCTTACGGTTCCAGCTCGTTCATGATTTACACGGGCGCTCCGCAGAACACGCGGCGCAAGCCGATTGAAGATTTATATATCGAAGAAGGCAAAGCCGCCATGGCGAAAGCCGGCATCGACGAGATCGTCGTCCATGCGCCGTACATTATCAACCTCGGCTCCTACAAGGAAGATACGTTCGACCTCGCGGTCAACTTCCTGCAGGAAGAGATTCGCCGCACCGAGAAGATCGGCGTGCGTAACATCGTGCTTCACCCGGGGGCGTATACGGACAAGGACGCGGAATACGGCATTGCCCGTATCGCCGAGGGCTTGAACCTCGTCCTTGAAGGAACGAAGGAAACGAGCGTCAACATCGCGCTCGAGACGATGGCGGGCAAAGGGACGGAGATCGGCCGCAGCTTCGAGGAGATCGCGGCGATTATTGACAAGGTGCAGGCTAACGAACGACTGACCGTCTGCATGGATACCTGTCACATGCACGACGCGGGCTATGATTTGAACGATGACCTGGACGGCGTGCTGGAGCAGTTCGACAAGATCGTCGGCTTGAACCGCGTCGCCGTCGTGCACGTCAATGACAGCAAAAATCCGCGCGGCGCCGGCAAAGACCGCCATGCTCCGGTCGGCGCGGGCTGGCTTGGATTCGATACGATCCGCAGCATCGTTCATCACGACGCGCTCAAGGGCCGCCCGTTCATTCTCGAGACGCCTTGGATCGGACAGAACGACAAGACGGTTCGTCCCATGTACGAAGCGGAGATCGCGCTGCTTCGCGGCGATGCGGAGAATCGTTTCGGGGGCGAATTTTTCGAGGACGTGGAGCGCCTGGCGTTCTTCTTCAATAAGCAGGACATCGATCGGCGCGCGTTCGTGCTGTCGACGTGGGACGTGCTCAAGTCGGACGCGAAAGCGCGCAAGGCCGATCCGCGCGAGCCGATGGACAGGCTGTTCGATCTGGTCCAGGAGCACCGGGTGCTGCCCGAGCTTTCCGAAGAAGCGGTCAACCACCGCATTACGGCATGGTTTGCAGGCAAAGCGCTGCTCGTGAACGTCTAAGGCGTTTCGGGAGACGAGCCGCAGCCTGACGGCATTAACGTTTTATACAGCGAATCAATCGTTCAATGGGGAAGGAAGAAGTTGTTTTTATGTCAAACACGAATCAAGCCAAACATCCTTCGCAGCGGCCGGTCAACGCGAACCGCGCGCGCATGCTGATCTCCTGTCCGGACCGTCCGGGCATCGTGGCGGCCGTCTCGCAGTTTCTGTACGAGCATGGCGCCAATATCGTGCAATCCGATCAATATTCGATGGATCCGGGGGGCGGCATGTTCTTCATCCGCTTCGAATTCGATCTGGCGGATTTGGAGAAACAGCTGCCGGTGCTTCAGGAGGATTTCACCCGCGTCGCCGACCGTTTCGAGATGAAATGGCACACGTTCCGCGCAAGCCGCCGGAAGCGCCTGGCGATTTTCGTCTCCAAGGAAGACCATTGCCTGCTCGAGCTGCTGTGGCAGTGGCAGGCGGGCGATCTGGACGCGGATATCTCGATGGTCATCAGCAATCATCCGGACATGCGCGAGCTGGTCGAATCGTTCGGCATTCCGTATTTGCACATTCCGGTGACGGCGGACACGAAGGTGGAAGCGGAGAAGCAGCAGCTTGAAGCGGTCGCCGGCAAAGCCGATCTGATCGTGCTGGCTCGCTACATGCAGATCATCACGCCGAAGTTCATCGAACAGTTCCCGAACCGGATCATCAACATTCACCACTCCTTCCTGCCGGCGTTCGTCGGCGGCAAGCCGTATCAGCAGGCGTATCAGCGGGGCGTCAAGATCATCGGCGCGACTGCGCACTACGTGACGGAGGAGCTGGACGGCGGGCCGATCATCGAGCAGGACGTGCAGCGCGTCAGCCACCGGGATAACGTCGAGGATCTCAAGCGGATCGGGCGGACGATCGAACGCGTCGTGCTCGCGCGCGGCGTGAAGTGGCACGTGGAAGACCGCATTCTCGTGCATCAGAACAAGACGGTTGTCTTTAACTAAATCGGCATATACTAGGGCGTCGGCGATAAGCCGGCGCTTTTGCTTTGTGCGGATATCCTCGGCGCGATGGTTGTGAAAGCAGGTGTGAAAGATTCATAAGGGCTTCATGCTCTCTTCATCAACTCTTCATGAAATCTGCCGGAGCAGGATGGTATCATTTAGGTACAAAATCGTACGATATTTGGCGTGAATGCGGGAATCCTTCGGTTTTTATGGGGGAATCTTGCAATCGGCTGCTTGCGTGCGAGCATTTTGTCGCTTTACGGTTTAAAAGATGGAAATAGCCGGGGCGTAGTGGTACAATATTTCAAAGCCAGTGCGCGAAAAGCGCTATAGAGAAGAGAGAACAATTAACGGAAGCAAGGAATAGGAGGAGTTTTCTGTCATGACAGTCACGCAAAAATCGATCGACCAGCTTTCTATCGACACGATCCGCACCCTCGCGATCGATGCCATCGAGAAAGCGAATTCCGGACATCCGGGTATGCCGATGGGCGCAGCGCCTATGGGCTATCAGCTGTTCGCAAAAAGCATGAGACATAATCCCGCTAACCCAAGCTGGATCAACCGCGATCGCTTCGTGCTCTCCGCGGGCCATGGCTCGATGCTGCTGTACAGCCTGCTTCACCTGAGCGGCTACGATCTTCCGATCGAAGAGCTTCACAATTTCCGCCAATGGGGATCGAAGACGCCGGGCCATCCGGAGTTCGGTCACACAGCGGGTGTAGACGCAACGACAGGTCCGCTCGGCCAAGGCGTAGCCATGGCGGTCGGTATGGCTATGGCAGAGACGCAGCTCGGCGCGACATATAACAAAGACAACTTCAACGTTATCGACCACTTCACATATGCAATCTGTGGCGACGGCGATCTGATGGAAGGCGTGGCAAGCGAAGCGGCTTCGCTCGCGGCACACCTGAAGCTCGGCAAGCTGGTCGTTCTGTATGATTCCAATGATATTACACTCGACGGCGAGGCAAACCTGTCGTTCTCCGAGAACGTGCAAGGCCGCTTCGAAGCTTACGGCTGGCAAGTCATCCGCGTCGAAGACGGCAACGATCTGGACGCGCTCGCCAAAGCGGTAGCAGTTGCGCAAGCAGACCTGTCCCGCCCAACGCTGATCGAGGTTAAGACGGTCATCGGCTACGGCAGCCCGAACAAAGGCGGTAAAGGCGGACATGCCGGTCCTCACGGTTCCCCGCTCGGCGCCGAAGAGACGAAGCTGACGAAGCAATTCTACGCGTGGGAGCACGAAGAAGCGTTCACGGTGCCTGCTCAAGTTCGCGAACATTTCGCCGCTGTCAAAGCTAATGGCGAACAAGCGAACGCAGCATGGGATGCGCTTTTCGCTTCCTACAAAGAAGCTCACCCAGCGCTTGCGGCTCAATTCGAAGCTGCTGTGAACAATCAGCTGCCTGAAGGCTGGGACCGCGATCTACCGGTCTACACGACGGAAGACAAACCGGTCTCGACGCGCGTCGCTTCCGGCAACGCGCTCAATGGCCTTGCGAAGAACGTGCCGAACCTCGTAGGCGGCTCCGCTGACCTCGAGAGCTCCACAATGACGCACCTGAAAGGCCTTCCGGTCTACAAACCGGGCAACTACGACGGCCGCAACATCTACTTCGGCGTACGCGAATTCGGCATGGCCGCAGCGATGAACGGCATCAGCCTGCACGGCGGTCTGCGCATCTACGGCGCGACGTTCTTCGTCTTCACGGATTACCTCCGTCCGGCGGTTCGTCTGTCCGCGCTGATGAAGCAACCTGTCGTGTACGTGCTGACGCATGACTCCATCGCGGTTGGCGAAGACGGCCCTACCCATGAGCCGATCGAGCAGCTGGCATCGCTTCGCATCATTCCGGATGTAACGGTTCTTCGTCCGGCCGACGCGAACGAGACTTCGGCGGCATGGGCATTCGCGCTCGAGAATCAATCGAAGCCGGTAGCGCTTGTCCTGACGCGTCAGAACCTGCCGATCCTCGAAGGTACGAACACGAACGCGCGCGAAGGCATCAAGAAAGGCGCTTACGTTGTATCCGAAGCAGCTGGCGACGTGCAAGCGCAAATTATCGCGACGGGTTCCGAGGTACAATTGGCGGTTGCCGCTCAGAAGGCGCTCGCTGCGGAAGGCATCCACGTTCGCGTTATCAGCATGCCAAGCTGGGATCTGTTCGAAGCGCAGCCGCAATCCTACAAGGATTCGGTTATCCTGCCTGAGGTTAAAGCCCGTCTCGCGGTTGAGATGGCTTCGCCGTTCGGCTGGGAGCGCTATGTAGGCGACAAAGGCGCAATCCTTGGCATCAACACGTTCGGCGCTTCGGCACCGGGCAACAAAGTCATCGCAGAGTACGGCTTTACGGTAGAGAACGTCGTCAGCAAAGTCAAAGGCTTGCTGTAATCGAATTTTCGCCTAACCCGCACCAGGTTGTTCATAGCGGGGCTGGCGCCGTCTTCGGGCGGTTTCCAGTCCCGTTTTTTAACATATAGGATCGTATAAGTTTCATGCTTACACTTCGGCCTCTATGTCTTCGGAACGTAACGCGCATCGCCGCCAGTAGACGGCGATAGCCGTTTCGCCTTGCAACTAGAATTCTTCCGCGCAGGAAAGCTTTAGATGATTAAAGCAATCATTCGATTCGACGTTATGAAGGAGCTGTCAACAGACCATGTCCCAATTCGAGAACGTTACCGCAGTGAAGAAAGCCAATATCTATTTCGACGGCAAAGTAACGAGCCGCACGGTCGTTTTCCCGGACGGCACGAAGAAAACGCTGGGCATCATGCTGCCGGGCGAATATGAGTTCGGTACGGACACGAAAGAAATCATGGAAATTCTCGCGGGCGAGCTGAAAGTGCTGCTGCCAGGCGACTCCGAGTGGATCACGATCTCCGGCGAAGGCGAATTCACCGTGCCGGCGAACGCGAAGTTCAAACTTCAAATCGAGACGGTTACCGACTACTGCTGCTCGTACATTCAAGAATAGGCCGTCACAAGGCGAAACGGCAAACGCCGTCTTTTGCGGCGAGGCGCGTTTCGTATGACAAAAGGCTGCTTCCCCCCTCGCGACCGGCAACGATGCGAGATGATGGAAACAGCCTTTTTGACAAGGATTTTGCGGCGAGAGGTTAATCCGCTGTTGTGCCTTGCTGGTTAATGTAGTCTTCCAGCTGAAGACGCTGGTAAGGTGCCAGTCCCGCGAGCAGGCAGCCGTAACGGAATTCGGCGCCGATCGGTTCGATGCGGATAATGCGGCCCGTAACCGGAGGCAGCTGAGAAGCTTGCGGGAAGTGGATCACGATGAACATGTCCCGCTCAAGCGGATGACTGCTCGCGATTTGGACGCCGCGGTCCGACAGATCGATCAGGGTGCCGTCGATCAATTGGCCGGAGAACGAACCTTCTTGCTCCCATTGGTAGACAGACAGCTTGAGCGGAATGTGAAGCGACAGCCGCTCGCTTCGTCGGCGATCCGACTTGTCCTCGAATTCAGGGGCGGAAGGTTGCGACGGAGCATTCGTCTCATCAGGAGCGGCGCCAGGGCCGCTGAACCGCTTGTTCGTCCACTCTTCGTAGCAGTTCACGAGCGCAGCCATATCCAGGTGGCCGAGTCCCATCGATTCGCCGACCTGGAACACGCTCTTGACCGCTTCAAGAACCGGCGTCGGCGTGCGTAGGCTGTCTGACAAAGCGGAAGAGAGACGCAGATCCTTTAGCATGAGCGCCAGCGAGAATTGCACGCTGAAGTCCCGGTCGAGCAGCTTCGGCGTCTTCAACTCCGCGAAACGGCTGTTCGCGGCGCCTGCTTGGACCAGGTCGAGGAAAGCCGCTGCGTCGATGCCGCCGTTGGAAGCAATGGCGAGTCCTTCCGCGAAGGCGGCAGCGTGAATGCCGACCATCGTGTTATGGGCTAGCTTGGCGGTTTGGCCGCTGCCGCTCGGACCCATATAAATGATTTTGCGAGCCATGGCCATGATGACGTCATAGGTCTGGGCGAGAATGCGCTCGTCGCCGCCGACCATGAACACGAGCGTGCCGCTCTCAGCCGCAGGTTTGCTGCCGGTAACGGGCGCATCGAGGAAGTCGCTGGATTTCGCGGCGATATCTGCGTACAGCTGCTTGGCGAGCGAAGGCGAAATCGTGCTGCTGTCCATGACGATGGTGCCCGGCATAAGGGAGGCGATAATGCCATCCGTGCCATAATAAACATCGCGGATCGAGTCGTCGTTGCTCACCATCGTAATGACGAGCTCGCTTCCATTGACGGCCTGAGCCGGTGTGTCTGCGACCTCGGCGCCAAGCGCGATCAGTTCGTCCGCTTTGCCCGGCGTGCGGTTATAGACCGTCACGACGTAACCTTTGCGAAGCAGGTTCGCCGCCATGGGCGCGCCCATGACGCCAAGGCCGATAAAGCCGATTTTGTTCATCGTATCTCATCTCCCAGAACGCGTTAGTCATACTTTCCCCATCTTACCACAAACGGTGTCGAAAACGGTAAGCAGGGCGGTGTTTGCTTGTTTTCGGCGGGGAAATCCATTATTCTTAGGTTGCTGTTTTCAGATGGGGACGAGCAGGTTGGTTCCGTCGTTATAAAGGAAAAAGCGGATCTCGCAAGTGAGGTTTTGCACTGATGTGCCGCGGCGCGAGTGCGTATACTTGCAGAACGAAGTCAGTTTTGTTACGAAGCGATCCAAGGGAGCTTATGCTCCACAAAACTAAGCTGATGCTTAGGAAGCGAGTTATTGCTCACTGCTTTCGCAGTAGGCAAAGCCTCGCAATAACTAAGCGGATGCTTCCGAAGCGAGTTTTTGTCGCGAAGAAGAATCGAGGGAGCTTATGCTCCACAAAACTAAGCCTATGCTTACGAAGCGAGTTATTGCTCCTGCTGGAACGCAGGGGCAAAGCCTCGCAATAACTAAGCGGATGCTTCCGAAGTCAGTTTTGTTACGAAGCAGATTCAAGGTTGTATCCCTCACAAAACATTTAGGAGGATTCATCATGTCCAAAGCCGTTAAATTCGACTATAGCAAAGCGCTGGCCTTCCTTGGCCAACACGAAGTGGATTATTTCGCTGAGCAGGTGCGCGTTGCGCATGAGCAATTACATAACGGTACAGGCGCCGGTTCCGATTACCTCGGCTGGATCGACCTGCCGCACAACTACGACAAAGAAGAGTTCGCGCGTATCCAACAATCGGCGAAGAAAATCCAATCCGACTCCGAAGTGCTTGTCGTCATCGGTATCGGCGGTTCGTACCTCGGCGCTCGCGCGGCGATTGAAGCGCTCTCGCACTCGTTCTACAACATTTTGCCGAACGGTCGACGCAAAACGCCTCAAGTGCTATTCGCCGGCAACAACATCAGCTCGACGTACGTAAATCACCTGCTGCAGGTGCTCGAAGGCCGCGACTGGTCGATCAACGTCATCTCCAAATCCGGCACGACGACCGAGCCGGCGCTGGCGTTCCGCGTGTTCCGCGAGGCGCTGGAAGCCAAATACGGCAAAGAAGAATCCCGCAAACGCATCTACGCGACGACGGACCAAGCGAAGGGCGCGCTCAAGAAGCTGGCAACCGAAGAAGGCTACGAGTCCTTCATCATTCCAGATGACGTAGGCGGCCGTTACTCCGTGCTGACCGCGGTAGGCCTGTTGCCGATCGCCGTAGCCGGGATCGACATCGAGTCGATGATGAAAGGCGCAGCCGACGCGGCAACGGAGTACAGCAACCCAAACCTGGCGGAGAACGAGGCGTACCAATACGCGGCGGCGCGTAACGCCCTGTACCGCAAAGGCAAAGTTACAGAGATCCTCGTCAACTACGAGCCGTCCCTGCACTTCGTCTCCGAGTGGTGGAAGCAGCTGTTCGGCGAGAGCGAAGGCAAAGACTACAAAGGCATCTACCCGGCTTCCGTAGACTTCTCGACGGACCTGCACTCGATGGGCCAATTCATCCAAGAGGGCAACCGGAATATTTTCGAGACGGTTATCCAAGTGGAGAACGTAGCCGAGCAAATCACGATCGGCCATGACGCCGACGATCTGGACGGCTTGAACTACCTGACGGGCAAGACGATGGACTTCGTCAATAAGAAAGCATTCGAAGGTACGCTGCTTGCGCACACGGACGGCCAAGTGCCGAACTTCATCGTGAACATCAAAGACCTGACGCCGTACACGTTCGGCTACCTCGTCTACTTCTTCGAGAAAGCATGCGGCATCAGCGGCTACCTGCTCGGCGTTAACCCGTTCGACCAACCGGGCGTCGAGGCGTACAAGCGCAACATGTTCGCGCTGCTCGGCAAACCGGGCTTCGAGAAGGAGAAAGCGGAGCTGGAAGCGCGTCTGTAGGCGAAGAGCGAAACGATTGGCGCATGCAGCAAGGAGCGTGAGAGCAGCATGTTGAACCGATACAAGACGCTGCGGAAGCAAGCGCAGAAGGAAATCGTCATCAAGAAATCCCGTTTTATCGGCTACGGCAAACCGGTCGAGACTGAAGAAGAAGCGATCGCGTTCATCGAGGAGATCAAGAAGCTCAACTGGAATGCGACGCATAACTGCTCCGCGTACATGATCGGCGAGCGCGACGAGATTCAGAAGCAATCCGACGACGGGGAACCGAGCGGCACGGCGGGCAAGCCGATTCTGGAAGTCATCAAGAACCAGGGGCTGAAGAACGTTGTCATCGTCGTGACCCGATATTTCGGCGGCATTATGCTCGGCGCGGGCGGCCTCATTCGGGCGTATACCGACGGGGCAGTGGCCGCGACGGAAGCAGCCGAAGCGATCACGCAGGTACTGCATCGCGAAGTAATCGTCGATGTCGACTACACGTGGTACGGGAAGCTGGAGAACGAGCTGCACGGGAGGGGCGTTCGCGTCGGAGGGACGGAATTTACCGACCGCGTCGTCGTGACATGCCTCCCCGAGGCGCCGGAGGCAGAGCGGTTCGCAGCGTGGATGACGGATTTGACGCAAGGGCAGGCGATCATTACGATCGGCGAAGAGCGGTATTTCATTGATGGCGAATAAGGATTCGGCTAACTATATTTCGTTAGCGATCGACCCTCGGCAAGGACGGAGACGTTCAAGCCGGGGGTTTTTCACATGCCGAATTTGCCTGTACGCCGGATAAAGGACTGGCTTAAGATGGAAGAATAAGTGACATTGTACGACGGGGAATTGGGCTGTTTTGCACTCACCTTGCACCAATTATCAGCAATCGCTATAAACTGCATCAGATTCGTTGATTTCAGGATTGACGGAACATCCTTTATTCGGCTAAAATAAATCAATACCTAGTAAGTTAATAGGAATTGAGAGATCGCATCCCGCCATTCCACGAGGAAAGCGTCAGGAGGTAAGCCGGTTTGAACATTAGGTTTCGCAGCCGATGGTGGAGCTTCGGATTCCGGTCCGCAATCATGCTCTACTTCATCCTGCTCATCGTTTTGCCGATTCTCGGCATCTATACCCAGTCGTTCAAGCTGGGCTGGACGCCATTCTGGGAAAGCATCAGCGACCCGCTTGCATGGAAAGCCGTGCTGCTTACCCTCAAGCTCGCCATTATTGCGACCGTTATTAATATATTTCTGGGCACGATGATCGGGTGGGTGCTGATTCGTTACCGGTTCCCAGGACGACGGCTGCTGAACAGCCTCGTCGATCTGCCATTCGCACTCCCGACCGCCGTCGGCGGTCTCATGATATTGCTATTGCTCGGCCCGAACAGTCTCGTAGGCGCCTTTACCTCGGGATTTGGCTTCGACATCGTATTCCACGAACCCGCGATCGTCGTCGCCATGGTGTTCGTGACCTTCCCGTTCGTCATCCGCGCGGTGCAGCCGCTGCTGGAAGAGATGGACAAGTCGGAGGAGGAAGCGGCGTATACGCTCGGCGCATCCAAGTCGCACACGTTTTTCAAGGTGATTTTCCCGTCGATGCTGCCTGGCATATCGAGCGGAGCGATGCTCGCCTTCTCCCGCGCGCTTGCGGAGTTCGGCGCGGTCGTGCTTGTCGCGGGCAACATTCCGGGCAAGACGCTGATCGCGTCGGTGTACATTTTCGGCGAAATCGAGAGCGACAATCCGCAAGGAGCGGCAGCCGTCTCGGTCATGCTGTTGACGCTGTCGTTCCTCATTCTCTGGGCCGTTAACCTTGTGCAGACAAGGAGGCTCGGCAAATGAAAAAGATTTGGATTCCGCTAACGTATCTTGTTTTTATCGTGCTGCTCATCATTCCGATTCTCAAAATTTTCACGGGCTCCTGGGCCGAAGGCTGGAGCGGGTTCGTGGAGGCGCTGACGCGTAAGCAATCGCTGCATGCGCTCATGATGACCGGCATTATCGTCGTCGTCGTCACCGTATTGAACACGGTTTTCGGCGTTATGCTGGCGCTCTATCTCGTCCGGGCGACTTGGCTTGGCCGAAGGATTAAGAACTTGCTCAACAGTTTGGTCGACCTGCCGTACGCGGTATCGCCGGTTATCGGGGGCCTAATGATCGTCCTGATCCTCGGGCCGAATACGGCGCTCGGCGCGTTCTTCGAGGATATCGGGTTCAAAATCGTATACGCGCTGCCGGGCATGATTCTGGCGACGCTGTTCGTCACCTTCCCGCTGATGGTGCGCGAAGTCATGCCGGTGCTGCAGGAGATCGGCGCGCAGCAGGAGGAAGCGGCTTCGACGCTCGGAGCTTACTCGTGGTACACCTTCTGGCACGTCACGTGGCCATCGATCCGCTGGGGCGTCATTTATGGCGTCGTGCTGACGGTCGCTCGTTCGCTGGGCGAATTCGGCGCGGTGCTGGTCGTATCGGGCAATATTATGAATAAGACGCAGACGGCGACAACGCTCGTCTATCAAGATGTAGAGAACTTCAACGTCGTGGCGGCCAACGGAGTAGCGCTCGTGCTGGCGGCATTCTCGGTCGGCTTGCTGCTGCTGATGGAATGGGCGAAGAAAAGAAAGGAAGTGCATTAGACGATGCATATCGAGGTGCGCGGGTTAAACAAGCAATTCGGCGATTTTCATGCGGTGCGCGATGTCAGCTTCGAGATCGCCAAAGGCCATCTTATCGGCTTGCTCGGTCCTTCCGGGGGCGGCAAGACGTCCATTCTTCGCATGCTGGCGGGGCTGGAGAGCCCGACGTCGGGCGATATCATTTTCCACGGCAAACGCGTGAACGATCTGCCGCCGCAGGAGCGCGGCATCGGGTTCGTCTTCCAGAACTACGCGCTGTTCAAGCATATGACGGTATTCGATAACGTCGCGTTCGGCCTGAAAGTCAAGAAGCAATCAAAGGATCAAATCCGCGAGCGCGTCATGCAGCTGATCGAGCTGACGGGGCTGAAGGGCTTCGAGCATCGTTACCCGCACCAGCTCTCCGGCGGCCAGCGTCAACGTGTCGCGTTCGCCCGCGCCCTCGCGCCTGAGCCGCAGCTGCTGCTGCTCGACGAGCCGTTCGCGGCGATCGACGCGAAGATTCGCACCGAGCTGCGCACGTGGCTGAAAGAGATGATCGAGCGCGTCGGCATCACGTCAATCTTCGTGACGCACGACCAGGACGAGGCGATCGAAGTCGCGGACGAAATCATGATCATCAATAAAGGGCGGCTGGAGCAGAAGGGGTCGCCTTGGGATATTTACAAGAGCCCGCAAACCCAGTTTGTCGCCAGCTTCATCGGCGAGTCGACGATGGTCGAACAGGTAGAGCGGCTGCGCGGCTTCGAGGATGCGGCGAACTGGCCGGGGACGCAGGCGCTTATCCGTCCGGAATATATCGAGATCGGCAAGCGTCATGAGTTCCGCATTCCGTCTGCGACCGTTGCGGGTAAAGTGAAGCATCTGCACTTCCGCGGCAGCGAATGGATGGTCGAAGTCGAGGTCGGCGACATCAAGCTGATCACATATCGTTCCTTGGAGAAGGACGTTCTGCAGCCGGGCGAAGAGGTCCATGTCCTCATTCATCGCGCTTATCTGTTCAACGACAACGACACGTGGATTATGGAGAACAAGCTGAAGGAAGATCCGATGCCGGTGCATATTTGATTCGAACCTTTTAATAGAAAGCGTTGTGTGCACGATGAGACCTACCCTGACCAAAGGATGGAGAATGCTCGGCATCGCGCTCGCGGCGGCGGCATTGCTCGTGTCGTCCGCCTGCAGCGGGGGGAACGAGCCGGCGGCCGAGGGCGACACCCAGCCGAAAGGCGACGTGACGCTTGTGATCGGCGCGTATTCGGTCGCGAAAGACGCCTTCGCGGAGCTGCTGCCGAAGTTTCAGGCGAAGTGGCAAGCGGAGACAGGGCAGAAGCTGGTGTTCCAAGAGTCGTACGAGGCGTCCGGTACGCAGGCGCGGGCGATCGCAGGCGGCTTCGAGGCGGACGTCGCGGTGCTCGCCATGGAGAGCGACATCGACAAGATTCAGAAAGCCGGCTTCATTACCCACGACTGGCGCCAAGCGCCGAACGCTGGCATGATTACGAACTCGATCGTCGTGATGGGCACGCGGGATGGCAATCCGAAGGGCATCCGCGACTGGGACGATTTAACGAAAGACGGGATCAAGGTGCTGTATCCGAATCCGAAGACGTCCGGCGGCGCGCAATGGGACATCAACGCGATATACGGCGCAGGACTGATAAAGTCGGAGGAGGAGACCGGAACGAAGGACCCGGAATACGCCAAGGCGTTCCTGGAGCAAATTCACGCGAATGTGGAATCGCTTGATAAGAGCGGACGCGCGTCGATGGCCGCTTTCGAATACGGCGTAGGCGACGTTATCGTCACGTACGAGAACGAGCTGCTGGCGCGGCTGAAGCAGGGCGTGAAATATTCGATTGTCGTGCCCGAATCGACGATTCTGATCGAGAATCCGGCTGCGGTGGTCGACGTCAATGTCGACAAGCACGGGACACGCGAGGTGGCGCAAGCTTTCGTCGATTACATGCACGGCGAGGAAGCGCAGCGCGTTTTCGCGGAATACGGGTTCCGGCCGGTGAACGAGACTGTCGCGAAGGAAATCGCGGGCAAGTTCGAGACGCCGCCGAAACTGTTCGATATTAGCTACCTCGGGGGCTGGCCGGAAGTGCGCGAGAAGCTGTATTCGCCCAAAGGCATCTGGTATCAGGTACTGGCGGGGCTGTAATGCAAGCGTGATGCGCTAAGGCCCAATCAAAGGACGTAACCCGGAGCGTGATTGCAAGGCTGTCAGGTTAAACGCGTCGGGACGGGTGAAAGAGCGGCCGTTGGCAGACAGCATGGACCGTGATTGCGGAAAGGAAGCCGAGTTTGCGCGGCAGTTATCAAGAACCGTTTATCCTGACCAAGGGGACAGGGTGAGCGGTTCTTTGTTCGTGTAGGCGTGCAGCTGCGCGGTGTCGAATCTTCGACAAGTCTGTCCGCTGTCCGGCGCGCTTGCATGCCCCAGCATTCACCGAATTCTCAACTTCCGATTCAACTAAGTGTGCCGTAAAATGGTAGACATGCCATACACAAGAAACGGAATCGGGGGAACCTGTGTTGAACGACGGTTACGGCAATCGCCTGCAGAAGGTGCTTACTTATATCGAGGCGAATTTGCAGTCGGCGATCAGTCTGGACGAGCTGGCCGACGTGTCTCATTTCTCCAAATATCACTTCGTGCGGCTGTTCTCCGCGCTGCAAGGTCAGGCGCCGATGGCTTATGTCACGGAGAGACGGCTGCTCCGCGCGCTCGAGTATTTGAGCACGACCGATAGAACGATGCTTGATATCGCCTCCTTATGCGGATTCGGCTCGCTCACGCGCTTCAACGCCGCGTTCAAGAAGCGGTATGAAGCGACGCCTAGCCAGATGCGGCAGAAGCTGAAGCAACCGAGCAATATACAGCCGGCCGCGAGCAACATCCGGGAAGAGTCGCCTCCAGCCGCAGGATATGATGGACATAGCAATAACCATCATAGTTTTCTGAGGAGAGTGTGGGGCATGAATATCGAAGTTGTGGAGCTGCCGAGCTATAGCGTGGCATACGTTACTCATGTGGGCAGTTACCTGGACACGTACAAAGCATGGGGGACGCTCGGCGTATGGGCGGAGCGGCACCGGATTTTTCCGCCGGAGCAGCAATTTATGGGAATATCGTTGGATGATCCAAGCGTAACCGACGAGTATGCGTGCCGATACTTGGCTTGCGTCACCGTACCGGATGCGATTCGGCTGGCAGGCTGCGGCGATCCCCAGGTGGCGTTCCAGACGCTGCCGGGCGGCTTGTATGCCCGGTACAAGTTCTACGATACGATCGACAAATTCGCGTTTGCCTATCAGAGCGTATACGGCGGATGGCTGCCGAATAGCGAATACGAGCCGGACGACCGGCATGCGCTCGAATTTTGCATGAACAATCCGGCCACCGATCCGGAAGGGAAGACGAAGGTCGATCTGTACGTGCCGATTCGGCGAATGGGCGGCTAAGCCGTACAGTTTAACTAAAGCGGATATTTACATACCGTGCGCCTCGGACATCGATTACACTGAGTCTAAATTCAATACGAGACGGAAGTGGTGCGCATGGATAAAAAATTAAAGCTGCTGTTCACTCCCGAGGTTCTGAGAGAAGCGGCGGGACGTTTCGGGATTCGCCCGGATTCGCTGCGCGATTTGAACGGTTTTCAAAATTTCGTGTATGCCGGCATGGCGGGTGACCGTGAAATCATTCTTCGCCTCGCGCCGCAGGCGCATCGGGATGAAGCGGCCGTGCGGGCTGAATTGGAGTTCGTCGCATATTTGTCGGAGGCGGGCTTGCCTGTGCCAAGGCCGATCCCGTCCGTAACGGGCGAAGAGGTTCATCTGGTTCAAGATGGTTTTGTCGTGACCGCTTTCGAGAAGGTGCCGGGCCGGCATGTCCGCATCGCCGAAGAATCCAACCTGTTCTACGAAAATTTAGGTCGATTGGTAGGACGAGTTCATCAGCTGTCGCGCCGCTATTCGCCTCGCCAGCCTCGGCGGTACGAGTGGCACGAGAACGCGTTTTTGACCACGTTTACTACCTACTGCCCGTCACCGCTGCACGATCCGCTCGACCGCATCCTAAAGGGAGTGAGCCGGCTTCCTCAAGAGCATGATGGGTATGGCCTTATTCACGGCGATGTTAGCAGCGGCAATTATTTGAATGACGGGGGTTCATCCTATCTGATCGATTTCGATCAGGCGGAATACAGCTGGTACGTGTCGGATATCGCGACGCCGCTCTTTTACGAGATTCCGATCCCGTGGGTCGTTGGCGACGAGCTGCGGAAGGAGATTACGAAGCGGTTTTTCGTCAACTATCTGAACGGCTACAGTGCCGTAAACGCCGTGCCCGATTCGTGGTTAAAGCTAATCCCGCTGTTCTTAGAACTTAAGCAAGCGATCGTGTTGTCCGCGCTCTATCGCAGCCGGGATTTCCAAGCTTCCGATTGGAGCGAATGGGACGAGCAAGCGCGGCGTTTCTTCTACAACAACATGTTGAATAACACGCCTTATATTGACTTGGATTTTGCGCGGCTATAGACGGACGTCGCTGGCGAGAATTGACTAGCATTGTGCCACAGATGGGTTTGGTATGTTCGCTGGCAGGGTGGTAATATAAAACCAGATAAGTCCTGCTAGACGTAGTACATTCCCATAGAGAAGAATGTGATCCCAGTGGCTCAAGCTCAGATACGGGCGCGAACGCAAGGACTGCTGAATAAGCATTTGACCGGTAACTCGATGGACTACCGGAAAGTCTTCGCCCTCTTTCTTCCGATATTGATCGATCAGGCTTTTATTATCGGCTTCAACGTGATGAACACCGCCATGATCAGCTCGGCGGGGGTGGCCGCGGTCAGTGCGGTGAGCACGGTGGATTCGCTTAATATATTCCTGATCAACGTGTTCGTCGCGGTCGCTACGGGCGGGACGGTCGTCGTCGCGCAGTATAAGGGCAGCCGCAATGATGCGATGGTGTCCAAAGCAGCAAGCGCCAGCATCGCCTCTGTCGCGATACTTGCCTTGGGCATCGGCATCGTCGTGATGGCGCTGCATGGTCCGCTGCTCATGCTGTTCCTTGGATCGGCGTCGCCTGATGTGCTGTCCCATTCGAAGGTGTACTTGGTCGGCAGCTGCGCCTCTTTCCTCGGCATCGGCGTCGTCCAGGCGGTCAGCGGCGTCATGCGCGGCATCGGGCGGTCGCGCGTATCGCTTGCCCTGTCGCTGATCATGAACGTGCTGTACGTGCTGCTCAATCTCGTATTCATTGCCCTGCTCGATATGGGGGTGCTTGGCATGACGATCGCGGTCAACATTGCCAGGTACGCGGCGGCCATCTGCGCGCTGTGGTACATCATCCGGATGGACGTGTCGCTCCATCTGCGACTGACGGCGCTGCTTCATGTCCCGTGGTCGATGCTGAAGAAGATTTTGACGATCGGCCTGCCTTTCGCGGCCGAGCAGATGTTCTTCAACGGCGGCAAAATGCTAACCCAGGTGTTCATCGTCAGCTTGGGCACGCACGCAATCGCCACGAATGCGATCGGCGGGACGATCGCCATGCTGTATCAAATTCCGGCGGTGGCGCTCTCCATCACGCTCGTAACGGTGGTCGGCCAGTGTATCGGCGCGCGGGACGTCGAGGATGCCCGCATGTTCATTCGCGCGTTCCTTTGGCTGGGGTCCTGGTCGTTCGTGCTCACGACGGCGATTCTGCTGCCGCTGTTCCATCCGCTCGTCGCGCTATTCCAACCGCCAGCCGACATTGTGGACGATCTGTTCTGGGTGCTGATGATTAACGCAATCGCGCAAATCCCGCTGTGGGCGATCAGCTTTATCCTGCCTGCAGGCTTGCGGGCGGCGGGCGATTCGCGCTTCACGTCGATCACGTCGATGCTGACGATGTGGCTGTTCCGCATCGTGCTAGGCTATGTGCTCGGCATTACGCTCGGCATGGGCATCATCGGCGTCTGGATCGCGATGAACTGCGAATGGGGCGTGCGAGGCGCGCTGTTCCTTTGGCGGTACCGGGGGAGCAAGTGGTATGCGCATAAATTGGTGTGACGGTGCTTTGCAGAAGGCCGCGGTATCGGTAGCGAGCAGCCAAAATGATCATAGGAATAACGAATCGCAAGCAGCCGGTCTGAAGCTGGCTGTTTTTTTGTTTCCCGATAGCCGGAAAACAAGCAGGAATTCGATTCCTTCGTTTTGAAAGGAATGGGGTGGAAGAAGCTGGTTAAGGGAAAGGGGACGCACGATTCACGTGGTCAACGATCATTTTCGCCGTCTAAACGATTATGCGCGTCAAGTACAAGCCGATATCGGCGCTACCGCCGCGGCCGTCTATATCATCCAGCGCGGCCGGGTCGTGAACGAATGGTATGCCGGCACGCACGACGAGTCGCCAAATTCGCGCCGGGTGGATGCCAAGTCTCAATTCAACGTCGCGTCCGTTCGCAAAACGTATCTGGCGCTGGCCATTAGCTTATTGATCGAGCACGGGGCCATTCGGGACATCGACGACGAAATCGGCGCCTACCTGCCGGAATATGCTTCTGCCGCCAAAGGGGTGACGCTTCGTCATCTGCTCACCCACTCCCATGGTCTGAACGAGGCAGAGGGGCGATTGATTCGCGAATTTCCCGCCGGAGAAGGCTGGGCTTACCGAAACATTGGCATTACGATGCTCATTCGGCTCGTCCATGCGTTGTCGGGCTTGCACCTTAGCGCTTTTATGCAAAAGCATGTCTTCGATCGTTACGGACTCCGCGAGACGGGATGGAGAACCGCGCCCGAGGCGGATTTGATTTACAATTACTATCGCGACCCCGATACATGGGTGGGGCCCAACGACCGCGACACCGGGGAGCAGAGCAATTTGTTCGTCAGCGCGCGGGATTTGGCCAAGTGGGGTTATTTGCACCTCAAAGCAGGATGGTTCAATGGCGAGCAGCAGATCCCTGGGGCTGTGTTCGAACGTGTCGTGATGCCCATTACGCCGTCATCCGTTCCCCCTGGCGAGCCGAGGCACGGGTTCATCTGGTGGCTGCCCAGCAATTCGCCGCTCGGACAAATCGGCAAGCTATTGCCCGCCAGCTCGTATCAAATGCTCGGCATTACGGGCTGTGCTTGCTTGGTGGTGCCGGACTATGACGCGATCGTCGTCCGGATGTATAACCAATTAAGCAATCCGCATGGGTATGATTATTTGCGCGATATTCGGGAATTCGGCAATTTGGCAGACGAAGGATTGAAGGCGTTAGCGGCTAACGGGATGAGTTGTTAAGCTGCGTAATGAACGCGGCCGCGATGAATTGAATGCGCGCAAAGGCGGTATGATTATCATCGAAAGAAGGCGGAGATCGCGAATGTTTGACGTGCTGGAACGAGCCATCGATGAAACGGCGGACGGATGGTTTCGAATTGAACGCGCCGTAACGGAAGGCGATAATATGGTGCTCACGATCGCGTTGTATCAAGATGTCTGGGGCAATCTTGTTCGAACGCAGAAGCATTGGGAGCTGGACTGCGTCGGCGTGCAAAAGATGAGGTTGTGCCTTATGGACGAATTTCGATATATCGAAATCCTGGATGACCATCCTGCCCTGTTCAACTATACGAAGCCGCTGTTCGATGTGTCGGTGCCGCGGTCGGTATATACGAACGCCGAGATGACCGGGAAGTTCATCGAGGGCATTCAAGGCCTGCTGGAGCCTTACTTCGCCGGCGATTTCATTGCCGACTTCGTTCCGGATTATCGGGAACCGCTGCAGCCTGGCGAAGAAGACGACTACATCCAGCTCATTCAGGGACCGCAAGAGATCGTCGATATCGTGAAGCGGGTGTATGCTCCGTATGCCGATCTGCTGCGCATCGTGAACGCCTGCCGTTACTACTCGGATACGGGTAAGGAGCGTCTGATGAAAATGGGCACGTGTCATGTGATCGCCGCGGATTTTACGTTGAGGACGACAGATTAGCCTTTACTTGGTAGGTGCTCTGGCGAAGAGCTTAGGGTTCATATCAGAGACGAGATTGTCAAAAAGCGCAGCAGGCTCATGCCTGCTGCGCTTTGTTATACCTTGCTGTCCGCTCCTAGACCTGCGCCGGATTCAGCACGAACTTCTCGATGACCTGCGCCACGCCGTCCTCGTTGTTGGAAGCGGTGACGTAGTCGGCGATCTCCTTCAGCTTCGGCAGCGCGTTGCCCATCGCCACGCCAAGGCCCGCGACTTCGATCATCTCGTGGTCGTTCCACGAGTCGCCGATTGCGATGACCTCGTCCAGCGTGCAGCCGATATGCTCGGCCATGAAAGTGATGGCGTGGCCTTTGGTGCCCTCTTTATGGGTGAACTCCAAGTAGTGCGGTTTGGATTTCGTAATGTGAACGCGGTCGCCGATGATCGGCGCGAGCTTGGCCGCGACTTCGTCGAGGTAGTCGGGATCGTCGATGATGAGCATTTTGGTCGAAGGCTGATCCAGCAGCTTGTCGTAATCCGGCTCGACGACGAACGGGATTTTGGAGAGCGCGGAATAGCGGCGAGCCTTCTCGTTGTCTTCCTGCACGATCAGCTCGTCGTTGATGTACAGCTGCAGGTGCAGGTTGTGCTCCTTGCAGAACGCGAACAGTTCCTTCGCTGCGTCCTTCGGCACGCTGCGCTCGTAGAGCACCTGCTCGTCGAACAGCGTCTTGACCAGCGACCCCTGATAGGTGATGATCGGCACGTTCAGCTCGACCTGAGCCGCGATTTTCTTCGCCGACGGGAACATGCGCCCGGTCGCGAGCGTAACGAACACGCCTTGCGCGGCCGCTGCTTTCAGCGCCGATTTGGTCGCTTCGGTGACGATCAGTTCGTCGGACAGCAGCGTATCATCAATGTCGATGGCGATCAGTTTGTAAGGCATGGTTGCTTCCGCTCCTTTGGTTGTCTATGTTTGCCTTTGATTGTAGCCCAAATCGAAGGGGGGAACAAGATTTATTCACCGTTTCGCCACGGTTGACGCGGGTCTCGCCGCTTGCTTGGCGCTGTCCATGTGCGATAAAGTGAGAGGATCAGCATGACTGTTGAGAACGGAGAGAGATGCGATGAACAGATTTGGCGAAGAAGCGATGACGCAGCGCAAACGCACGATCCAGGGGCTTCTGCTGCTCGTGGCGGTCGTGGCCGTTTTCTTGGCTGGCAGGTATTCGATGGTGCTGCAGCATCCGATTTTGAAGGCGGAGAACTTTGAAAATTTAAGCTATGCGTATAACGACATCATAAACGGTTACTTGGAAGGGGCAGATGACAAGAAGCTGGTCGATGGCGCGGTCGAAGGAATGGTCGCATCGCTCGACGATCCGTATTCGGTCTATTTGACGGGCGAAGCGGGCAAAGCCTACATGGAGTCGTACGAGGATCATTTCGTCGGCATCGGCGTCGAAGTGCGCCAGGAGGACGGCGCGTTCGTGATCGAGAAGGTGATCGAAGGCGCGCCGGCCAAGAAGGCCGGGGTGAAGGATCACGACACGATCGTGGCGGTCGACGGCCAAGCGGCCAAAGGCATGGCATCCGATAAGCTGCTCGGCATGGTGCGCGGCAAGGAAGGGACGACGGTCAAGCTGACGCTGGCGCGGGAGGGGGCCGAGCAGCCGATCGAGCTGTCGGTGAAGCGCGGCTCGGTGCCGGTCAAGACGGTCGAGTATGAGATGAAGGAAGGCGGCATCGGCCAAATTACGATCGAACGATTCGCGGACAAGACGGGCGACGAGTTCGATAAGGCGCTGGAGGCGCTGACCGCGAAGGGCATGAAGGGGCTGCTGCTCGATCTGCGCGGCAACCCGGGCGGTCTGCTGGACCCGACCATCCAGATCGCGAGCCGATTCATTCCGAAGGGCGAGAAGATTCTGCAGGTCGTCGGCAAGGGCGAGAAGCACGTCGTCACGCACAAGTCGGAGGAGGAGAAGCCGCTTAAGCTGCCGATCTCGATTCTTGTCGACGGGCACACGGCCAGCTCCGCGGAGGTGTTGACCGCCGCGCTCAAGGAACAGGCCGGAGCCACGGTCATCGGCGAGAAAACGTACGGCAAGGGCATCGTGCAGCAGTTCACTCAGCTGGACGACGGCTCGGTGCTCAAACTCACGAAGGCGCAGTGGATTACGCCGGATGGAAGCTGGATTCACAAGAAGGGCATCGAGCCGACGACCGTGGTCGAGCCGCCTGCGTATACGCAGCTTTCTTCGCTGCCGATCGGACTTGCGCTCAAGAACGGCGACTACGGCGATCAGGTGAAGACGGCCGAGCAAATGCTCAAGGTGCTCGGATACTTGCCGGGCGAAGTCGGAGGCGTGTTCGACGACGCGATGGAGCGGGCGGTCGAGCAGTTCCAACGCGGTCAAGCGCTGCCGGGGACAGGCGTGCTGAACGACAAGACGGCGTACCGGATGACGACGCTGCTGGCCGAGCGGTATAACCGCGAAGATCCGCAGCGGAAGAAGGCGGAGGATACGCTGAAGACGGCAATATCGGGTGCTTCGAAGTAGGCTTGATTGCCGCGTTGCGCCCGCTCGGACAACGGGGGGCGGCGCTCCTACGAAATGTATAACGCAAGCCGCGATTCGGCATGCCTTCCGGCAGCCGAGTCGCGGCTTTTTGTAGTTATGCGCTAGGGCAGAAATTCGAGGAACCGGCTGGCGGCCGACGACAGCGGAACCCCCTTCAACGTCGCGATCCCGATATGCCTCGCGGGGATGGGCGGATGCAGCGGAATCTCCACCAGTAGGCCGGAGGCGAGCTGGTCCGTCACGTATTCGCGCGCGATGATCGTTAATCCGAAGCCGCTCTGCGCGAACTGAGCGAGCAGGTCGAGACTGCCGAGCTCGAATTCGGGCGCGAGGTGCGCGCCGCAAGCCAGCGCGTAGTCGTCGAGGAAGCGTCTGGTGCTTCCGCCGGATTCGAGCAGCAGAAGCGGGTAGCGGCGAAGATCGTTGATCGGCAGCGGACTTCCGGCCAGCTCCGCATAGGCGGGGCCGCCGACGAGGCACTCCTGCAGCGAGGCGCTCGGACGGAAATCGACCTTCGGGTCGTCCGCTGGCAAGTTGACGAGACCGAAGTCGATGCGGCCCTCCTTCAGCAGCGCGAGCGTCTCTGGCGTCGTGCGGTTGGTCACCTTGATTCGGATGTCCGGATACCGCCGGTGGAACCGCTCCAGCTGCGGCAGGAGGAAATGCCGGCACAGCGTGTCGCTCGCCCCGATGCTGATCTCGCCGCATTCGAGATTGTGCATCTCGGCTAACTTACGCTCCCCGAGATCGATCAGCTGCATCCCTTGTTCGATGTAACGGAACAGCATCTCGCCTTCGCCGGTGAGCGTAACGCCTTTCGCTGTGCGGAAAAACAACGGTCCGCCAAGCCCCGCTTCCAGCTGCTTGAGCGTATGGCTGACGGCTGGCTGCGTAATGTGCAGCTGCTCCGCGGCCTTCGTCAGGCTGCCGAGCTTCGCGGTCCAATAGAAGACGCGGTACCACTCCAAACTGAATTCCATAGTCATTACCTCATTTTATGACTGGTATTAGTTATATCCATTTTATTAATGGCATCTCCCGAAATTATAATAAGGCTTGCAGAGGAAAACAAGATGCTCGGGAGGCGACGGGAATGACGGTTACAGCGATCGTAGGTGCCAATTGGGGCGACGAGGGCAAGGGGAAGATGACGGACGCGCTGGCGGCGAAGTCCGATTACGCGGTGCGTTTCCAAGGCGGGAGCAACGCGGGCCATACGATCATCAACGAGTACGGGAAGTTCGCGCTTCGGATGCTGCCCTCCGGCGTGTTCAACCCGGAGGTGACGAACGTGATCGGCCCGGGCGCGGCGCTGGACGCGGAGATTATGCTGAAGGAAATCGGCATGCTGGCCGAGCGAGGCGTGCCAGCTCCGCGAGTGCGCATCTCCGACCGGGCGCAGCTCGTTCTTCCCGTCCATAGGCTGTTCGACGAGCTCGAGGAACAACGGCTCGGCGCGCGCAGCTTCGGCTCGACGCGCATGGGCATCGCGCCGTTCTACGCGGACAAATACGCGAAGCTCGGCATCCAGCTTGCGGATCTGTTCGACGAGAGCAGGCTGCGGGAGCGGCTGGAACGTTTGCTGGAGGCGAAAAACGTGCTGCTTGTCCATCTCTACGGGCGCAAGCCGATGGCGGCGGACGACCTGCTGCCGGAGCTAATGGAGACGGGAGAGCGGCTGCGTCCTTATATGTGCGATGTCTCGCGGCTGCTGCTGGAAGCCTACGGCCGCGGCGAATCGATTCTGCTAGAAGGCCAGTTGGGCGCGCTTCGCGATCCGGATCATGGCATCTATCCGCATTCAACCTCGTCTTCAACATTGGCCGGATTCGCGCCGGTAGGCGCCGGGCTGCCTCCGCATGCCATATCGAGCGTGCTGGCCGTCACGAAGGCCTATTCCAGCTGCGTCGGCGCGGGACCGTTCGTCGCCGAGCTTGCCGGCGATGAAGCGGAGGAGCTGCGTCGGCGCGGCGGCGATGCCGGCGAATACGGCGTCAACACGGGCAGGCCGCGCCGGGTCGGCTGGTTCGACGCGGTGGCGACCCGTTACGGTTGCTCGGTCCAAGGGGCAACGTCGGTCGCGCTTACGAATCTCGACGTGCTCGGCTATCTGGACGAGATTCCGGTCTGCATCGCCTACGAGCTGACGGATGGCACGGTAACGGACCGGTTCCCGGCCAGCGCGCGGCTGGCGGGGGCGAAGCCGGTCTGGCAGAAGCTCGCGGGCTGGCGCGGGGATATTTCGGATACGCGCGCGTTCGAAGAGCTGCCGCCGGAAGCGCGGAATTACGTGGCGTTCATGGAAGCAGCCATCGGCGTGCGCATCTCGCACGTATCGGTCGGACCGCGGCGCGATCAGCTGATCGTCCGGGACGAATAGCTGGCGAGCGTAGTCGCTGGATAGTGGGGAGAGCAGAGCCTGATTCATTTCAGGCTCTTTTTGCCGTTCGAAGCGGCTGCGGCGCTCCACCCCATTGCGATGCCTACATATCGTAGCGGCCGCTTGCCTGTTCGATGTACGCGACGTGAGATATAATTTGGTTAATGTTTCATTTTATCGGTTTGTTGCATAGGCGGGCTCATGCTCCGAATAAGGCTGTGTTGCAAGAGGAGGCGAACAACAAATGCCATTCAGGTTTAGAATAGGTATTCTGACTGCTATGATGGCGCTGATCGTGCTGGCGTCACTGCAATGGCAGGTCGGGACGGTACACGCGGACTCTCCGCTTACGTCGACGGTTTTCCATGAGGCTTACGCGAACGTTACGAAGGTAGCCGAAGCGAAGCGCGGTGGATTAACGAAGGACGTGGCGGCGTTCCTTGCGTCAGAGAAGATCGTGCTCGCCGAGAAGGCGGCCGCCATTCATGCGATCTATTCGGGCGCTGGCGCATGGGAGGAGCGGGACCTCGCGGAACAATACGCCAAGCTGGCGTACGGCAAGGCGTTATCCTCGCTCGCGGTGAAGACGCTGCGGCCGGACGAGGTGTTCGTCCTCGGCTACCTGAAGGCGATGGATCATTACTCGGCGCCCGACACCGCATGGCTGGCGGCGGCCAGAGACGCGATGCAAGACAGCCTGACGGCTTCGCTCATCTACGCGCTCGCGCAGTCGCAGACGAATCCCGATTCAGCGTTGTATGGCTGGTGCGCGATCGAGCGCGTGTTGAACGACAAGTCGCTGAAGAAGGACATGCGTCAAGAAGCGATCGACCGTATTAAGAACTATATGATTTTGTACAAAAACGGCGAATGCAAAGACGAGCTCGCCATCCTGCTGGAGCAGTCGGTGATCTTGTCGGTCGAAGGGCCGGCCGTGCTGCTGTATGGCAAGCCGGGTACCGTCGATCCGGAGGATGCGGCCGTCATGCCGTATGTGCGGGATGGCGTGACGCTGGTGCCGCTGCGATTCGCCGCGAGCGCCTTCGTGGCGAAGGTCGACTATGACGCGAATAAGCGGGAAGTCGCGGTGTCGCATGCGGGCAAGCGGCTGGTCTTCGGCGAGGGTGAAGGCGGGGGAGGATCGCTTCGTGTCTTGAACGGCCGTACATTCGTGCCGATGCGGACGATTGCCGAGGCGCTGGGGAATCAGGTGTATTACGATCGAGGCTTGATCATTCTCTCGGCTGACATCCGGCTCAATCCGCAGAACGGGCATGATTTGGCGTTGACGGAGCAAGTACGCAAGCGGCTGCGCGACGCGGTCGGCTAAGGGATATGTACGATTGTTTCGTAAAGCACGTCCAAAGAGCAAAGGCGCCGCGGGTCTGTGACCCTGCGACGCCTTTTTGCATGCTGCATTTTATCCGCCGGGATTGTCGTGATCCTACCCTCGCTCCCGGCTTAACCTTCTTAGTGCGTATACGTGTAGTGAGGCGAGTCGTACTGCGGTCCGGACTTCTCGTACGTGAACCAGATATCCATGGCCTGACCAGCGCTCAGACCGCTGATCGTATGCTCCCACGTGCCGTTGTTGTTGATCATGCGCACGTTCTGCTGATTCGCGCCGTTCACGGTGTAGTGGATATCCACATAGAGGGCGGTTGTCGTCGGCTTGAACGTGATTTTCTCCGTCGAGGAGGTCGGCTTCGTCACCGTGGCGGTAAAGTCCGCCGTCACGTATTGGCCGCTGCTCGTGTTCGTCGTGACGTTGTGCGCCGCGCTCGCCGCGGATACGTTGCCAGCTGCATCCTTCGCGCGGACAGTGTAGCTGTACGCCGTGCCGGCCGCAAGGCCGTTGTCCGTATAGCTCGTCGTCTGCGAGGAGCCGATAAGCGCGCCGCCGCGATAGATGTCGTAGCCGGTGACGCCGACGTTGTCCGTCGACGCGTTCCACGTCAGCGTGACGCTGGTGCTTGTTTTGGTGGAAGCCAGATTCGTCGGCACGGAAGGCGCTTGCGTATCGCCGCCACCGCCGCCGCCGCCGTTGCCGGTGTTGAAGCTGTTCGCCGGGACGTTCACGACCGTGCCGTCGGAGAACGTGACCGTAATCGGCGAGCTGCTCATGTTGTAGGCGATATACGTCTTAACGCCGTTCTTGTTGAATACCGCGTAGAGCGGCGTATTCGCCGTAATCGTCGGGTCGGCGTTGCCCATCGCATCCAGGTTATAAATCCAGTGGTAGGCGTTCGCCTTGGAGTTGCCGGCTTCCGCGCCGAGCGCCGCGCCGCGGGCGTTCCAGAAGTTCTTCGCCTCGGTCGGGTTCGAGATGGCGCGGTACATGTAGATCAAATCTTCCCACGCGTCGAAATTGGTGCCGCCGTTCTCGCTGACGAGCGCGTTATAGTTCTTGTTCGTGTAGGTCGGATAGTGCGTCAAGTAGAGCGATGCCGACGTGAACGGAAGCCAGTTGATGCCGTGCACTTCCTCCGGATTGCCGGTCCACCACGTGCCGTCGCCGACCGTCTTGCCGCCCCATACCATGCTCGCGGTCGAACGGGTGAAGCTGGCCGGGCGGTTCGTGTTGGCCACGTCGAACCAATATTCGTTGATCGCGTTCATCTCCGTCGTGTAGAGCGCGATGCCGGCGTCGCGGACGGCCGTGTCGCCCGTCGCTTGGCCCCACAGCACCATGCCGGCCCACGCGTTCATCCCCTCGGAGGACGATTCGTTATTGTTGCCATCGCCGAAGCGGGCGTGCCCGGAAGCCCAGGAGTGGCCGGCATACGGATCGAAGTTGCGCAGGAACGGGAACATCGAGTCGCTGCGGTTCGTGCTGGCGATGTCGCGTATGAGCAGATTGACCATCGGGCCCCAGCTTTGCGCCCATGCCTTATCGACGCGTGCCACCTCGGCCGCCGCTTTGATGAAGTAGCCGTAGTGGAAATGATGGTCGTTCAGCTCCTCGCTCGAGCCGTAGCTGGCCGGGTAGCCGATGACCGTGCCCCAGTTGCTGTTGTAGTAGAAGACGCTTTGGCTTTTCAGATTGCCGGCTGCGTCGCTCGCTTTGAACCAGTTCTGGAGAATGGATTTGATCTCGTTGCGGAATTTCGTCGCGGCAACCGTATCGCCCACTTGATCGGCGATCGGCGCGAGCGTCGCGAGCTTGCCGAGCCGCTTGCCGACCCAGTACGTATCGGCCGTGCCGGTGTACGTCTCGGCTTCCGCCTCGTTGACGTACTGCTGCAGCGTCGCTTTGTTGTACGAGCCTTTATCCGGCAGCATCGGCAGCACGCCCGTGAAGTTCATCGTCGTCTGGAACGAGGTGCCCTCGGCAGCCTTCATCGTGCCGCGCACGGAATTGTACGTGTATGGCAGCAGCGCCTTCGTCGAATTCTTCCATTGATGCGGGTAGAGGGCGAAAATCGTGCCGGTCTGCGTGCCCTGCTTCGCCTGCGTCGTGTACGTGTACGTCGTCGTCACTTGGTTAGCCGCCGTGTTGTAAGCGTAGCTGACCTGCGTGCCTGTCACGTGCGAATAGGCGTATTGCGCGAATTTGTTCAGCGTCGCCTGCGTATTGTCCGGCAGGACGGCGATGGAGAAATACGAGCTGCCGTTGTTCGTCAGCGTCTTGGAGCCAATGCCGCTCCACGTGCTGCCGTTCGCGCCGAACAGGCCGTAATGCGCGCCTTCCATCGTAATGCCGAGCACCGGCGTGGACGCGCTGCCCGACCATACCGTCGGCGGCGTGTAGAAGGAGAGCTTCGGATTGCCGCCCGCGAAATTGAAGTAGACATAAGGAGAGCCGTGCCCGTACGAGACGTTCATGGCATTGGCGCCGCTTTGGTAGTTCGCCTTGACGAACCAGTCGCTGTAGCCGTCGACTTTGGCATCCGGGAAGGTGGCGACGGCGCTATGGCCGACCGTAAAATCGTGGATGTCGTTGATCCAGCCGCAGACGCAGGACGAGTTGGCCGTAATCCGGCTGCCCGGGTAGTAGATGCGGAAGCCGTCCGATTGATTTTTGACCGCCAGCGGGTGCGGGTATTGCGCTTCGGAATAGGTGTCCCAGGCGAGGTTGCTCCACCAGTCGTTGGTCGGCATCGGGCCGGAGACGTTGCCGGTCTTATAGATGGTGCCTTGCGTATTCGTGGCCCCCGGCGGCAGCACGGTCGAGTACGAGCCCGAGCCGAGCGGGACCTCGCCGCTGAATGCGCCGGCTTGAGCCGGGAGCAGCGTCGCGAGCAGCGTGACAAGCAGCAAATAGATGGATACTTTTTTCATTAGAACCTCCTATGATTTGATGATAACGCTTACAAAAAATGCGGCTCCTCCTTCCTTCGCTTACGTTCCGCGGCGGCTGAGAACGGGATGCGCGAGCAACGCGGGTGCGTGTATTCGCGACGCGAACCATTGATCGCATGAACGATTAGCCGCCCGAATAGTTCATCGCACGAATGCATGTCGCTTAGAAGTTATCGCCGTTGCCGTGTATCTATCGTATCAGCGCCGTGAAAGCCGCTAAATAGCCAAAATGTTGTGATTGATGCCAATTTTTTGTGGTTAGATGCGATAATTTGGAATTAACTGGAGAATAAACGGCGAATTGGGAAAATGCAAGGGGGATACAAGGCGTAGCGGAGGGCGAGCTGATAGGGGAGGGAAGCAGCCGGCACGTTATAAAAGCAGCCGGCACGTGAAGCGAGGGGAGCTGGCACATGAAGCAAGGGAGTTGGCACATGAAGCAAGGGAGTTGGAGCATGAAGGAAGGGCGTCTAGTACGTGAAACCCCGGACTCAGCCGTCGGGTATGGCTGCCAGCCCGGACGAAAATAGGCAGCCACATTTCAGAGTGTAGCGCGGTCTCCGAAAGCAACGCTGCCTTTCTTTGGTGATAGGGGATGATGAGACGCAAAATTACACGCTGCGGGTACGCCGCAAAATAATCTCCGCCGTGCGAAGCCGCAGCTCGGCATTCTCGTGCTTCAGCATTTGTTCGAGCACCAGGTACGCTTGGCTGACCAATGCCGCGCGTCTTCGCGAGCGCAGAAGTCTTCTCATCCATGGGGAGCGGCTGCCGGTAGGAGCAGAGCTCAGCATCCAAGCGCGACGACCGCGTTCTGCCAGAGTGGCTTGCTCGTAGTAGGCAAGTTGCTCGATCGTATACGGGTGAATGTCCTTCATATGCTTGCCTCCTTCCGAATGGGCTATGATAACGTCTCCCACTTCTCCCACATCTCGCGCGGATTGCGCTCGTAGATCTCCTTGTCCCGGAACAAATACGCGTGCATGATGAACTCGCGGCGGATCGTGGCGAAGTCGGGGTGGAATGCTTCGATGAAGACATTGATCTCCTTCTCGGTGTAGTTGCGTCCCGCCTCGAGCTTCTCGGCCAGAAATTCCAGCACGATGCGTTTCTTCTTCAGCTGGGAAGGGATGTGTTTCAACTTGCCGTCGGCGGTGAAGAAGTTTTTGATCACGGATTGCCTCAGACGTTCGTTCTTGTCGTCCATCGGTTCCTGCTCCTCCGAAGCGGGGCGCGCGCGGTCGGCGATAAGCTGCTGCATCGCTTTGGCGTACGCGTCCATGAAATAGTGGTCGAGCGTGAAATAAATCGAGTTCTTGTCGCGCCGTTCCTTCACGAGACTGACGGCACGCAGCTTGGCGGCGTGGTGCGTGACGGTGGCGGGGGAAATGCACAGCTTCTCGGCCAGCTCTTGCCCGGTCAGCTCGCCTTCGGTCAGCAGAATGACCATCCGCATGCGCGTCGGATCTCCGAGCGCCTTGTGGTAGCTGACGATTTTATCCAACTGCATCATCGTAAGTTCACTCCTTCTGCTGTTAGATTATCATCTAATTAGATGATCGTCAAATATAATGTAGTGCGGCGCGGATTGGATGGAACGCAGCGAGAGTAGGCCATATCGTCATTGCGAAGAAAGTAAGCCTTGTCCAGAGGGGACAAAAAAGCGTATCACGTTCGACAAATCCGCCAATCGCCAACCTAGCTGTCGGCAGGAAAAGGGCGTCCAGAGGGCAAAGCCTGAGCGTTATCCGAGGAAAACGCGCGTCGGAAGCATATCGCGTGGGGCCCAATTGGCGAAGGGTAGTACTGTCGGGATAAGGGAAAGCGCTCGGTGAAGCCCCCCATGGCCTATAGATGACAGGCTTATGTCTTAGGACAGATTGCAAAACCGACTGAACGAGAAAAGGGATTTCAATTGTCCGAAGACAACTGAAATCCCTGGCTGTGCATGATCGACCTATTCAATTGCCTTTGACACGCTCCGTTCGACAACTTGCGTTGCTAAAAATGGGTGGTGCTCATCCGGTTCAATGCCGGATACGATTGACCAAAGATACATCCGTCTCGACTTGGGTTCCCGCATGTCTTATGCCGTTCACAATGAAGGAGAATAGCTCCTTTCCGCATGATTGCAGGTAACCGCTGCGCTGGTTGGGTTACCTTATACGAAACCAATGCGCCTCAGATGGGAAGGGCGAACCGGTTAGATTCTAGACATGCTTCGCTTGCTTACTTCAATGGACTATCCCCTCTCGTTCGTATTCCATCCAGTCCGGCGGTTGTCCTTGGGAGAAGCTTGACGCCGGTGCAGCTTGTACCGGATGTTATGATGTTATTGTAAACGCGGATATTAATTTTGTAAATATTCAGAATATTGAATTAAGTGTCATCTGGGCGGTTTGGCGCACGGTTTTCTCGCCCATGCTTGCAATTAGATAAAGTTTCGCCGGATTTCGCCGATTTGTGACCGAGATGAAGAAGGAGGTAAGGTGGCTGTAGGGTGGAGAAAGCAAGTCTGGCTACTGGGGAACGGCCTGCCGGGCAACGGGGGGCGGTACTTTACGCAAAGAGACCGGCTTCTATTAGAAGCCGGCCGATCCGCAAACATACGCGGTTAGTCCCGTAACTGCTTAAATTTGCGAATCCACAGAGCGATGGAATAGACGAGCAGCAGGCTGGTCGCAATCAGCGCCGCCGTCACGATCTGATCATAAGAATGTTGTTTGTAGGCGATCGCGATATAGGCCCATACGAAGACGAGCACGTAGTATGGATCCGAATATTTGCCTCCGACCACGAAGGCCAAGACCGTCCCGAACGCCAGCACGACGATGGTCCAAGTCGCGTCGGAGATGCCGAATCCGTCCCAGCCCGACTTGTAGAGCGCAACCGAGATATTGACGATCGTCGCGACGCTTATCCAGCCCAAATAGAGGCTGAACGGGAGCCGGACAAGGAGGCTCTCGCCTACCGTAGGACGGTTCGTCGCGGCTTGAATATTCGCGTAGAGCGCGATGAGCGAAAAGGAGCAGCGCCAGCATGACCGCCACGCTTGCGTAGACATATTCGTAGTGCCAGACGAGGATCCAGCCGATGTTGAATAGGCAGCTAAGCATAAACCAGGGTCCGACCCGTTGGACCGTCGGTCGCTCGGCGGAGCGGGCGCGCCTGATAGATGACGAACCCGGCGAGCAGCGCATAGATAAGCGACCAGATCGAGAAAGCGTAACCGGCCGGGGTGACGAGCACTGGATACTTGGCGGATACCTCCCCGGTCGTCAAGCCGTTGATCGGCAGCCAATCGGCTAGCGCGTTCACGGCCACGACCGCGATCAGGCCGAACACGTTCAACCATTGGCGAAGACGGCGATTTTGCATAGCACAACTCCTTTGCAATGTGGGGGAGCGATGCTGGTTCCCCTATAATTGGTATATATTCACCAAAGGGGATTTGGTTAAAACCCGCTACTTGGCTTGCCCGCCCGATGGGGCGGGCAGCATGAAGCGGCCTAATTGGTTTGCGTATCCGATCGGATGGGCAGCATTTGGCGCCTAATTGGGTTGCGCATCGGATGTGCAGCATTTAGCGACCTATTTAATTTGCACGCCCGGTAGTGGGACAGCATGTAGCGCCCTACTTGGTTTGCCCACCCGATGGGGCGGTCAGCATGTAGCGAAGGATTGGTTTTTGGCGAGAAGTGAGGTTAGTGGCAGTGTAATAGCGACGTAGGTGTCGCTATTGGTGGGAGGACTGGCTGATGGTGGTGCGATAGCGACGCTGGTGTCGCTATTGGCGAGAAGTGAGGCTAGTGGCAGTGTAATAGCGACGGTGGTGTCGCTATTGGCGGGAAGTGAGGTTAGTGGCAGTGCGATAGTGACGTAGGTGTCGCTAATAGCGGGGGCAGCATTGAGCGCCCTAATTGGTTTGCACGCCCGATAGGGCGCGCAGCGCGCAGCTCCTCTTGATTTGTGCCCGCCCCCAGCCATTAGTCTTGGGACGGATTTCGAATTTGGTAAAGTGTGGTAACATATGGGAGGTGAACAGCGTCTGGTATATGATGGCGCAAGTGACGCTGATCAATCGAGTGCTGAAAAGGCAAGGAGGAATATTACGATGCGAAAGGCATTGCTGCTGGTAGCACTAGCCTGTATGCTGGCCGGCTGCGCCGCGAATAACGAGAGCGCGGACCCGCCGGCAGCGCAGCAGAATGGGCAAGCGGAAGGAGCGGACGCCGATTCCGCGGACCCGCCTGCCGGAGAAGAGGCGGTTGGAGGCTCGGACGAAGGTAGCGATTCGGAGGTTCCGGCCAGCACGGTGATGAGCAGGGAGAAGCTTGGCCAAGGGGCGTTCGCCTTCGCGGACGAGAGCGGCAAGCGGCTCATCACGATCGGCGACACGGAAGCGAAGCAGGATCATTATGATTTGGCGGTGGGCAGCAACGGTAACGTGCTGAAAGTGAAATTCGAGAAGAAGCAAGAATCGGATGCGAAGGATACGAGCAGGCAGAACATGTACAATTTCGACCATATCGCCGGACATGTCTATACCGTGGCCGAAGGGGAGGCGAAGGCGGACGATACGTACCTGATGACGACGTCGGACGTGTGGCCGCCGGGAGCAGGGCTTGCGATCAACACGGAAGGACGCGGACAGCCCGTGGACGAGAAGGTCGTGCAAGCGGTGGAAGCGAAGAAACAGCGAGGCGTGCTCCAAGGCAAGAAAATCGCGGAAATCGGCACCGTAGGCGCTTTGTACCTGATTCAGTTCGAGCGGCAGGAGGACGATATGCTGGCGAGTCTCGTGCTGACGCGCGGCGAGGAGCTGTTGTTTTGCGACTTTCCCGCGACGTATGAACCGAACTCGACATGGCGGGTGGACGACGGCGGCGAGATTAGCGCCGATCAGTTCGAGATGATGTTCGCGGCGAATACGGACAAAGGCCTCGTCTTATCGGTGAACTGGTATGGCGCGGAAGGCATCACGAGCTTCTTCGTCGGCGAAGAAGGCGAAAGCGGCTTGAAGCGGCTGGATTCGGGCGTTGCGCGTTATACGGCACCCTTGTAAACCAGGCATCCTTGTGCAAAAGAAGGCTCGGCAGCAATCGGCTGCCGAGCCTTTATTATGGTAGTCGCGTTAAGACCCGCGCAAGCTATGCGAGTTCCCGTCCTTCGATCCAATTCAAGCGGCTGATCTTCATGCCGGCCAGCTGCGATTCCGCCGTGGCATGCGCCGTCTCGGTTCGGCCGATCATCGCACGGACGCCGTATAGGACGCGGTGCGTTTCTTCAATGGCGTTCTGCATGCGCCCGTTAGCCACCCAGTCATGAATCAAGGCGTCGATCCAATCATCGGTCATTCGCAGCAGGCTGCTCAAATCGAGCTCAAGGTCTGACGTGCGTTTTACTTCGACGAGTTCATCCCGGAAGGCGGCGAGCAGATGCTGCACGTGATGAATGTGGCTTTTCGCCTCGTCGATAGGCGCATAGAGATGCGGTTTGCCGCCGAATCCGCCGCTTGCAGGCGTATCCCATCCGCCCCAATGATCTGTCTTCCCGAGCATGCGAGCGACGTCTTCCAGAGAGGCGGCTGCACGGCGTCCTGCGGTGCAAGCTTCCTGCAGCTCTTTGGCCAATGCCGCCTGTGTGGCGATCGATTCGTCCATCTCGGCCAATTCGTACGTAAAGGTGGGCGAGGTGCGAAGCAGCGACTCCTTCTCCGCCATCAGTTCATCGTATTCGCGCGCAGCGTTGCGATAGTGGCTTAAGTCGACGCCGACCTGGTGCAAATCCGACTCCGTATCCGCATGCAGCTGCCGAGCGGCTTGAAGGCGCAGCGCGGCCGTCAGCGTCTGCCGGCGTTCCGGCTTATGCTGCTCCACTTCGCTGCGCAGCAGCGTTCGGAACAGGTGCGCGACTGGCAGGCGCAGGAGCTTGCCGTACTCGGGCGTCTCGGCTTCAAGCGTCATCTCGTGCTGCATGATCAGCCTCTCCTGCTCCCGAATTCGCTTCTGGAGCTCCTCTTTTCTGCGCTGCGCTTTCTGCAGCCGAAAGACGCGTTCTTTCGCGCCGATCAGTCGTTGATGCACGGAATCCGACATGATGATCCCTCCCACACTAGACTTGGACTAACGATGTTTCCGATAGATGCTGCGATAGTCGGGCTTCGCGAAGCCCGCATATAGGTAAGTTTCCGCGCCGGGTTGCCGCTTTCCTTCTGCCTGGTGCCAAAATAGGAAGCATCTCCCGGATGCAGCTGCGGCCAAACAGGACTTGCCGCCTACGCGAGGGGCGGATCGTTCGATCGCGGAGCTGGCATACAGTTCGACTCGAAGGGATCTCCCCGACGTCAAATGAAGCACCTTTCATGGTTTCAAGCGGCGGAGAATCGAGGGCAGTCTTGATTAACGAGGAGAACGATTAGGGAGATAAGAGGTTTGCGGGAGAGCCACGTCGTGATCGTCTTTGGGGGGAGGATAGTAGAGAGGCAACGCCGTTTGATAGTCATCCGGCCCGGCAGGCCAGTTAGGCATTATGGCAGCGCGACCTTGCTAAGCATGCGATTTGGGCGGCCTGTCGAGGCCTGGCGGCCTAATTGTAACGCGACGATCGTTTCTCGTGAAAGTCGATAGCTTGGCCCATCTTAGAAGCCTCACACGTTCGAGAAACGCGTCTGCGCCGCCAAAAAGGAAGCGCTTTCTCCATTGGTCGTGCGAGAAACCAAGCATCGTGGCGAAATGGGACATGTATAGGTAAACCCCTGTCAGGAGCGCGGAATGATTTTGTCATTTGGGGCATTATTTCCCCGGAAATAGACAGCGTTCGTTCATTTTATCTTCATGTTCGCGTGATACGATGGTGGCAACACTATTTTCGACTCGAAGGGGACGGAGCATGAGACCGATCAAATTGCTTACAATCGACGACGACGAGCATGTATGCGAGCTGATTCGGCTGTACGCGGAGCTCGAGGGATACGAAGTGCTTGCCGCTCATGACGGTGCGGGGGGCTTGGAACTGGTCTATGACGAATCGCCCGATATGATCGTGCTCGACATTATGATGCCGGAGATGGACGGCTGGGCGGCATGCGAGCGGTTAAGGAAGGATTTCGCCACGCCGGTCATCATGTTGTCGGGCAAAGGCGAGAGCTACGACAAATTGCGGGGGTTCGAGCTGGGCGTCGACGATTACATCGTGAAGCCGTTCGATCCGAAGGAGCTGATGGCCCGCATCCGCGCAGTGCTGCGCCGCACGAACCCGTCGCTGTACCACGAGGAGATCGTCAAGCTGGACGAGCTGTTGTTCGACATGCGTCATTTGCAGCTGACGGTGAACGGGGAGAACGCGATGTTCGCGCCGAAGGAGATCGAGCTGCTTTATTTTCTGGCGTCCAACCGCAATCGCGTCTTCACCCGCCAGCAGCTGCTCGACCAGGTGTGGGGCTTCGATTACGACGGCGACCCGCGGACGGTGGACGTGCATGTGAAGCGGATTCGCGAGAAGCTGCGCCAATTCGGCATCGACTGCAAGGTCGAGACGATCCGGGGCATCGGCTATAAGTACGGGGAGGGCGGCGCATGAAGGTGAGGACGATTTTCGCCAAAATGTTTCTCAGCTTCCTGCTCATCACCTTCATCTCGTTCGGCTTGTCGAGCCTGCTGTCGGCGACGATCTTCAAGAGCAATCTGCGCAGCTTCATCCGCGCCGGCTCGGAGCAGATGCAGGATCGCGTCATTGATCGTATCAAATACGGCTACTCGAAAGGCTGGGACCAGGAGACGCTTGTCGAATCGCTGCAGTGGGGGATGGGCGGTCCGGAGCGAACGTACCAACTATACGGCGCGGATGGAAGGCTGCTGTATACGCTTGGCAATCATGGCAAGGCGATTCCGCTTGAAGCGGATATTGTAAGCGATGCGCTGAGCGGGACACCGGTGGCGGAGGAGACGTATTCCGATCAGACGCGCGTGCTGCTCACCGCGAAGGCGATTCCGGGGGCGGAAGGCATGGAGGAGAAAGCGATCGTGAGTCTTTCCTTCGAATTCGAGCGCGACGTGAATCGGTTCGTCCAGCCGTATTTGCTCAGTATGCTGGTGACGATCCCGCTCGCGGTAGCCATTTATTTCGTCCTCGGGCGGAGGCTGGCCAGGCCGCTGCGCGAAATGAGCCAGACAGCGCTGCAGTATGCGAAAGGGGATTTCTCTCGCAAGGTCGAGGTGCGCACAGAGGATGAGATCGGCCAACTCGGCGAAGCGCTCAACTACATGGCCGTCGAGCTGGGGTCGCTGGAGAACCAGCGGCGGGAGTTTCTGGCGAATGTGTCGCATGATTTGCGGGCGCCGCTAACATCTATCAACGGATTTCTGACCGCGCTCACCGACGGGGCGATTCCACAGGAGAAGCAGCGCCGCTATTTGGAGTTAATGAAGGAGTCGTCGGACCGGATGATGAAGCTGGTCGGCGATCTGCTCGACATGGCGCGAATCGAGGCCGGGCAGTTCCGGCTCGAGAAGGTCCGCTTCAATCTGTCGGAGCAGACGCGTAAGACGATCGCCCGCATGGAGCCGCTGTTCGCGCAGCACCGCGTGAGCGTCGGTCTCGACAATCCGGCAGAGGATTTGTTCGTGTTGGCGGATCCCGACCGGATTGATCAGGTGCTGGCCAATTTGCTGCAGAACGCGATCTTCTACTCCCCGTCAGGTAGCCGGGTTGATGTGTCGCTGCGTGAGGAAGAAGGCGCCGCGCGCATCGTCGTTCGCGATTACGGCATCGGCATCGCCCCGGAGGAACTGACGCGGATTTGGGAACGGTTCTATAAAGGCGACAAATCGCGCAGCCGCAAGGTGGGAACGGGCATCGGCCTGTCGATCGTCAAACATATCCTGGATCTGCATGACGCCCTGATCGAGGTGGAGAGCGAAGTCGGCCGCGGGACGACGTTCACGATCACGATTAGCGCTTAAGCATCCGAAAGGAAGCCGTCCTGCTGGGACAATGTCATTGAGTGAAATCTAAACTTCATGACATTGCCCGTCTGGAACGGCTTTTTGGCATGAACGCGCTCGATACCGGCCAAGGCAGCGCTGTCAGGTTAAGCGAATAGGGACAGGTGAAAGTGAAGGCCCACACCAACCGAAGGCTGCGCATTCTTCACCCGTACGACTACGCTTAACCTAACGACATTGCCCGCCAAGGAACGCGTAAGCATAGCTAGCTCTTGCCCAATCGACATGCGGCGAGGCAACGCTATGTTCACTGATCGTTCATATTGCCCTGCTATGCTAGGGACATAAATTCAGAGCGAGAGGTGGACATGCGCAAGTGGCGATACGAATGAAATGGACAAGCGTCGGGGCGGCGTTCGTGCTGACCGCCCTGCTCGCTGGCTGCGGTAGCGGGGATAGCCAGGCGGCTGGCACGAATACGGTGAACGAAGCCGGCATATCCGCGACGGCGGCAAGCGGTACGAAGGAAGCGGGCATGCCGGAGCGGGCGGGCGATCTGATGGGCAAAATCGTCAGCGTCACGGCCGATTCCGTTGTTATCCAGAAATCGAACATGCAGCCGTCGGATATGCCGGGCGGGGGCATGGGCGGAGGACGCCGCCCGAACGGGCAAGCCCCGGATGGCGCGGCTTCGGAAGGAAGCGGGACTGGCGCAACGGCTCCTTCCGGGCAGGAAGGAAATTCCGGGGCTGATGCTCCTACGGGGGACGGCGCGCAAGAACGGCCAAGCGGCGGTCCGAACGGCGAACCGCCGACGGATGGTCAAGGCCAGCGGCCGCAGGGCGGTCGCGGCGGCTTCGGCCAGATGGAATTCACCGATGAGCAGGTAACGGTAACGCTGAACTCCGAGACTTCGATTACCGCGATGAGCTTTGGTCCGGGCGGCATGTCGAATGCGCCGGTAGAGGCTTCGGCGCTCAAAGCGGGCGACATCGTGACCGTATGGCTGAATCCGGACCAAACGACAGCGCAATCGCTGCAAGTCCGGTCGATGCCGGCCAATAATGGAGAGGCGGGAGATCAGCAATGAGAAAGTGGTGGCTGCTAGGCATCGGCGTCGTCCTCGTGGGCGGGGCGGTAACGGCCTATTTCGTCATGAATAAGGAAGAGCAAGTCGTAGCGGCGCCCGTGGCGACGACGAAAGTGTTCAAAGGCTCCATTGAAGTAACGGTGTCAGGCTCGGGCAGCATCTCGCTGGCGAACCGGGAGACGGTGAAGGCCGGCAAGTCCGGGACGGTGACCGAGGTTAAGGTAAAAGAAGGCGACAAGGTGAAAGCCGGCGACGTGCTCGTCGTGCTGGCGGGCCAAGATAACGCCGATTCCATCAAGTCGAAGGAAGTCGACCTCGAGAAGAAGCTGATGGAGCTTACCAGCCTGCAGGAAAGTTACAAAACGGCGGCGGATGAAGCCGCGCAGCAGAAAATCGACCTGCAGATGAAGCAGCAGAAGCTGGATATCGAGCTTGCGCGTTCGTCGATCGCCGAGCTGAAGGAGAAGAGCGCGTCGGCGACGATTACGGCGCCGATCGGCGGCACGGTCGCGACGATGAACGTCGCCGTGGACGACGAGTTGAACAATACGGCGGAGATCGGCGAGATTGTCGATTACGACAACATGGAACTGGTCGTCTCTGTCGACGAGCTGGACATCCCGCAGGTAGAGCTCGGGCAGACCGCCGCGGTAGCGGTCGAGGCGCTGGAGGACGAGACCTTCACCGGCAAAGTAACGGATATCGCGAAAGAAGGTACCAGCAGCAATGGCGTCGCGTCGTTCGATGTCACCATCACGGTCGATAAAGGCAAAAGCACGACCATTAAGGCGGGAATGTCAGCGGAAGCCAGCATTACGATCGACAAGAAAGACGACGCGCTGCTGCTGCCGATCGACGCGGTTCAATCGATGGGCGACCGGTATATGGTTATCCTGCCGACGGCCGAGCAGTCGGCTGCCGCGGAAGCGGCCGCGGCTGGACGCCGCCAATGGGCGGGCCAAGGCGGCGCAGCAGGCGGTGCACCGACAGTTGGCCAAGGAGGCGCAGCGGGCGGAGCGCAAGCAGGCGGCCAAGGAGGCGCAGCGGGCGGAGCGCAAGCAGGCGGCCAAGGCGGCGCGGCAGGCGGAGCGCAAGCAGGCGGCCAAGGCGGTGCAGCAGGCGGAGCGCAAGCAGGTGGCCAAGGAGGCGCTGCGGGCGGAGCGCAATCAGGCGTTCAAGGTACTGGCGGACGCGGCAATCAGCAAGGCGGTCGGGGCAATATGCAGCTCATCGAAGTCGGACTGCATAATGAAGACTATATCGAGATCGTATCCGGGCTCAGCGAAGGCGACTCGGTCGTCGTTCCGACCGTCGTGACGAGCACATCTTCCAACCAGCAGCAAATGCAAGGCGGCATGGGCATCATGGGCGGCATGACGGGCGGCTTCCCTGGCGGGGGCGGCGGTTTCCAAGGCGGCGGAGGCGGCTTCCAGCGTCCATCCGGCGGTACTGGCGGCGGAGGCGGAGGAGGTCGGAACTAGATGGGTGCAGAGCAGAACGGGAACCAACCGCTCATTCGGATCGAACAGTTGAATAAGCAGTATAAAATGGGCGGCGAGATCGTCCACGCGCTCAGCGACATTTCGCTGGAAATCGCGTATGGCGACATGCTCGCGATCATCGGGCCGTCCGGTTCGGGCAAATCGACGCTGATGAATGTCATTGGCTGTCTCGACGGCCCGACTTCCGGCAGCTACTGGATGGACGGAGAGGAGGTCAGCCGGCTTCGGGAGAACCGGCTGGCCGAGATCCGTAATCGCAAGATCGGTTTTATCTTCCAAAATTTTAATCTGCTTAACAAATTGAGCGCGCTCGAGAACGTGGAACTTCCCTTGATCTATCGTGGCGTCCCGGCGAAGCAGCGCAAGGAAGCGGCAATGGAGGCGCTGGCGAAGGTCGGTCTCGATTCGCGCAGCAAGCACCGCCCGAACGAGCTGTCCGGCGGTCAACAGCAGCGCGTTGCCATCGCGCGTGCGCTGGCGGGCAATCCGCCGATATTGCTCGCGGACGAACCGACGGGGGCGCTCGATACGAAGACGGGCGTCGAGGTAATGGCGCTGATCAAGGAACTGAACGCGTCCGGACATACGATCATTTTGATTACGCATGATTTGTCGATCGCCCAGCAGGCGGGGCGCGTCGTTCGCATCCAGGATGGCCGGATCAGCGAGGAAGGCGGTGACGCGGGTGCATATCGGGCAAGCGTTTAGAATGGCCGCCAAGAGCATTCTTGGCAACAAAATGCGCGCGCTCCTGACGATGCTCGGCATCATTATCGGGGTGACGGCAGTCATTTCGCTCGTATCGCTCGGGCAAGGGGCGACGAAGTCCGTCACGGATTCCGTCGCCGCGCTCGGCACGAACTCGCTGACGGTCAACATCAGCGGGCGGGGCAGCACGACGACGATTGATTATACGGAAGCGACGGCGTTCGCGGACCTTGACGGCATCGAGCATTCCGCGCCGGCGAACCGGCAGAACGGCACGGTCAAGTTCGGCACGACGAGCGTGAACGTCAGCGTGCTCGGCGTGACGCCGGATTATACGAGCGCGCAGGATTATCAGGTATCGGCAGGACGGTTCATTTCCCAGATCGACCTGGACTTCTATCAGCGCATTGCGGTCATCGGATCGGGTACGGCGGAGGATCTGTTCGGCACGGAGAACGCGGTCGGCCAGCGGATCCTGATTAATGGCATCCGGTATAAGGTCGTCGGGCTGCTCGCGTCGAAGGGCTCCTCGCTGAGCGGGTCGAACGACGATATCGTCATGATTCCGATCACGAACTCCGAGCGGCTGTTCAAGTCGAAAGGCGTCAGCACAGTCTACGTTAAGGTCGAGGACGGCGCAGACATGGACGCGGTGACGCTGGAGCTCGAGAACGCGTTGTACAAGAAGTTCCGCGGCAACGAGAACGCCTACAACGTCTTCAACCAGGCGGACGTGCTCGAGACGTTCAGCAGCATATCGGATACGCTGTCGATCGCGCTCGGCGGCATCGCGGGCATCTCGCTGCTCGTCGGCGGGATCGGCATCATGAACATCATGCTCGTGTCGGTGACGGAGCGGACGCGCGAGATCGGCATTCGGAAGGCGATCGGCGCGAAGAAGAAAGATATTATGATTCAATTCCTCATCGAATCGGTCGCGCTCAGCGGGCTGGGCGGGCTGCTCGGCGTCGGCTTCGGCGTCGGCATCGCGCTCCTCGTCTCGAAGACGACGACGCTCGGCGTAGAGCTGTCGTATCCGATCATGGGCTTGGCCTTCGGCTTCTCGGTCTTCATCGGCATTATCTTCGGCATGTTCCCGGCCAACAAGGCCGCGAATTTAAAGCCGATCGACGCGCTGCGGTTCGAATAGCGACGGAGCCGGCATAGGGTATTGAATGGCATAGGTATTGAATAGCATTAGTTATGAATGGCATAAGTTGTGAAACACACCCCGGTCGGAAGATCGGGGTGTGTTTTTGCGTCGGGGGAAAGAACTGTGCAGGTTGGACGTTTGGGGACGAGAAGTGAAAATTGCGGGCTGAGCGCGGCTGCAGCCGATTGCTTAGCGGATGAGGGACTCAAAAGAGGGCTTGGTAACGCTATTAGCGGCGTTTTGATGGGTAAGGAGAGAAGTAGTGGGCTGAGCGCGACTATTGGAGGTGTCTGAGCGGATGAGGGACTCAGTAGTGGATTGAGCGCGACTATTCGAGGTGCTTGAGCGGATGAGGGACTCAGTAGTGGGCTGAGCCGGAAATTGGAGGTGTTTGAGTGGGTTGGACGTGACTAATGGCGATGTATCGACGGGTAAGGAGAACAATAATGAGTGGAGTGCAGCTGCTGGCGCGATTCAGCGAATGCGCGGCTCAACATGGGCTGCGGCCTGTCCGCCGCTAACGAGCAGCCGCAGCACGAGCAATAGCCCCTCACGTTCGACCCTAGGGGACGTCACGATGAGGGGCGGTTGCTTCGCGTTATGATTCGTCTACCGCGCTTCCGCCGGGGCGACAGCCGTCTGCCGAGCGCGCTGGCGCTTCAACATGATGGCCGAGCAGATAAGCAGGATGCCGTTGATGATGAACACCCAACGAATCGGGATGGAGCGCCCGAGCACGCCGCCGATCATCGGCCCGAGCATGGTGCCGACCTGGTTGGCGGACTGTCCAAGGCTGAAGGCGCGTCCGCGGAACTGCGGCTCGGTTACCTTGACGATCGTGGCGTTCAGCGATGGATAGACGCCAGCGAAGAACAGGCCGTACACGAAGCGCAGCACGCCGAATTGGGCATAATGCGTGACGAAGAACTGCAGCATGTTGCCGATCCCGCCGCCAAGCAGGCCGATGTAGAGCACCTTCTGGTAGCCGATCCGGTTGCCGATCTTGCCCCACTGCGGCGCAGCGATGAGCGTCGCGATGCCGACGGCCGAGAATACGATCCCTGAGGTGAGCGATGCCTCGCCTTGTCCGACGCCGAGCTGCAGCATGTATACGGTGAGCAGCGGCTCGAGAATCATGACCGAGAACGTCGTGATGGCCAGCAGCGCGAGCGTGCTCATGAACAGGCTGTTCTCCATCGCATGGCGCATGTCATCGCGAATGCTCGAGCGTACGGCGGAACGGTTGAACGTCTGCTCTTTCGCGAAGAAGGTCGCGATGAGCGCCGCGACGAGAACGACCGCGCCCGAGATCAGGAACGATTCGCGGTTGCCCATGTAGTGGCTGGCGACGCCGCCGACGAGCGGGCCCAGAATCCCGCCGGTCGCGCTGGCCGTCGCCATAATGCCGAGCGCATAGCCGGTCTTATGCTCGGGCGTGTTCGTGCCGACCAGCGCAATCGCAGCCGGCACGTAACCGGCCAGCAGCCCCTGAAAGATCCGCAGGATCAGGAACAAATACGGGTCGTGGATGAAATACGTTAACACGTACAGCGCCGCAAGCGAAAATCCGGAGCGGATGAGCATCGGTTTGCGCCCGTATTTGTCCGCGAGCGAGCCCCAGTAAGGCGCGATCAAGGCGCTGGCGAGAAAGGTGATACCAAACGCGAAGCCCGACCACAGCTCCAAATTCCGCTCGATGCCGAGGTCGTGATTAAGAAACAGCGGGATAAACGGGATGGAAATCGAATAAGCCGTACTGCAAAAGAACACGCCGGTCCATAACACGATGAGGTTGCGTTTCCACGAATATTCCATGCAGTCATCTCCTTATTTCCATCATACACCCCGAATGCAAGCGGGAAGAATGGACGTCTCTTCCGATTAACGCGATAAAATCCCGCGTATGCTCGTTTAAGCTGAGTTTGCTGCGGGATAATGATGCTTATGGAATCTTGCTTCATTGACGATTGGTTGAATTGGAAACGAAAGGGTGATTTTGCATGACTTATGACTGCATCATCGTCGGAGGCGGGTTGGCCGGGCTTCAGGCGGCGATCCAGCTGGGGCGTTATAACCGCAGCACGCTCGTTGTGGACGCGGGCGACGGACGATCTACGCTGTGCAGACGGTACAACAATATTTTGGGCTGGCCGGAAGGAGTCAGCGGGAAGTCGCTTCGGGAAGCGGGCAGAGAGCAGGCGCTTGCGCACGGCGTCCGCTTCGTGCAAGGCAAGGCGGCCCGCGCGGAACAAACGCAAGACGGCTTCCGCATCATGACCGAAGCCGGCGACATCGCGATTGGCCGTCGGCTGCTGCTGGCGACAGGCGTGGTCGATCGGCTGCCCGATCTGCCCGGGCTCGCGGAGTGTCTGGGCACCAGTATCTACGTGTGTCCGGATTGCGATGGGTACGAGGCAACCGGTCAGCCCTCGCTCATCCTCGGCGCCGGCGACGCGGGGGCGTCTATGGCGCTGACGGTTCGGTATTGGACGGACAAGCTGACCTATGTTAACCATGAGCGCAGCCCGGTGGATGCGGCGCTGCGGGAACGTATGGAGGAGCAAGGCATCCACTGCATTGAGGAGCCGATCGCGCGCATCGAGACGTCCGGCGCGGATGGTTCGGTCATGACGGGAATTACGCTGCAGGATGGCCGGCAGCTGCAAGCGTCAACCGGGTTCACAGCTTTCGGCGGCAATGAGGTGCGCGCCGAGCTTGCAGAGCAGCTCGGCGTTCAGCTGTTCAAGAACCGGCATATTCTGGTCGATGCCCGGACGAGAATGACGAGCGTGCCCGGCGTGTGGGCGGCCGGCGATATCGTCGCGCATTCGGAGCAGACGGTTATCGCAATGGGAGACGGGTCGCAAGCCGCGATCTGGATGCACAAAACGCTGCTGCATGAAGAGCTGCTGGCGCGTATTCCGCAGCCTGAGCCATTCGTTGACCTTCGAATCTAAGACGCTGCTCGCAAGGACAACCGCAGCTGGCGGTACTTGCCGATCAGCAGGTAAGCGCGTGCTCGCATGGCTTCATGATGCTAGCGAGGCGGGTTCTACCGACATGACGACGTATGTGAGGAGGCTTCCAACCCGCCAGGGAAGGAAGCCTCTTTGATCTAAAGCCGGGACGAAGGAAGCCGATTCCGGGCCTATTCGCAGCAGGCGGAGATACGCGAATCGTTGCCGCGCATAACAGTTGCCGCAGCTCGCGGAGGAATTGCCTGCCGCCCTTTGTGGAGATAACGCGGCTTCTCGCCTTCCGAGATGTTATTGCGGCGAGGATGAAAAGGTGCTAGGGTGAAACCAGCGAGTTTCACTAAACCAAGCGAAACAGGGGGATTGGACCGTGCTGCGGCGTTTTGCATCTTACTACTTTCCGTACAAAAAACTATTCCTGATCGACTTCGGCTGCGCCGTCGTCGCCGCGCTGCTGGAGCTGGCTTACCCGCTTGCGGTGCAGTGGATGGTCGACGATCTGCTGCCGCAGGGCAACTGGTCGATGATAGCCGCGGCGGGCGCCGCGCTGCTGCTCGTCTATCTCATGAGCATGGGCCTGCAGTTCGTCGTCAACTATTGGGGCCATAAGCTTGGCATCAACATCGAGACCGACATGCGCCAGCAGCTGTTCAACCACGTGCAGAAGCTATCGTTCCGCTTCTTCGACAACAACAAGACCGGCACGATCATGTCGCGGATGACGAACGATCTGTTCGAGATCGGCGAGATGTCCCACCACGGCCCGGAGGATGCGTTCATCGCGGTAATGACGTTCGTTGGCGCGTTCTCGATCATGCTAACGGTCAACTGGCAGCTGGCGCTCATCACGTTCGTCGTGGTGCCGTTCCTCATCTGGATCATCGTGTACTTCAACCGGAAGCTGGACCGCGCCGCGACGAACATGTTCGAACGCATCGCCGAAGTGAACAGCCGGGTTGAAGACAGCGTCTCCGGGATTCGCGTCGTGCAGTCGTTCACGAACGAGCCGTACGAGCAGGAGCAGTTCCGCATCAACAATCAGTTGTTCCGCGCGGCGAAGCTGCGCTCGTACCTGGCGATCTCGTTCAGCTCGTCGGGCATCTATATGATGACGAAGCTGATCTCGCTCGTTGTGCTTGTCTGCGGCGCCTGGTTCGCGCACGAAGGCAAATTGACCAGCGGGGAGCTGGTGGCGTTCTTGTTATACGTCAACATCTTCCTGAAGCCGATCGACAAAATCAACGCGCTGATGGAGTCGTACCCTAAAGGGATGGCGGGCTTCAAACGGTTCCTCCAGCTGCTGGACACCGAGCCTGACGTCAAGGACGCTCCGAACGCCAAAGCGGTGAAAGGTCTGCGCGGCGACATCGCCTTCCATAACGTGACATTCCGCTACGAAGGCCATGCCGACGTCCTGAGCGGCATTAACCTGAACATACGTGCGGGCGAGACGGTGGCGCTCGTCGGTCCGTCCGGGGCGGGCAAATCCACGCTATGCAGCTTGATCCCGCGATTCTACGAAGTAGACGGCGGAGAGATTGCCATCGACGGCATTCCGATTCGCGACATGCAGCTTCAATCGCTTCGCGCCCACATCGGGATCGTCCAGCAGGACGTGTTCCTGTTCGCGGGCACGATTCGCGAGAATATCGCGTACGGACGTCTTGGCGCTGGCGAGGAAGAGATCCGCGACGCGGCGCGGCGTGCGCATTTGCTGGAGATGATCGACGGACTGCCCGAAGGGATGGACACGGTGATCGGGGAGCGGGGGCTGAAGCTCTCCGGCGGTCAGCGGCAGCGGCTGGCGATCGCGCGGATGTTCCTGAAGAATCCGCCGATCCTCATTCTCGACGAAGCGACGTCCGCGCTGGACACGCAGACCGAGACGATCATCCAGCAGGCGTTGACGGAGCTCGCGCATAACCGCACGACGCTCGTGATTGCGCACCGGCTGGCGACGATCCGCCATGCGGACCGCATTCTCGTCGTGAACGAGAACGGGATCGCCGAGAGCGGCAAGCATGATGAGCTGCTGGCGAAGGACGGCGCTTACGCCAAGCTGCACCGCGCGCAATTTGGCCAGACCGTTACGGTCTAAGATGCAAAGACGGTCCAACAGACCTGCACCGGCAGATAAGCCGGATGCAGGTCTTCTTGTCGTACCGCAAATTAGCCAGGCACGATTCATCGCGGCATGCATGCGAATTATCAAATATTGACATACTATCCATAATTAAATGAACCTGATTTTACCAAGCGACGAAGGAATGATCACGATTTGAGCCGGGCTACTGCTATTCGCCGTCCGCAGACGTTAATTACCTCCAACGGGATCACGATGCTAACCCGCCATAATCCCTATGTTATTTTATGGTGGTCGGCATCGTTTCCGGGCTTTGGGCATTTCGTGCTTAATATGTACCTGCGCGGCGCGCTGTTGTCCCTCGGCGAGGTCATTACCAATACGCTCGCGCATGTGAACGAGGCGATGGTGCTGTCGTTCTGTGGACAGTTCGAACAGGCTAAGGCGGTCATCGATCCCACCTGGATATACGGGTATCTGATGATCTATTTCTGGGCCATGTACGACAGTTACCGCAGCACCTCCGAGGTGAATAAGCTGACCCGCCTGGCGGAGCTGGAGAACGCGCCGGTCCGCCCTTTTCATATCAGCCGGTGGAGCTTGCAATACATTGAGATCAAAAAACCGAACGTGGCCGCCTTCTGTTCGCTGATTTTCCCGGGTCTCGGTCAGCTCTATAATCATCGGCTCGATCTAGGGTTTTGGGGCATTATGTGGTGGTGGATTTACGTAGGCAAGTCCCACTTCTATGACGCTGTGCTTGCGCTCATTAACGGCAGTCTGCGTCATTCCACGGCGGTACTGAGCCCGCATTGGCTGTTATTTATGCCATCCGTGCTGGGAGGGGCCATTTATCACGCCCATGTTCAGGCCGGAGACCATAATCGGCTGTTCCGGATGGAGCAGCGCCAGTTTTTGACCAATCGTTATCAGGAGGCCGCTATCGAACGAATTTGGGAGGGGGAGTGAGCATGTTGGTGATCGGTTCATTTCAAATCACGACCGAGCTGGAACAGGTGCTTGCTCTACTGGAGAACACGGGGATCGGGCGGGATCGAATAATGGCCGTGCCGATGGATATCGACGAGACGAACGATGCCCTGGAGCCGATTCAATCCCGGGACCGCAGGGCGGGCGGGTTCGAGATGGCGATGGCTTGCGCCACCGCGTTCGCCGTCATCGGAACGAGCCGGGGATTCATTTGGGCGTGGGGGCCGATTATCTGGGGGATCCTATCGGCGATCATCGGCTTTGGTTTCGGCTTGCTGCTGCATATAGCGATCACGATGATCAAGGGCGGAAGACCGAGAAAGCCGGGGCAACTGCCGGAAGTCACGCTGCTCGTTCGCTGCCAGCCGGAAAGCGTAGAGGCGGTCAGACGCCTGCTGTGGCAGCATCAGGCGCTCAGCGTAGGCGTCGTGCATCAGCGGGAGAAGTTCCAACCATCGTCCTGATGAACGCGATACTATTATCCCGCCAAGCTTTTCCTATCTCCGCTCGACGAATCGGTTGCCGCCGCGTCTGGTTACGTAGTCGGTGAACGCTTTGACCATGCACGCCTGCAAGATGTATCCCAGGAAAGAATAATAGTGCTGCCACCTATACGCGTTATAGATGTCCAGCCAGATCAGAATAGGTTCCAGTACGAAAGCGAGGATGGCCGCCGCGCACACCGAGGCAGCAGCGAACCCTTTCCATGACTTGAAATACTGATAAAGCAAGCTAAGAATAATGCCCAGCCCCAAGTCCGCGCAGAACAGCCGGGCGCCCCAGGGCAGCAACATGTAAGGATAATCCCACAGCATTAATTCGGCGCCCGCCACGTCCAGCGAAACCGCAATCAGCAGCGTGATGCTGCCGTAAATCAGCAGCACCGGCTTCTCGTTCTTGCGCGCCAGCTTCAGCCATATCGCAATCATGATGAGCGAAATGGTCAGCAGCATCCACCACCGCCATGAAAAGACAACCTCCTGCCGCCAGTAGTTCCAGCGCAGATCGCTCAATTTCTCCTGGGCGTCATAAATATCTGCCATCGTGACTTCTTTCACGGCCAATGCCTCCAAATCCACGTCTCCACACGCGCCTTATGTTTCCCAAGGACCGCCCGATTTAGACGAAAAGCGACGTATCTGCAAGCGCCCGGCGTTTTCCATAACATGGATTGTCACGCTCGGCGGAGTGTGTTATCGTTGCTGTTATATTTTAGGGGAGCTTTCATGGAGGCGAGCCATGGAGGCGGGAAGGTGGCTGGCGGTAACATGAATACGTCTTTATCTTCTGCAAAAGGCAGCGTCATTCAAACCGGCATGGTGTACACGGTTTTACTTGCAATTAGTTCGGTTCATCTGCTGAACGATACGATGCAGGCTGTCGTGACGGCGATGTTCCCGGTCGTGCGCGAATCGCTGCATTTGACGCTCGGCCAGATCGGCTGGATTACATTCGCGCTCAATATGACCTCGTCGGTCATGCAGCCGGTCGTCGGATTGATCTCCGACAAACGCCCGGCGCCTTGGATGCTTCCGGCCGGTATGGGACTTAGTCTCGTAGGTGTCGCGGGGCTTAGCATCGCGCCGTCCTTCTTGACGCTTATGCTGGCTGTTGTGTTCATCGGACTCGGGTCGGCGATTTTCCATCCGGAAGGGTCGCGCGTCGTGTATTTCGCGGCCGGCGGACGTCGAGGATTCGCGCAATCGATCTACCAGGTCGGCGGCAATGCGGGCAGCGCCCTCGCGCCGCTCATGACGATGTTCATCTTCGAACCGCTTGGCCAGCCTGGCGCCATCTGGGGCACGCTGCTGGCAGTTACCGCCATCCTCATTCTGCTGCGGGTCGTACCTTGGTATCGTCAACAGCTCGCGGCGAACGGCAAGCCGGTCAAGAAGAAGGCCGCCGCGGCGGCAAGCGGCGAGACCAAGCCGCTAAGCCGGAATGTCATCGTATTCGCCATGACGCTGCTTGTCCTGCTCGTCTTCGCGCGTTCATGGTACTTCACGAGTCTTGGCACGTTCTATCAGATGTATTTGCATGACTTCAAAGGCTTGTCGGTCAAAGCGGCACAGCTGCCGATCTTCTTGTTCATGGCGGCCGGCGTGCTCGGCACGTTCTTCGGCGGGATGCTGGCGGATCGGTTCGGACGCAAGCGGATGATCCTCTTCTCCATCGCCGGGGCGGCGCCCTTCGCGCTCGCGCTGCCGCATTTGCCGCTGGGCTTCGTATATCCGGTCATCTTCATCCTTGGCTTCGTGCTTCTCTCCGGCTTCTCGGTCAGCGTCGTCTACGCGCAAGAGCTGGTGCCGGGCAAGGTGGGGATGGTATCGGGCCTCATTACGGGGCTTGCTTTCGGCATGGGTGCGCTTGGCGCGGTCGCGATCGGCAATGCCGGCGACCACTGGGGATTAGACCGCGTGCTTGTCTGGGCCAGCTTCCTGCCGCTGGCGGGCGTGCTCGCGGTGCTGCTGCCCGCGGATCGACAAGACTAGAGAAGCGGGCTTTGCCATCCGCCGGATGCACGCGGGTGTTGGCGCGTCAGCGGACTGTATAAGCGGGCTGCGGCAAGCCGAGCCAGCGCAGCGCGGACCATATGCCATGATCGGAAGAGGAAGCGGTGACATAGTTCGCCGCTTCTTTCGCTTCCGGGCATCCGTTGCCCATCGCGATGCCGATGCCGACGAACGACAGCATCTCCAGATCGTTCAGGCCGTCTCCGAACGCGGCGCATTCCTCGGCGGTCACGCCGAACGCCTGCAGCAGATAAGCGATGCCAGCGGCCTTGGAGCTTCCGACCGGCAAATAGTCGACCGCCTGTTCATGCCACCGGATGAAACGCAGCGACGGGAACCGGGTTATATAGAGCGCTTCTTCCTCGGCGGTCATGAAGATATTGCCTTGATAGACCGGCGAATGGCGATAATAATCGGGATCGACTTTCGGATGCGGCAAATTGACGGAGCTGAAGCTGACCGCCAGATGGGGTTCGGCGTGACGGCTGACGCATACTTCGCCTGAGCCGCAGTAGGCTGTCATATGGCCGGAAGCATCCGCGAATGCCGACAATTCGCGAAGAAGCTCGACCGGAATGCGGTTTTCATAGATGACTTCTCCTTCATGGACCACGTATTGGCCGTTGATCGAAACATAGGATCGGATGCCGAGCTCATCGCATACCCAGGTGAAATCGGAGGGACTGCGTCCGGTCGCGATCGCGGTATGGACGCCGGCGGCTTGCAGCAGCGCGACCGCTTCTTTCGTCGAAGCGGGAATTTGGTGGCTTCGATCAAGCAGCGTGCCGTCGATGTCGAAGAGAACAAGCTTAGGTAGGGATTGCATGCGTGAAATCCGCCTTTCGTGTTGGAGTCAAGCAGCGTCACGCCCTCTGATAAGAGGTAACGCCGCTGCTTGTGAGCAAGCGCATCCGAGCTTGAATCGCCTTTGCGATTAGCTCCTAGGAGCGCTTGCAAGACAAACGTAAATGATGAAACGCGTTTCAGGTCAAGCGGACGACGCAAAAAAAATCGAGAGGGGGATCGAACGTGGCGAACATCCGGCAGATCGCCAAGGAGGCAGGCGTATCGGTAAGCACGGTGTCGAGGGTGCTGAACGGCCATCCGTACGTATCCGCGGAGAAACGCCGGGCGGTGGAGGATGTCATGGCGAAGCTCAATTACTCGCGCAACATTAATGCCGTGCATCTGTTCCGCGGACGAACGGACATGGTTGGGATTATGCTGCCTTCCATTAATCATCCGTATTTCTCTCGGCTTGTCGAAGGCATGTCGGACGAAGCGCTGGATCTGGGGCTGCGGCTCGTTCTCTGCCAGACGGGGTATGACGAGAACGAGGAGCGCCGAGCGCTCGCGCTGGTGAAGGAGAAACAAATCGACGGCTTGATCGTCTGCTCCAAATCGCTTGGCTGGTCCGAGATCGCGGCGTATCGTTCGTTCGGGGCGCTCCTCTCGTGCGGCGAGGATGCGGGGGACCGGATCTCGTCCGTCTACATCGATCATTATCGTTCGTTCGAGACAGGGATTCGGCATCTCTTGAGCAAGGGCCATCGTAAAATCGGGCTGTGCATGAGCCGGTATGTCAGCAGCAGCAGCGAACGGCGGCGGGCCGCGTATATGGATGCGCTGCAGAAGATCGGGGAGCCCTATCGCGAAGCATGGACGTTCTACGATTGCTACGGGATCGAGAGCGGTGCGGACGTCATGCGCCAATTGAAAGCCATGGAGGACCGGCCAACCGCAATGATCGTAACGGGCGATCAGGTGGCCGTCGGCATGATGGCCGAGGCGGGCAAACACGGCTGGCGCGTGCCGGAGGACTTGGCACTGATGGGATTAGATAATCAGCCGATCGCGGAGGTGCTCGGATTGACGACGATTGACAATCATCTGTACGAGATGGGGCGCGAGGCGCTGCGAATGCTGCGGGTTGCCATGACCGGGCCGGAGGGCGGCGGCGAAGCGGGGATCCGACGTCAGGAGGTTGTGTACGAGTTGATCGCGAGATCGTCGGTTTGAAGATGAGCGTTGATAATCAGTTGATTATAAAGACCGAACAATATCGATTATCGTTTGGTTTTAATGGAGATTGTATTGAGCCGCAACAGCCGTTAGCCATAGAGGGCGAACGGCTTTTTTGTGCATTCCAGAAAAACAGTTGATTAATTTATATAGATGTTTTATTATTACGTCTATAATTAAACTAAACAATAAGTAAAAACATCTAATTAAAATGAAGTGAGGAGGTCTCCGGATGGAACAGTAGAAAAGAGCTTCAAAATGCTAAGTAGCTAGCGCAATTGCAGAACTGCGAGCCGGAAGGTTACAACCGTCGCAGAAGAGGCACGTGATCGCATTTTAATTCATGTTTAAGGAAGGGAGTTCTTTACGGTGTCAAACCCAGTTGTAGCTAAAAAAGGACCCGGTGTTCTGAGCAATCCATTCATCCGGACGGCCATGCTGTCGCATATGATGCTGCAAATCGGCATTTGGGTGCGGAACTTCGCCATCTTGCTATATGTGACGGAGCGGACGAATCATGATCCGGTCGCCATCTCGCTTATCTCCGTGGCGGAGTTCGCGCCAATCTTCGTCTTCTCCTTCGTCGGCGGCACCTTCGCGGACCGTTGGCGTCCCAAGTGGACGATGGTCAGGTGCGACCTGTTGTCCGCGATATCGGTCTGCGCGGTCTTGCTGACCTTGACATTCGAAGTTTGGGAAGCCGTATATTTCGCAACTTTCGTCTCGGCGGTGCTGTCGCAATTCTCGCAGCCGTCGATGATGAAATTGTTCAAGCGTCAAGTGCCGCCGGAGCAGCAGCAGGGCGCGATGGCGATGACGCAGACGCTGACCGGCGTGTTCATGGTGCTTGGACCCGCGCTCGGCGGGGCAATCTACGGCGCCTTCGGGATTGAGTCGTCGCTCGGCTTTACCGCTGTGGCTTTCCTGGCGTCCGCGCTTATCTTGATGCGTCTGCCGAAGGACGACGCGCCCTTGTCATCGGGCGGGGATCGGCGCCGGTTCGTGGCGGAGCTCGGCGACGGATTCCGGTACGTGATGCGCAGCAAAGTGCTTCGGACGCTTAGCATCACGTTCGCAATGGTCGGTCTATCGAGCGGCATCGCGAACACGCTCGGCATATTCGTCGTCACCGAGTTGCTCGGCAAGCCGGAGTCGTTCATGCAGTACTTCCAGATGGTGAACGGGGCGGCGGTGCTGGCCGGCGGGATTTCCGTGGCGCTCCTGGCCAAGAGAATGTCGCCGCCGCAGATGCTAATGCTCGCCCTCGTGTTCGATACGGCTGCCTTGATCGGCATGGGCTATTCGACGAACACCGCGCTCACGCTCGCGTTGAATGCCGTCGCGGGGTTCTTCTTCCCCGTCATTCAAGTGGCCATCAGCACGATGATGCTTCGGTGGACGGAAGGGGCTTTCATGGGGCGCGTCGGCGGTGTCATGATGCCGATGTTCACCGGCACGATGGTGCTCATGATGGCGGTCAGCGGGCCGATGCTCCATGTGTTCTCGCTGGGCACGATGGCGATTATTTCGGGTGCGTTCATGTTGATCGGCGGACTGCTGCAAGTGGTGATTATGAAAGAGCGCGAGCCTTCATTCGCGCAGCCGCCCCAGCCTTCGCAAGCATCGTCATCGGCCGTTTGAATGTTGCATCAAACGCCATCTAGGAAGACAAGGGCTAAGGGCTATCCTCCGGGATAGCCTTTTTTTGCTAATCCAATGGCAAAAGCTGTTTCTAAACAGAAGCTGGGAATCAACCGATATTTTATCCATCATCCAGAACATTCATCCAGAAGAGGAGATAAGCGATTATGAAACGTGTACGCCATATCGTAGTCCTGGCCTGCATCGCGCTGCTGCTGATTGCGTCGGGGTGCTCCGGCGGAGCGAATACCCCGTCCGCGCACGAGCAGAAGCAGTTGATCGGCCTTTCATTCCACAATCTGATCGACGAGCGCTGGCAGCGCGACCGCGACATGTTCGAAAGCAAGGCGGCCGGCCTTAGCGCGGACGTCATCACGGTCGAGGCGGGCGGCGACGAGCAGAAGCAGTTAAGCCAGATCGATCAGCTGCTCGAGCAGAATATCGACGTGCTGGTCGTCGTGGCCCAGAATACCGAGAACATGAAGCCCGCCGTCGACAAGGCGCGCGCCAAAGGCGTGAAGGTACTCTCCTACGCGCGCCTCATGAAGAACGCCGACGTTGATTTTTACGTGTCGATCGACAACGTGAAGGCCGGCGAAATGCAGGCGGAAGAGATTCTGAAGCTGGCGCCGTCGGGGAATTACGCTTACATCGGCGGCGGCGATACGGATAACAATGCCGTGCTGCTGCGCGATGGATCGATGAAAGTACTGAAAGCAAGCAGCGGCATTACGCTCGTTGGCGACGAATATTCGAAGGATTGGAACCCGGACGAGGCGCTCAAGCATATGCGGGAGATGCTCGCGAAGACGGGCGGCAATATCCAAGGCGTTGTCGCGGCTAACGATGGCACGGCCGGAGCGGCGATTCAGGCGCTCTCGGAGTATGGTCTGGACGGTAAGGTTCCGGTATCCGGCCAAGACGCCGAGCTGGCGGCGCTGCAGCGCATCGCGGCCGGCAAGCAGGCGATGACCATTTATCTCCCGATCGAGAAGATGGTCACCGCGACGGTAGAGGCGGCGGTCGAGCTGGCGCAGGGCAAGGAGCCAAAGGCGAACAACAAGGTGCCGAACGGGCTCAAGGACGTGCCGTCCAATCTGCTTGAGCCGGTCGTCGTCACGAAGGCCAATTTGAAGGAGACGGTTATCGATTCCGGATTTGCGCAGCTGGAAGACGTCTACAAGGATATCCCGAAGGATCAGTGGCCGGCTTCGTAACATCCGGCTTGCATCATTACACAGACAGGAGCTGACAACTTATGAGATTCACCATCCGGGCCAAATTGTTCAGCGGCTTCCTTGCCTGCGTCTGCTTGCTTCTGATCGGAAGCGTAACGGGGCTCTTGCAGATGAACGGTCTTGGCGCCACAGTATCAAAAGTAACCGGCACGAACTTGCAAAGCGTCATCCTCATCAACGATATGGGCCTGACCATGAAAAGCATGGAGAACAGCCTCCTTCAAATGATGAGCAGCACGAAATACAGCGAGCTTCAGGCGCTCAAGGCGTCTGTGCTCGAAGAGCAGAAGAAGATGGAATCGTTGCAGAGCCAGTACGCCGGATTCGCGCAGGACGAGACGATGAAGCGCGACTACTTCCAATTCAGCAGCGACTGGGAAGCATTCTCGGCTCAGCTGCCGTCGCTGCTGACGAGCCTTGCGTCGACGAACAAAGCCGACATCCCGGTGAGAACCGTCAACTACATGAAGTACTTGAGCAAAAAGGCGGGCGAATCGGTAAAGAGCCTCGTCGAGGTGAACCGCGCCCAGGCCTCGTCCGACGCGGATGCCGCGCAGAAGACGCTTAGCTCCGGCAAAACGATCGTGCTGATCATGGCCATCGCGGGCCTCGCGCTCGCCATGGTCGTCGCGACGTGGATCTCGATGCTGATCGGCGGCGCGATCCGGAAGATGAGAGCTTACGTCTCCCAGGTCTCGCAAGGCGATCTGACGGCGGTGCCGCCGGTAATTAAGACGCGCGACGAAATCAGCGACTTGGCCGAGTCTATGCAGATGCTCTCGACGAGCCTGCGCGAGAAGCTCTCGGATGTCATCATGGGCTCCCAACAGCTGGCCGCAACTTCGGAGCAGCTCACCGCATCGGCGGAGCAGACGGCCAAATCGACCGAAGTGATCACTCTTGCGGTGCAGGAGATCGCGCAGGGTGCCGAGCAGCAGGTGGGCACGATTCTGAAGTCGATCGGCTCTTCGGAGCAGCTGGCCGGCAGCGTCGATCATGTCAACGAATCGCTCGGCGCCGTATCCGAGAGGTCGACCCAGGCGATCAAGATGACCGAACGCGGCAATACGGTAATCGCGCAGTCGGTCGCCCAGATTGACGTCATCGCAAGCAAAGTGACGTCCTCCTCGGAGTATGTGTTCTCGCTCGGCCAGAAATCTGAACAAATCGGCAACATTGTCACGGTTATCTCCGGCATCGCCGGCCAGACGAACATGCTCGCGCTCAACGCGGCCATCGAAGCGGCGCGCTCCGGCGAGCACGGGCGCGGATTCGCGGTCGTAGCGGAAGAAGTTCGCAAGCTGGCGGTCCAATCCAGCGGCGCAGCCAGTCAAATCGCGGGCTTGATCCAGGAAATTCAAACCCAGATCCATCAAGCCATTCGCGCGATGGAGGAAGGCAATGACGCGGTGAAGGAAGGCATGGTCATCATCGGCGACGCCGGCTCCGCGTTCGAACAGATTCGCGCGTCCATCGTCGCGATGGACGGACGTTCGCAAGAGGCCGTGCGCGATGCGCATGCGATCCGCGCCGAGACGAATCAGGTCGCATCCGATCTGACCACGATCTCCAAGGTGGCGCAGGATGCTTCCCGCCATACGCAGGGCGTCGCGGCATCCGCGGAAGAGCAGAACGCTACAATGGAAGAGATCGCGGCAGCTTCGGCGATGCTCGCGCGGCTGGCCGAAGATCTGCAGGAGGCGCTCTCCACGTTCAAGCTGTAGATGGACGCGGGTGGTTGTCGCCGCGCAAGAACCGAGAATATCCATCAGGAAGTCCTCTTGTCCATCGAGACAGGCGGACTTTTTGTCGCTGCGTGAAGGGAGCGCGCTTTGCTGTTCGTGGAGGGACAAACATGTGCGTAGCGCGAAAGAAGGGTATTGTGCGAATGATGCAGGTTTGCGCCGATGGGGGCGTACTTGCTGCGGGATGCCGCACGTTGGCGATACACGCCATTTCGGCAAGCGGCTGCATCCCGTCTCCTCTTCGTGCTCAGGCCACTTTCAATATACCCAAATTCTACCATGAAACTGCATATTCCCTGTGCGATAATGACATCAAACGGAAGCGATTCCATCATAAAGGAGAAGATAGATGCCAACATTTACGATTCGAAAAATGCGCCAGCCCGAAGATTTCGCGGCCGCGGCGAAGCTGCTTAATTACGTCAACTCGGAGCCGACGACCGCCGAGCGGCTGGAAGAAGAAGAGAACCAAATCCCGCCGGGTCAGCTTCATTACGACGAAGAGGGCAAGTTGAAGGGATGGGATCGCCCGCAATGGGTAGCCGAGGATGAACAGGGAACGGTCATTGCTTATGCGATCGCATGGCGGGCGCCGTGGACCGAACCGGGCAGCCTTATTCATACGTTGGTCGTGCATCCCGATCATCGCAACGAAGGCGTAGGCGGCGCGCTATATGACACGGTGCGCGGATGGTCCGAAGAAGTGAAAGCTTCCCGCTTGATCGACTTCGGCATCCGGGAGACGGACGAGGTTTCGATCGCGTTCGCCGAACGCCGGGGATACGCGAAGGATCGGCATTCGTTCGAGTCCGTGCTGGAGCTGGCTTCGTTCGACGACGGACGGTTCGACGAAGCGATTCAAGCGGCGGAGCAGAGCGGCATCCGCTTCATTACGCTGGCCGACGAGCCGGGAGAGGCGAGCGAGCGGGAACTATACGAGCTATATAAGGTGACGCATCCGGACATCCCGGGCTATATCGGCGACTACCCATGGTTCGAGGAATGGAAGAAATGGAGTCTCGATCCGCCGGGCTTCCGTCCGGAATGGATTCACATCGCGAAGGACGGCGACCGCTACGTCGGCGTCGTCACGCTGCACCAGAACGAGCAGACGCAGGCGATGTATCACGACTACACATGCGTGCTGCCGGCGTATCGCGGGCGGCGCCTCGGACTCGCCTTGAAGGTGCTTGCCGCAAGGACGGCCCGCGCCCATGGCGTCCCTTACTTGCGGACGCATAACGATTCACTGAATGCGCCAATGCTGCGGATCAACCGGGATCTGCTGGGCTTCCGGGCGGAGCCTGGTTTGTACCGGATGGTGAGGGAGCTGCGTTCTTAGGCTCACCGCGAGGCGTTTGCGTTGAACGGATGGTTTTGCACGATGACCAAATGGAGCTTGCGATACACGGATGGACGGCGGCACACGACGACCATGGATGTTGGCATCGCACGGCATGATCGGCTGAACGTAAACGAACCGTCGGGCTTATTGCAGCTCGGCGGTGCGATTATGCGAAGCGGATTATCGGTACGACGAATTAGCAGAGAGCACCGGAAGCAGCGGGAAATCAGCAGGCTGAAGGAGAGTATAGGTAGCGAGAACACGGACTGGTCACCGCGAAAGACGCGGAGGGCGGTCCGTGTTTTTCGTCTTGAGTCGGTCGGCAGCGTCAGGATAAAATGGAATCTATGTCCAAATGGTAGATTCGTTGGAAGACTAGTGAGCAAAAAAATTTCGGGTAGAAGGGAACTATTTTCCACTCCACTCGTCTACTTGCCGAGGTGAACGAGTTGCAATTCGATTTTTTGAAGCATGTCACGGGCGGGCTGGACCGCGATGCCGTGCTGGGCGAGCTGATGCGAGAATACGGCAAGGACGTATGGAATTTCGCGTTCTTCCTGACGCGCAAGCGCGAGCTGGCCGATGACATCGCGCAGGACGTATTCGTGAAAGTATACGAGCGGCTGTATGATTTTCGCGGCCAATCTTCCGTGCGAACGTGGCTGCTGGCCATTACGCGCAATACGGCAATCGACGCGCTCCGCTCTTCGTGGCTAAAACGGGTGATTCTGCAGCCCGTCCGGATCGAACGGTCTGCCTCCCCGTCCGCTGAGGAGGAGACGATGCGGCGGCTTGCGGCGGACGAGCTGTGGGACACGGTGCTGAAATTGCCGCGCAAGCTGCGGGAGGTGCTGCTGCTTAGCAGCCACTACGGGCAGTCGATGCGCGAGATTGCCGAGCTGCTCGGCATCTCGGAAGGCACGGTTAAGTCGCGCTTGCACCGGGCCCGGGCGGCGGTCAACCGGAAGCTGGCGCGCGGCGCCGGCGGGGCTGCGGAGCGCGCGGGAGACCTTTCAGGAGAGGAGACGTGGACATGACCGAGCGGACGCTGGATTGGGAGAAGCGGCTCCGGGGAGAGCCGCCGATCGAGAACGGATTCACCTCGCAATCGGAACGAAAGGTGGGGGAGAAGATTCGCATGAAGACGAAAGAGCGGCGTTCGCCGTTTCGGATGGTCGCGGCCGCGATGAGCATCGCGCTGCTCGCTGGCGGCGGCTGGTATTTCAAGGACGATCTGCAGAAGTTGACGGCGCAGGAGGCCGCGCTGGATGTACCGGCCGCGCTTCGGAACGACCCGCTTGCGGATACGGCTGTGGAGCTGAAGGTGCAGCAAGATTCCATGTCAAGCTACCTGTTCGATATTTACGGGAAGAAGATGTTCATCATTCGCCACCCTTCGGTGAGCTTTCAGTCGCTAGAACCGCCGGCCACGGATGCATCGGGCGATGTGGCGAAGTGGGCCGAAGCTTTCGAGACATGGATGGATCAAGCCCGGCCGGACGTGCTCCAGCTGCCGTACAATCTGTATGCCGAGCTGGCGGCCAAAGGAAAGCTGCTATCCCTCGAATCGCGTATCCAGCGCACGGACGTCGATCTGGATGCTTATTACGAGCCGGTCACCGAGCTGCTGCGGTTGGGCGGAGGCGGCGAATTGTACGGACTGTCCGCCCGGTTCGATACGAACGTCGTCTACGTCAACAAGAAGCTATTCGCCTCTCGCGGCGTCGCGCTTCCTTCCGAGGACGGCATGACGGTGGATGAGATCTTGGCGACGGCGGCTCGATTCAGCGGGACGGGGGAAGCCGGCTTGTACGGACAGAACGGCAATCAGACGTATCAAATCGTGAATTTCTTGGGCGAGACGTCGGGTCTGCAATCGGTCGCGTACCAAGACGGCGCTTGGCGGGCGACGGTCGGCACCGATGCCTGGCAGGACCTATGGCGGAAGATGGCCGAAGGCGCCAAGGCGGGATGGCTGCAGCATGCGAAGCCGCTCGGGGACAATTACACGTTCGATGATCGAATGAAGCAGGATGCGTTCGCGCAGGGACAAGCGGCGATGACGATCGGCGGCGCGGCTTATGCGCATCTGCTGGAGGAATACAAGCAGCTGGTTCAAATTCAGGACGATTGGATCGCCGTGCCGATCAAGATCGCTTCCGGCGCGCCCAACGAAGATACCTTCCTTGAGCCGGGCACCGTCTATGCGGTGAACGCGGCTTCCCCGAACCAAGAGGCGGCTTGGGAGGTCGTGAAGTTCATGACCGGCCGGGAGTTCGGCAAGAAGCTGCTGTCGACGGGCGTCCAATCGGATCTGCTCAGCAGCCGGCTGGATGTGCTGGACGCCGCCGATCAGAAGCGTTGGGAGGCGTTCTATGCAGACTCGGCAGATCCGGCTCAAGCCTACAAGCAGCTGACCGCCGCGAAGCCGGGTTACTGGAGCGCGGCTGGCTTGCTCGCAGAGGCAGGCGCCAAGTATATGAAAGCCGTGGCGGATGACGAGCTGACGGTGGAGGAAGCGCTCAGACGCATGCAGGCCGAGTTGGATTCGGCGCTCGTCTCGCTCGGCGGGAAGGGTGCCATCCGATGACGGATGCGAAGCGGAGACGATCCAGTGCCGGCGCGTTACTCGCGATGCTGCTGGCGGCTGCGCTGCTCGGGGGTTGTGTAGAAGAGCGCGCGCCGGCGACGAAGGCGCCGATTAAGATCGCGGTCAAGAACGAGAGCTGGTATAGCTATCTCTACGGGGACTACATCGAAGCCGCGTTTCCCGACCAGCCAATCGAACTGATCGTGACGGAGCCGGACGACAGGCAACCGCCGACCTATGAGCAGTACAAGCGGCTGCTTGCGGAAGCGCAGCCGGATTTGATCATGGACGACCGGGATTTCTACCGAAGGCTGGCCGAGGATGGATTGTTGGCGGATTTATCGGCCCGGATGAAGGCGGACGGCATGGACGAAGCGCGGTATTTTCGCGGCATGACCGAGGGCATGCGGATCGGCGGCCAGCTTTACGGGCTGTCGCCTTGGTTCGATGCGTCGTTCCTGACGTACAACGAGGAGCTGTTCCGCCGGTACGGCATCGATCCGCCGCGAAGCGGGATGACGATGGCGGAGGTGCTGGCGCTCGCGGACGAATTCTCGCGGGCGGGCAGTGCGAAGGACGGGATCTACGGGTATCACGAGAATTTGCAGAGCATGCCCTATGATCACCTCTTCCTGTTTGCCTTCTGGGAAGGAATTCGGATGTACAATGTCGACTCGGGACAGGTGACGCTGAACACGCCGGCCTGGCAGCGCATTGCCGAAAGCATTGTCGACGCCTACCGTTCGGGGACGTTCTTCATGCAGAACATCGAGGGACGGGTGGAGGACGGCCGTACGTATTTTGATAAAGAGATGATGGAGGCGGGCGATCTGTTCGGACAGGGCAAGGCGGCGATGACGATCGGCAGTTACCGTTCGAGCGGGGCGTCGTTCAAGATCGGACAGGTCGCGGGACCGGTCAGCTCGGCGAATCCCGGACAATCGTCGACGATTACGCTGCATCAGTTCATGGGCGTCTCCTCATCGGCGGAGCAGCCCGATCGCGCGTGGGAGATGATCCGGTTCATGATGAGCGATTACGTCGCCAAGGCGAGCGCCGCCGTTGACGAGGACCGATTGTCGTCTAACCGGGCGTATTTGAACTACCGGCCCGATCCGGTCTTGTCGGCGGCGTACGAGCTGCTGCCCATGCCTTACGTCGAGACGAACCGTGAGGCGATGGACCGCTATGATTGGAGCTCGTTCGAAAAGTCCTTCGAGACGCTGATCGATGAGGAGTTCGCGAAGGCGATCAACGGCGAGCGGACAGCCGCGCAAGCGATGGCTACCATTCAGAAGGAGGGCCAGGCGCTGCTCGACGGCGCACGGCGCGACTAAAGGGATGGCTGGCGTCGGTCGGGAGTACCTGTTGGCGGGGCGGTGGGAAGTAGGGTTGATGCCGTACCGCGGCAGGACAAAAGAAGCATCCCCCAGGAGCGGCTATTAACGGAAGAACGGGCGGAGTTGAGGGGGATTGGGCTTGACGCTGCTGCGCGGCAGGACACAAAGTGATGCCGCCCGGGAGCGACTACTAGCGAAAGATCGGGCGGAATCGAGGGGGACTCGAGGTTAGGCGGATGGGCGAATGGAGCTGGAGAAGGAGTAACAGGGATGCGGACAAGCTGGCGATTGAACGAATATAGAGGGGTGAGCGGCTCGAAGGCATGGTTGCCTTTATGCGGAAGAGCGGCGCTGACCGCAGTCATGAGCGCGCTGCTGCTCATGCTCGCGACCGGATGCACCGAACAAGCGGCCATGCGGGAGCGGCCCGTGCTCAAGGTAGTTGCCGCGAGCCAACAAGAGTACGACCAATATTACGGGGATTACGTCGCAGCGGCTTTTCCGGAGCTCGAGGTGAAGATCATCGAGACGGCAGCGGCGTATCCGGACGGCATAACCGAGGCGCAGTATGAGCAGCTCCTTCAAGCCGAGCAGCCGGATTTGCTCTGTCTGTGGTTTAATCCGGCGATGTACCGGAGTCTGGCGGAGAACGGCGTGCTCGCCGATCTATCGGCGAGGATGCGAGCGGATGGCCTTGCGGAATCGGATTATTACGGCGGCATGATCGAAGAACTTCAGGTCGCCGGAACGCTGTATGGCTTCGCGCCGACGTTTCAGACCTCTTCGCTGGTGTACAATGAGGAGCTCTTTCAGCGGTATGGCGTAACCCCGCCGCGGGACGGCATCACGTCGGAGGAGATGTACGCGCTGGCGAACGAGTTCGCGATGGCAGGTAGCGGTAAGGATGACGTGACTGGGCTGCATTTGGATCATGTGGGCCAGCCGTTCGACCATCTGTGGAACTTCGGCATGCGGGAGGGCATGACGCTCTACAACATGAAGACCGGGAAGGTGACGATTGATACGCCGCACTGGGAACGTTTCGTTGGGACGCTGCTGCAAAGCTATAAGCTCGGTACGTTCTCGCTGTTGCCGGATGAAAATGGCATCGGCCTCGATCAGACTTTTAACGAAGGGCGGGCTGCGATGTCGATCGAGGTGTTCAACACGTCGGAGCTGTACACGTTCGCAGGCGTGGGAGCGGAGCGGGCTTTTCACGTCGGGAAGGCGGTAGGGCCGCTCAGTATGGACAGCCCGAATCGGAGCGACGACGTTTATTTCCCTGGCGTGGTGGCGATACCGGCATCCGCGAAGGAGCCGGAACTGGCCTGGACGGTGATGAAATTCCTGATGAGCGACTATATGGCGAAGGTGTGGAACGCCCTCTCGAACTCGAATCTTCCGACGAATCGCGCCTATATGAAGTATAACGACGACCCCGTGCTGCCGGCGCTGTACGAGCTGCTGCCGAAGCAGGCTTTCCCGCTGGATACGCTCAATGGCGATTATGATCCGAAGTTCTTGACGCGCTTCGGCGAATTGATTAATCGCGAATTCGAGAAGGCGGTCGCTAAGGGAAGTGGCGCGAAGGAAGTGGTGCAGACGCTCCAATCGGAGGGGCAGAAGCTGATGGATGCGCATAAGCTGGCGCCTGGAGCGCGAAAGAGCGGGGGATAGCGACTGAAGGGAGCGAGAAAGAGGGCTAGAGGTGCGATAGTGGCGCTAAGCCCTCTACAGGTTGCAAGCCCCCTAATGGCCGCACGATGAGAAAAAGCTGTACCGTAGGCGCAAACGTCCCGGGTACAGCTTTTATTCGTATTTTTGCTATAGGAGCGGTCGGTTCCGGGCCAAACGCCCGTCCCTATCAAAGCGGCTAACCGCCGGCATGTCCGCCTTTCATCCGCGCGATGAATCCGCTAATCGCGTAATAAGCCGCGCCTCGGACGGCCGATTGATCACGCAGGTCCGCGAACAGAATGCGCATCCGCTCCCGATGGAACGAGAGCGTGCGTGCGTTGACGGTCTCGGTCAGCGCATCCTCGATCCAGCGCTGCGCCCGGCTCATCCGGTTGCCGATAATGACCGCTTCCGGATTGAAGACGTTGACGATGTTGGCGATGCCGATGCCGAGCGATTCGCCGATTCCGCGGAACAGGCGAAGCACATCGGCGTCACCCGCTTCCGCGGCGCGGAGCAAGGCGCCCAAGTCGGCGTGTCCGAGCGCGGCGGCCTGCTCGAGCAGCGCGTTCTCCGAGGCATACAGCTCCCAGCAGCCGTGATTGCCGCAGCGGCAAGGCTTGCCGCCGCGTTCGATGGACAGGTGGCCGAGCTCGCCGGAGAAGCCGGAAGCGCCTTTGTACAGATCTTTGTGCAAAATGATGCCCGTGCCGATGCCGATGCCGACGCTTACGTAAATCTGATGCGCGATGCCGCGGCCTGCGCCGTATTTCTGTTCGCCCTGCGCGCCGGCGTTCGCTTCGTTGTCGATTGTCACCGGCACTCCGAAGCGGTCCGCCAGCCGGCGCTGCAGCGGCATATCCCGCCAGCCGAGGTTCGGCGCGAACAGGATGGCTCCCGCATCGTCCACGACGCCAGGGACGCCGACGCCAATGCCGACCAGACCATAAGGGCAGGCGGGGATGCGGCTTCGGAGGCTGTCGATGCAGTCCTCCAGCTGGCGAACGACGGTTGCTTCGTCCTTCGTGTCGACCGCCTGCTCGTGCTCGGCGACCACCGTTCCTTCGAGATCGGTCAGCACGCCGCGGATATAATTGACGCCGAGGTCGATCCCGACGGCGAAACCGGCCCTGGCGTTGAAGAGAAGAATGACGGGTTTGCGGCCGCCGCTCGATTCACCGGGCCCGGTCTCCACGACGAGACTCGCATCGATCAGATCCTGTACGAGGCTGGAGACGGTTGCTTTGTTCAATCCGGTCCGCTCCGAGATTTGCGCGCGAGAGAGCGGCGCATGCTTGAGCACGGCTTCAAGCACGATAGCGGTATTTATTTTTTTGATCATGGCGAGATCGCCGGTAGCTTTGGCTTTCATATTCGAAACACGCTCCATCGTTTATGACGCAAGGATGACCTAATGAAAGATTTGATGAAAAATCGAACGCTTGCGATCGAACATTACTAGTCGTATCGCGTACGGCAGCCTTATCGGCCATGCCGCTCATTGTAACATAGATTCAGCATAAAAAAAGTGTAACATAAACTTAGTTTGTTTAATAGACAAACTAAGTTGGTTCATGCTATGCTAAGTGCAGATCATAGAAAGACAGCGTTTTCAACAACGAGCAAAATACGCAAGCTTACCCGATCATTCCATCATCCCAAGGAGGCTATTCAAGATGTCGTACTTCAAAAATATCAACAAAATTCAATACGAAGGCAAAGGAACGGACAATCCTTTCGCGTTCCAACGTTATAATCCGAAGGAAGTCGTGCTCGGCAAAACGATGGAAGAGCATCTTCGTTTCGCGGTCGCTTACTGGCACACGTTCACGTACGGCGGCGCGGATCCGTTCGGCGTAAGCACATCGGTGCGCGGCTGGGATTACAGCGACGCGATGGACCAAGCGAAAGCCCGCGTCGAAGCCAACTTCGAATTCCTCGAGAAAATCGACATTCCGTTCTACGCCTTCCATGACCGCGACATCGCGCCGGAAGGCGAGACGCTGCAGGAGACGAACAAGAACCTGGACGTCATCGCGGATCTGCTGGAATCCAATATGAAATCCACGGGCAAGAAGCTGCTCTGGAACACGGCGAACATGTTCACCAATCCGCGGTTCGTCCATGGCGCGGGCACGACTTCCAATGCCGACGTATACGCATATGCCGGCGCGCAGCTGAAGAAGTCGCTTGAGATCGGCAAACGCCTTGGCGCAGAGAACTATGTATTCTGGGGCGGCCGCGAAGGCTACGAGACGCTGCTTAACACGGACATGGCCCTTGAGCTCGACAACCTGGCGCGCCTGCTCCACATGGCGGTAGCTTATTCGAAGGAAATCGGCTTCGACGCCCAATTCCTGATCGAGCCGAAGCCGAAAGAGCCGACCAAGCACCAATACGACTTCGACGCGGCGACGACGATCGCGTTCCTGCAGAAGTATGGCCTGAAAGACTACTTCAAGCTGAACCTCGAAGCGAACCACGCGACGCTCGCAGGCCATACATTCGAGCACGAGATCCGCACAGCCGCGATTAACGGCATGCTTGGCTCGCTCGACGCGAACCAAGGCGACCTGCTGCTCGGCTGGGATACCGACGAGTTCCCGACTGACCTGTATGCGACGACGCTCACAATGTTCGAAGTGCTCAAAGCCGGCGGTATCGGCCGCGGCGGCGTCAACTTCGACGCGAAAGTTCGCCGCGGTTCGTTCGAGAACGAGGATCTGTTCCTTGCGCATATCGCGGGCATGGATTCGTACGCGTGGGGCCTCAAAGCCGCTGCCAAGCTGATCGAAGAGAAGGTGCTCGACAATATCGTCGACAACCGCTACCGCAGCTTCAAGGAAGGCATCGGCGCGGACATCGTCTCCGGCAAGGCGACGCTGCACACGCTGGAGCAATACGCGCTGCAGAATAACCCGATCATCAACGAGTCCGGCCGCCAAGAGCGCATCAAACTGCTGCTGAACGAAGTCATCTTCAGCGTCTAATAGGGGGCGAAACGCGCATGTCTTACGTCATCGGCATCGACCTTGGCACAAGCGCGGTGAAGGCGCTGCTCCTCGATCGGAGCGGCGCGCTCGTCGCCGAAGCTTCGCGCAGTTACCCGCTCTTCCATGAGCATGCGGGATGGAGCGAGCAGCGTCCTGACGACTGGGTGGAGGCGACGCTTGCCGCCCTGGCGGAACTGGCGCAAGCCCCGGGGGTGACCCCCGAGGCGATCGAAGGGATCAGCTTCTCCGGCCAAATGCACGGCCTCGTGCTGCTGGACGCGGCAGGCAATCCGGTGCGCAATGCGATTCTGTGGAACGACACGCGCACGACGCGGCAGTGCCGCCAGATCGAAGAGACGCTCGGCGAGAAGCTGCTGCGCATCACGCGCAATCCGGCGCTCGAGGGCTTCACGCTGCCGAAGATTCTGTGGGTGAAGCAGCATGAGCCGGAGGCGTTCGCTAGCTCCGTCTCGTTCTTGCTGCCGAAAGATTACGTCCGCTACCGGCTGACCGGCAAGCTGCATATGGACTACTCCGATGCGGCGGGCACGCTGCTGCTGGATATCGGGGCGAAGACGTGGAGTGGCGACATTCTTGCGGCGTTCGAGCTGCCGGACGGCTTCTGCCCGCCGCTTGCGGAATCGCACGGGCTGGTCGGCACGCTGCTGCCGGAGTCGGCGAAGGCAGCCGGTCTGCCGGAGACGACGAAAGTGTTCGCCGGCGGTGCGGATAATGCGTGCGGCGCGATCGGCGCGGGCATTCTGTCCGAAGGGCTCACGATGTGCAGCATCGGCACCTCCGGCGTCATTCTCTCCTATGAACCGGATGCAAGCGCGGATTACAAAGGCAAGGTGCATCTGTTCAACCACGGTAAGGAGAACGCCTATTACGCGATGGGCGTGACGCTCGCCGCCGGTTACAGCCTGAGCTGGTTCCGCGAGACGTTCGCCAAAGGCGAGCCGTTCGACTCGCTGCTCACGGGCGTCGGAGACATTGCGCCGGGCTCGGGCGGCCTCTTGTTCGCGCCGTACTTGGTCGGCGAACGGACGCCGCACGCCGATTCGCAGATCCGGGGCAGCTTCATCGGCATCGATGGCTCGCATACCCGGGCGCATTTTGCCCGCGCTATTATGGAAGGGATCACGTTCTCGCTGCATGAGTCGGTTGATATGTTCCGGGCGGCCGGCAAGACGATCGACAAGATCGTCTCCATCGGCGGCGGCGCGCAGAACCCGGTATGGCTCCAAATGCAGGCGGACATCTTCGGCGCGGACGTCGTGGCGCTCGCAAGCGAGCAGGGACCGGGGCTTGGCGCCGCGATGCTCGCGGCTTATGGATGCGGCTGGTTCGCAAGTCTGGACGATTGCGCGCAAGCGTTCGTCTCGCATGCAGCCGTCTATCATCCGCAGCCGGAGGCGTCGGCGCAATATGCCGAATTGTTCCGTCTTTACCAGCAAATCTATGCAACCACGCGCGATCTCAACCACGCGTTGAGTCAATTCCGCTAACGTTTGTCAAGTCTCGTCTACCGCTTTGGGAGCAGGGAAAACTTCCTGCTTCCGAAGCGGTTTTCTTTTATCCGATACTCTAACTTCTGTCGATCGCGTTGTCGATATTCTCCCTATGAGATGAACAAGTCGCAACTAGATGGGAGCAGGAGGAGACTTAGAATGAAGCGGATTACTATCAAAATGAAGGTCGGAACGAAGATTTCGCTGTCCTTCGTCGTCGTGATCGGACTAATGGGCACGATGGCGTACAGCGCGTATAACAGCAGCCAGAATACGGAAGATCAAATGATCCTGTTCGCCAACAACCGGGTGCAGGCGGTGGAGAGCGTACACGAGATGAAATACGGTCTCGAGCGGCTGCAAGCGATCGGGATGATGGCGGCTAACGCGAAGGACGAAACGCAGGCGAAACAACTGATGGAAGAGCGCGGCGAGCTGTTCGCCTGGATGGGCGAGCAGATCGAAACGTACAAGAAATACGCGATTGGCGATAACGAGACCAAGCTCATCGGCCAGATCGAAGAGACCTATAAGGGATTGACGCAGATGCTGTCCAGCGGGCAACATATCTCCATCGAGGATAGCATGGCGACCTACAAAACCTACCAGGAAATCATTCAGAAGCTGGATGACGAGAACGGCACCAATACGGAAGCGATGCTCGCAGATGCGATCAAGGGCTCGGATGAAGGCCAGGTGTCCACGTTGGCGTTCGGCGGTATCGCGGTAGCCGTGGCCATTCTTATCGTGCTTATCCTGACGCGCAACTTGATCCGTCCGCTGCGCATCGTACGCGACCGGATGCTCGAAGTCGGCGATGGCATGCTGACATCGGAGCCGCTGCAGCTTACGCGCGTCGATGAATTCGGCGAGCTGGCCGAAGCCGCGGACAAGATGGTCGCGAATCTTCGTACGATCGTTCTGAAGACCGCCGATTATTCCAGCGAGCTGGCCGTTGCGGCAAGTATGCTGTCCGAGAGCGCGGAAGGCACAAGCAAGTCCGCGGCTGGCATTAAGGACACGATCGGCCAAGCGGCGGCAGGCGCCGAGCAGCAAGGACACGGCGCAGGCGAGACGGCGCGCGCGATGGAAGAGATGTCGCTCGGCGTGCAGCGCGTGGCAGAGTCTGCTGGCGACGTCAGCGACAAGTCCACTGAAGCGAAGCAGGATGCCGAGCAAGGCCAGCGTTCGATCGTCAATGCCGGCGACCGCATGGATGCGGTTATCGCGGCGACCGACCATCTCTCCCAGCTGATCAAACACCTGGAAGAGCGCAACGAGCAAATCGGCAGCTTGGTCGATCAAATCAACAACATTGCCCGTCAAACCGGCGTTCTGGCGCTGAATGCGGGCATCGAGGCGGCGCGCGCAGGCGAGCATGGACGCGGATTCGCGGTCGTCGCGGGCGAAGTTCGCCAGCTGGCGGCGCAATCGCAGACGGCGGCGACATCGATCGTCGAAGTGATCGGCGAGATTCAAGAGAGCACGAAAGCGGCCAGCGAAGCGATGGACAAGGAGCTAGGCGAAGTGAACGAAGCCAGCCGCGCCGTGAAGCTCGCGGGCGCTCAATTCGCGAAGATCGTGAAATCCGTGCAAGAGATGGGTACGCAGGTCGAAGAGACGCTGGCGGTTGCGGAAGAAATGTCGGCCAGCTCGCAAGAGGTCAGCGCGTCGGTGAACGAGCAGGCTTCGATTGCGACCCAGCTCTCCCGTTCCTTCAAATCCGTCACGGACCGCGCCGAGGAGCAGGTGTCCTCGATGACGCAGATCAGCGCGTACACGCAAGAGTTGACGCGCATCGCGAAGGAGCTGCAAGCCACGGTTCACCGTTTTCAACTGAAATAAGGAATTTTCCGGAACTTACTGTGCCCCGGCCTCGTTTAAGGATTATCTTGAACGTTAGGACGGGGATTGCCATGAACGTATTGACCGTAAACATCGCGGAAGCAGGCTACGAGCAAGATAAGCCTGTCATTCGCGATGTTTCTTTTTGTGTCGGGGCAGGCGAGCTGGTCGGCTTGATCGGTCCCAACGGGGCGGGCAAAAGCACGACGGTTAAGGCGCTGCTCGGCCTGCTGCGGAATGTGAGAGGGGAGGTTGCGTTCGGCGGCGGAGAGCGCCGCTGCGCTTACGTGCCGGAGCAGCCGGTGCTCTACGAGTACATGACGCTATGGGAGCACATGCAGCTGGCGGCTAGCGTGCACGGCCTGGAAGACCGCGTCTTCACGGCGCGCGCGTGCGAATTGCTTCGCTTATTCCGCATGGAGCAGGACCGCGACCGTCTGCCGACCGGTTTCTCGAAGGGGATGCAGCAGAAAATGATGCTCATCATCGGGTTTATGCTGAAGCCGGATCTCTACGTCGTCGATGAACCGTTCGTCGGCTTGGATCCGCGGGCGACGAAGGACTTCTTGACGCTGCTAAGCGAAGAGCGGAAGCGGGGAGCCGGCGTGCTTATGAGCACGCACGTATTGGATACGGCCGAGCGCATAAGCGACCGGTTCGTGCTCATTAATGAAGGGACGGTCGTGGCGGGCGGCACGCTGGCCGAGGTGCGGAATCAGGCGGGCTGCGGCACGGATGCGCCGCTGTTCGACTGCTTCTATGCGCTCACTTGACCGGGGAAGGAGCGATCAAGCATGACAATGGCAGGCAGTGATTCCATGGCGCATGCATGGACGATTAAACGGCTATTTTATAAAAGGGTATCGCGTTATTGGAAAGAACAACGGCGAGTATGGGGAACCGTCGTCGATTGGGTCGTGTTCTGTTATTTGTTGTTCCCGCTGCTGATAGCGGGCGTGGTCTATGCGGGATGGTGGGCGGACCCGCCGGCATGGATGGCCGCCGCGCCGCTCTGGGCGGCTCAGCTGCCGCCGATGCTGCTCGCGCTTGGCGCAAGGTTGCGTACATTCGCGGAAGACGCCGACGTGCTGTTCCTGCAGCGGAGTGCGTGGAGGCGCGGACTGCTCACCTATGGGTTCGCTTATACGGCAGCAGTGTTGGCCGTGCCCGTAATATTGATCTATGCGCTCTTGTTGCCGTTCCTGATAGGTGTGCATGGTCTACAGATTCCCGAGGTCGCGCTGCTGCTCGTGGCTACCTGGTCAGTCTCGCTTGCTGGGGGGCTGTTGCGCAATCGCATACTCGGGCGATTCCGAGGCTTCCGAAAGGTAATAAGCATCGGGGCGGCAAATGTGCTGCTTCTGCTGGCGCTGCTGTTCCCCGCATTCCTGACCGGCGGGGCTCAGAATGCGGCGTGGCTGGGCTGTACGCTCTGCGGCGTGGCGACAGCAAGCCTTCTACTGCGCGGCAAGCTGCGCCAAGACGGCGACTTCGCCTCCGATGTGCAGCTCGAGCATGCGGCCAAACTCTCCAGTACGGCGTTCCTCGTTCGCGACGCCGTGGCGCGCAAACCGCTCATCCGGCTCGATAAGCCGCTGCTCTTCCGGCGATCGCAGCGGCTGTTCCGATCCACCGCGCCGTCTGTCGTGCTGGCGGAGCATGCGCTCAAATGGTTTCTGCGTCAATGGATGATGATGCGGTATTGGTTCGGCTTTCTGAGTCTAGGGATGTTCGCCGTCAGCCAATCTCCGTTGTTCGCTCAGATTGCGCTGGTGCTGGGGATTCCGCTGCTCGTTAACATGATGGTCCATAACTATCCGCTTAATTTCACGGGCGAAGCTTTCGTTAGGCAGTTTCCCTGGGAGGATCGAGATCTTCGCGCGGCAGGCGAACGCACGAGACTGCTGCTTGTTGCCCCCATTGCGGTGGTGCTCGGCGCCGTCGCGGGCTATGATGGTTTCGGACTGCTGGGCATGACGGGGGGCATTCTCTTCTCGGCGATCTATATCTGGCTCGTCAATAATCTGACCGCTGCCTTCGGGCAGCTGCGCGCGATGCGGAACAGTTGAGCGTCCTCGAGCGTCACCCACGGCATGCATGGGTTTGGCGGCGCGCGGGTACATTAAGGAAGATGGAATAAGGGCAAGAGATACCCCACGCGGAAAGGAGTCAAGCTCGCATGCAACATGATACTGCTTTGCTGTTTCAATTCCCCGACGAGGCGATGGCCGCGCTTGCGGCCGATACGTTGATGGAGCTTGGCTACGAACCGGACGTGCGCGGAGGAACAGAGGTCCACATCCACCTGCATGGGAGCGACCTGACGTCCGCGCTCGAGATCGCGCAGTCGCACGGAGGCGTCATGAGCGGCCAAACGAGGTTGGACGAGAACGCCATCACGGCGAGCGCCTACAGCCTCGACGCGATTACGATTCCGGCGCATATCGTCAATGAGGATCTGATCGCCCGCGAGGAGGCGGAGATGGGACTTCGCAACCATGACGAGGATGCCGTCGATCCGGACATATTCACGCCCGATGCCGGAACGTACGACCATTTCTCCGGAGACGTACATACCTGAGCGAGCGGGCTAATACGCAAACCCCCGGCAAGGCTGACGCCTTCCGGGGGTTTGCTGCTGCTTATGGGGTTATTTCCGCTTGGCCGCGCGGCGGCCTTTGGATTTGGGATTCGCGCTGGATTTGTCGCCGGCGATGTTCGCGTGGCCGCGACCATCGTGATGGCCATGGTGATGACCGTGGTGCGTACAGTCCTCTTCACGCTCGACGACTTGGACGACTTTCTCGAATACCGGCACGCAATGATGGCGGTTAACGACCTCCACGATCTGCACGACTTGGACGCGCTGCGGGTGGAAGAAGTCGCGAACGACGCGGATCGGCGGGTCGAATACCGTTTCGGTCGGACATACCGGGTTGCAATGATGATGGTTGCAGGACATTCAGGCAGGGCTCCCTTCCATTTGGATTACTATACGATATGTAATCCCTATGGACAACGCTTGTGCAGCTGCCTTGATGGCTATTCGCGGAGCCGCGCCGCGCTCAGTCCCGCCGCGTAACCGGACGAGAACGCGGCGGTAATGTTATACCCGCCGGTGTACCCGTGAATATCGAGAATTTCACCGCAGAAGTACAGTCCTCTCACCAGCTTGGAGCCCATCGTCTTCGGGTCGATCTCCTTCAGATTCACGCCGCCGCCGGTTACGAACGCATCTTCGATGGATAGCGTGCCGTAGGCGCGGAGCGGGAACGCCTTCGCCAATTTGGCCAGCTCCATCCACAGCTGCTTCGGGATATTATCATACGTGACCTGCTCGTCCAAGCCAGCCTGCGCAAGCAGCAGCGGCACGAGCCGCTCGGGCAAATAGTTCTTGAGGACGTTCTTCACGGCTTTCTTCGATTCCGCTTGCGCAAGCGTCAGCGTCTCCTTGTAGATCTCGTCCGCGCTCTTGTCCGGCAGCAGATCAATCGTCATCTTGACGTTGCCGGTGCCGAACTGCTTCAGCGCCTTGACGACGAACTGGCTGCAGCGCAGCGCCGTCGGCCCGGAGAGGCCGAAGTGGGTGAAAATCATATCGCCGCGGTGCTCGATGATCCGCTTGCCCTTCGGATTCCAGACGGAGAGCCCGATATCCCGCAGCGACAGCCCTTGCAGCTCTTTCGTCTGGATGAACGGCTCGTTCGAGGTAATCGGCACTTCCGTCGGGAACAGCTCCGTAATCGTATGGCCGGCTTGCTCGGCCCAAGCGTAGCCGTCGCCGGTCGAACCTGTATGGGGAACCGACTTGCCGCCGGAGGCGACGATGACGGCGGTGCTTGAGATCGTCTCGCCGTTCTTCAGCCGAACGCCGCGGACTTCCCCGCCATGATAGAGCACTTCCTTCACGGGGGCGTTGACCTTAATCTGCACGCCGAGCTTGCGTACCTGTCCGACCAGCGCGTCGACGACGGTCTTCGCCCGGTCGGAGACAGGGAACATCCGTCCGTTGTCTTCTTCCTTGAGCGCAATGCCCAGACTCTCGAAGAACGCGATAATATCCTTATTGCCGAAGGCGTTCAGCGCGCTGTATAGAAACTTCCCGTTGCCGGGAAGATGGCGGATCAGCTCGTCCAGCTCTTTATTGTTCGTCACGTTGCATCTGCCTCCGCCGGAGATGCCGAGCTTGCGCCCCAGCTTGTCCCCTTTGTCCAGCAGCAGGACGCGGGCGCCCCGGCTGCCCGCCGATACGGCGGCCATCAGCCCGGCGGAACCGCCTCCGATGATGATTACGTCATAGTTCAATTTGCTCACCTGCTCGTTAGAAATCCTACTCATCATACTATCCGGATTCGCTAGCGTCCACTCTTCTTAAACTTGAATAATTGTATTTATTTGTATGCCGATAGGTTGTATAGTAGGGGCATGGAGAAACGGCGCTTGTATAGCGCCAAAGACCAACCGCCAATATGCATGGAGTGCAGGCTAATGATCATCCCCGTAACGCGCGACCGGAACAACGAATCCCCGGTCGTTCTGCTGGAAGCGGCCGATATTCTGTATATCGAATCCGCGAACGGCGCGCTCGTTTTCCATACGTTGACCGACAGTTACTATCCTCTGGCCCCCTCGCTTACAACGTATGTCAAGCATCTTCAATCTTGCGGATTCCACAAGCTCGACCGGATTAACCTCGTCAACAAGCGCAAAGTCGTCCGATACGATCATGAGCAGGGCAAAGTATTCTTCTCCTCTCCCGAGGGCGCGCCCGCCAAGTCCACGACAGTCGCCTACATGCGCCGGGGAAGGCTGCGGCACGAAATCCAGCGATGGATCGACCGCAATACGCAAGACACGTAAAGGGCCATATTGAACGTTTCTGAGGGGGAGACCTGATCTAACGTGTGGAAGCAAACCCTATTGCAAATGATCGCGGCCTCGGTGCCCTACTTCGCTTTTCAAATCTGGCACGACCGGACAGCTTTGCGAAGAAGCAAACCATTCTACCTGGCAATGTTCTCGATTTGCTCCCTACTCGTCGGTTTCGTCGTCTGTACGGCGGAGAATCGGCTGGATATGGGTTTTCCGTTCATCCCCCTGTTTATCGGCTCCCTATACGGCGGTCTTGGCGCGATGACGGTTCTCGGTTCTGTATTTGCGGGCGCAAGGCTGCTTCACGACGGGCTAGCCGCCTGGTCGCTGATGGAACTGGCGGGCTCGGCGGCGCTCGTCATGCCGTTGTTGTTCTACTGGAGCGGACCGGCTTTCAGGAACAAAAGCAGGCGCGGCAAGCAGCTCATCCTCGCCGCCTTAATGACGGGGGTGATCGTCGTGCATCTGACGGTATTCACGTTGTACCCGGATGCATCGGGACTGTCATTCCCATCGCTTGCAGCTCCGCATGGATGGACGTATATCTTCCTCTATTACGCAACCGCATCGATGATCGTCTACTTAATCGAGAATTACATGGAGCGGTTGCAGCTGCACGAGAACTTGTCGCAATGGATGGCGCAGTACCGCATCGAGTCGCAGAAGTTGAAACAGTTCGTCGAGGAGCATCCATTCGGCGTTATTTTCGCGGAACGAAGCGGGATGATCTCCCATCTGAACGAGCGGGCGAGGAAGATGCTTCAGGCGCGGGAGACGGACGGCGAGCTGCTCGGCAAGCCTTTCGCGGCGCTTGGCAGTTATGCATCGGGCCCGGTGCTGACCAAGCTGCTGGAACAGTCGCTGGCCGGGCGTGCGGGGGCAACGGAATACGCGCGGGAGCAGAGCAAGATTTACGCGTGCACGGGTATCAGCATTCGCGATCCCCGCGGCGATGTCATCGGCGCGGCTGTGCTCGCCCAAGACGTAACGGAGCTTCGTCTGCTGCAGGGCGAGGCGGAGCGAATGGAGCGGCTCAGCCTGGTCGGCCAAATGGCGGCGAGCATCACCCACGAAATCCGCAATCCGATGGCGGTCATCCGCGGCTTCATTCAATTGATGCGGGAGCGCAGTCCGGAGAATCAGCGGGACTACTTCCGCATCGTGATGGACGAGCTGGACCGGGCGAACGGCATCATCAACGACTTTCTCTCGATGGCTCAAACCCGGCTTAGCGAGCGGGCCCCCGTGTCGCTGCATGAACTTGTCGCCGAGCTGCTGCCGCTGCTGATGGCCGATGCCAACATGAGAGGGCTGCAGGTCGAGCTGGAGCTGGCCGGCGAGATGCCGCTGTTGATGCTGAACGCGAAGGAAATCAAGCAGCTCATCCTCAATTTGTGCCGCAACGGCATGGAGGCGATGGAGCAGCAGAAGGGGACGCTTCGGATCCGCACGCTCGTCACCGCGGCCGATATCGAGCTGCAGGTGGCCGACGAGGGGCACGGCATCCCGCCTGATCGGCTGGAGCGGCTGTTCGAGCCGTTCTTCACAACCAAGACGCAAGGGACGGGCTTGGGGCTTGCGATGTGCCTGGGCATCGCCGAGCGTCATGGCGGCACGATCCGGGTCGAATCCGAGCCGGGCGTCGGCACGACGTTCACCGTGCGCTTCGATCGTACCGCCGGCGGATAGTTCCCCTTTGCGGCGCGCATAATAGCCGTTGGAAGGGGGTGCCAACCATCATGGCAAACAATGACAAGTCCCGCGCGCCGCAAAGCGCGAACAGCGCGGCATCGCAGCGCGGCCAGAAACAGCCGGAGCAAGAAGGCTTTGACAAAAAGCTGGACGGTCCGAACCGGCCCGCGGAATAAGGCGGGATCGGCATGACGAACGATCGCACGCCGAAGTCGGTTGACATGACGGCAGGCGCAGCGGACAAGGCGCCGCTTGTCAGTGCCGATGATCCGGCGCTGGACCCGTTCGAAATCAATTTCCTTCCCGAGTTGAGCGAGGGGCGCGGGCCACGCGCGCCGTATACGAATTCGCACGGCGTCGTCATCGGCGATCATGAGTACGAATCGGCGAACTCGCCGCTCTCGAACTGGACGGAAGACACCGACCCGGCCATCATGGCTGGCGACGAGTGGGTGCATCCTTACAAGGACATCGGATTTCTGACAGACGAGAACCGGGATTATTTCGAGCGGGGCATCGCGCCGGCTGCCGGCATATTCATGCACCCGGACAAAAATACGAGCTATGCCGCCGCGGAAGCGGACGAGCCGGACAGGGCGGAATGACGCCGCGCTATCGGCGCAATCATCAAGCAATCGGAGCGATGCGCGCCGGTTGCTTTTTCTTTGCTTTCATTTTAGACGGGCGGTATAATGGGTAATAAACGTTAGTGATAAGGAGTGGTAACGAATGTCAATGTCGTTCGAAAGATATATGCTGGATATGGTGCAACCAATGAGAGACGATCTGACGCGTCTTGGTATCGAGGAGCTGCGGACGCCCGAGGACGTAGAGGCGAAGCTGCCGGATGCCAAGGGAACCGCTCTTGTCGTCGTCAACTCCGTATGCGGCTGCGCGGCCGGCCAATGCCGTCCGGGCGTGGCGCAAGCGCTGCAGCACGATATTACGCCGGATCACTTGTACACCGTCTTCGCCGGTCAAGATAAGGAAGCGACGGCTAAGGCGCGCGAATATTTCGCTCCATACCCGCCTTCGTCCCCTTCGATCGCGCTCATGAAAGACGGCGAACTCGTTCACTTTATCGAACGCCATCAAATCGAGAACCGTTCGGCCGCCGACATCGCTGCAGATCTGACGTCTGCGTTCGACCGTTTCTGCCGTTAAGAGGTGACCTGGGATGAGCATGCAGCAGGAGATTATTGAACGTCTCGGCGTGAAGCCCGAGATCGATGTGGACCAGGAGATTCGCAAACGCGTCGACTTCTTGAAGGAATACGTCCGCAAATCGGGCACGACCGGCCTCTTGATTGCAATCAGCGGCGGGATCGATAGCGCGGTGGCGACGGGCCTATGCAAACAAGCGACCGACGAGCTCTCCGCAGAGACCGGCCAAGCGTACATTACGCTCGGCGTGTTCCAACCCTATGGCGAGCAGGTCGATATCTCCGATAGCTACGCGGTCGCCGAAGCGTTCAAGCTGACGCACAAGGTCGAGACCAACATCCAGGAGGCGGTCGACGAGATCGCGCTGGAAGTGGAACACAGCCTGAAGTCGATCGGTATCTCCCGTCATATCAGCCGCGGCGGCAAAGGCAATGTCAAAGCCCGCACGCGGATGGTGACGCAGTATGCGCTGGCGTTCGAGCTTAACCTGCTCGTCGTCGGCACCGACCACGCGTCGGAAGCCATTACGGGCTTCTACACGAAGTGGGGCGACGGCGCGGTCGACATTACGCCGCTCAGTACGCTGAACAAGCGTCAAGTCCGTCAGCTGGCTGCCCGTCTGGGCGTGCCGCAGAGCATCCTCGACAAAGCGCCGACTGCCGGTCTTTGGGAAGGACAGACGGACGAAGCGGAGCTTGGCATTACGTACGACGAGAACAGCGCGTACCTCGAAGGCAAGGCAGTGGGCGATGCGGCCCGCGAGAAGCTGGAGAAGCAATATGTGAAGACCGCGCACAAGCGCGAACCGATCCCGGGCATCTAACCGGGAGCGGCGAGAGGGAAGACGACCGGACAGTTGGCCGGGGCTTCCCTCTTTTTGCGTAAACGCGCGGCTTAAGGAGGCGGACGAGCATGATCATCGGCATCGGACATGATATGGCGTCGCTGACGCGAATCGCGTCCATCCTGGACGGGGAGATCGGCGAGAAGTTCCTGCGGCGTATCTTGACGCCGGGTGAACGTGAGACGATCGCGGGACTCGGGGGCTTACGCCGAGCCGAATACGCGGCAGGGAGGTTCGCAGCGAAGGAAGCGTTGTCGAAGGCGTTCGGGTGCGGCATCGGCAAGGAACTCTCGTTCCAGGATATGGAGATCGGTAGGGACGCATCGGGCAAGCCGGGCGCGGCGTTAAGCGCAGCGGCGTGGAGCCGGCTGGGCAGAGACGCTTCGCGGACGCGCATTCACGTGACGATTACGCACGAGCAGCCGTTCGCTTCGGCCTTCATCGTTGTCGAAGAGGTTAAAGAGTCGGTAAAATAGGCGTGTGCCCACGCACTTTCTGGTTTGGTTTTGTCACCAAACGCTCATAATGTGAATACACCGTTATGTACGCAATCAGGGAGAGGAGATGGCACAAGTGCCTAATGTTTTGACGATTCAAGAGTCCCGGGCGAAGTGGACATTCATCAGTGGTCAGGAGGTCGCTTACGACGGCATGTACACGAATGTATGGGGGAGCAAGCTTCCGCTCTTGCAGGGGGACCGGTTCCCGATGCACCCTCAGATGGGAGCCTGTCGTTGGACGTATTCCGGACCGCTGACCTCGGGACTGCCGAAAGACGGGCGCAGCGCGAAGCGTCGTGATGATTATCGATAATTCGGACTGGACACCAACAGAGGATCTGCCCCGCGCAGCTTGCCGTCGATCGTACGGTAAGGCGGGTGGCGGATCCTCTTTATTTGCGCGTCTTGACGATCGGGCGGCGCGGCGCCGTGCCACTACTTGTGCCCGGCAAGCCACGATGCGAGCGCCTTGATCTCCTCTTCGCTCAGACGCTCGGCGAACGCGGGCATCGCGCCGGATCCGGCCTTGATCTGCGCTTGGATCTCAGCTTCGCTCAGACGGCTGCCGACTTCGGCCAAATTCGTGACGGCGCCCATGCGGCCTTGCAGTTCGGCCCCATGACAGTTGACGCAGTTGTTCCGGTAGAGGGTGAGGGTCTCGGCCGGACCGCTGAGTTCGGCGGAAGAGGGGCCGTCTTGTCCGCTGGATCCGCCGCCGCAGCCGGACGTGAGCAGCAGCGCCGCGGCGGCCATTGCGGTCAGGGTCAGTCGGACGACTGCGGGGGCGTGTGGACGAATGCGGAATGAATACTTGCGATAAATCATGTACGTGCTCCTTTCAGTTGGCAGTCAATCAACACAGTGCCAATTAGTAACATGTCCTTTTTATCCGATACGGCTTATAATAGTAGTTGGTATATAGATTTCGAGATAGTGGGAGTTTACATGAATTCTACCTATAAGACCATATTACAAAATAATTTTCACCGCTTTCAAGCTGATGTGTCTATGGCTACTATTTCGCAGCTGAATACCGGGTTCCACCGCGAGGACACGCCGGACTACTATCGACTCTGGTATGTGCGAAGCGGAATGGGATGGCTGATTCTGGACGGCGTAGCGTATACGCTCGAGCCTGGATATATGTATATGCTCCCGGCGGGCGCATCGCAGCAGTTCGGCAACGACAACCCGGAGCCGGTGGAGGTGTACTGGTGTCACTTTCGCCCGTCGGCGGGCACGCTGCCGCTGGACGAATTCCCGGTGGCGGTGGCGCCGTTCGTACAAACGGTGGCCGAGCAGGACTTCGCCCGGCTTGTGCAAGCATTCGGATCGGATCTGTTCACCAGGGAGCTGCGCGTGCGCGCGGCGTTCCTCGATTTGGTGGCGGCCTATCTGGAGGTATGCGACTTCTGCCAAAACACGCCCATGCACGATCATGAGCTGATGGGGAAGCTGGAGCCGGTGCTCGCGTACATCGATAGTCATTTGGCATCGAACATCGGCGTGTATGATTTGGCCAAACTAGCGTTTCTGCATCCGAATTATTTCATCGGGTATTTCAAGTCCGTTACCGGCTGCTCGCCAATCCAGTACGTCAACAACCGCAGACTGGAGGAGGCGCGTCGGCTGCTTCAGGATACGGACGTGCGCGTGGCGGAGGTGGCGCGAGCGGTCGGGATGCAGAATCATTACCTCTCCCGCTTGTTCCGCCAGCATTATGGGCTGACGCCAAGCCGTTACCGGCAGATCTCGCAGCAGCAGCGGGGCAGGCACGACGAGGATGAGAAGAGCGAGGTGTAGGGATGACGGAGCGGAGGAAGACGGCAGAAGCGAGCGCGGACAAGGCGGCGCCGAACCGGACCGCGGTACTCGGCCAGACGCCTGAAGGTGCGGCCTTGGGGCGCGATGAGCAGGCCGCGCGGGGAGCAGCGGGTGAAGGCGATCGGGCGCGTGCAAGCGTAAGCGAGCTGGCAGCCGCGAATACGGAAGCGAAGGGATATTTCAGCCGCGAGCTGCTGGATTGGTACCGCGCGAACAAGCGCGTCTTGCCGTGGCGGATCAACCGGGATCCTTACCGGATCTGGGTATCCGAGGTCATGCTGCAGCAGACGCGGGTGGATACGGTCATCCCGTACTACGAGCGGTTCATGGCGAAATTCCCGACGATTAACGCGCTCGCCGAAGCGCCGGAAGAGGAAGTGCTCAAGCTATGGGAAGGCTTGGGCTACTACTCCCGGGCGCGGAACTTGCAGGCCGGCGCGCGCGAAGTCGCGGAGCGTCACGGCGGCATCGTGCCTGACGATAAGGAGATGGTCTCGGCGCTGCGCGGCGTCGGACCGTATACGACGGGCGCGATCATGAGCATCGCGTTCAACCGGCCGGAGCCGGCCGTCGACGGCAATGTCATGCGGGTGCTGTCGCGCTACTTCTGCCTCGAGGACGACATTGCCAAGCCGTCGACGCGCATCGGCATCGAGAAGCTGGCCGCATCGCTCATTCCCGAAGGCGCGGCGGGAGATTTCAACCAAGCGCTCATGGAGCTGGGCGCGCTCGTCTGCACGCCGAAGTCGCCGGGCTGCCTGACCTGTCCGGTTATGGCCTACTGCGAAGGACGGGCAGAAGGCAAGGAGCACATCCTGCCGATCAAGACGAAGGCGAAGCCGCCGCGTCCGGAGACGCGCCTCGCCGCGCTGATCGTTGGCACCGGCGAGCACGCGGGCAAGCTGCTCGTCCGCCAGCGTCCGGAAAGCGGGCTGCTTGCCCGCATGTGGGAGCTGCCGCATGTGCTGGCCGAAGGCGCGGAGCCGAAGAAGAAGCCTGCGCGCGGCGCGCGAGCGAAGGCGGACCAGCTTGCGCTTGGGGCGACCGATGCGGATGCGCAGGCAATCGGCGGAAGCGGGTTAGCGCTTGGCACAGCTGCCGGGAAAGAAGCGCAGATGGACGCGCTGTGCCGGCAGCTGGCGGCGGAAGACCGCGTGCTGGTGCGCCCGGTCGGCTGGTGGGGCGAAGCCGAGCACGTGTTCAGCCATATCGTGTGGGATGTGCAGGTGTATAAGGCGGCATTCGGTTTCGTGCTGGAGGAGGCCGAGGCACAGGCTGCTGCGGAAGCTGCGATGCGGTTCAAGGTGGCGGAAGGCGGAGAGGCGTATACAGCCGCGACCGTTGAGACCGCCGCGACCGCGGGAGAGCCAGTGACGGAGAGCGCCGCGCTGCCGGCGAACTACCGGTGGATCGGCCAAGCCGACATGGAGGAGCTGGCGTTCCCGAACGTGTTCCTGCGCATTCTTCGCGACTATTGGGAGATTGCGGCGGCACGTTGACGGGAGCCGAGGACGACCGGCGTTGAAGCGCGAACGATTCGCTAGCTTGCTAGTTTGGCTGATGCGAGTGGAATGAGAATAAGAAGTATGGCAATAAGAAGATCGGCAGACTTAAGCTAATCGCTGCAACCAGCCAGCTGAGCGTTCTACACCAAGAGTAAAGCACGCGATAGCAAGTGCAAAGATGGGGAGCTGATTGCGATGAGCGATATGCTGGAGAGATTGCAGCGCGAGCGGATCGTGGCGATATTCCGCGGCGTTGAGGATCGTTATGCGGATGATGCCGCGCGCGCCTTGATTGATGGCGGAATCCGCATGATGGAGATTACATTGAATACCGACGGGGCGCTCGGCATGATTAGCCGCTGGCGGGAGAAGTTCGGCGCCGAGGCGGGGATCGGCGCGGGCACGGTGCTCGATCTGGACATGGCGAAGGAAGCGGTCGCGGCCGGCGCGCAGTATTTGATCTCGCCGAACCTGGATGAATCCGTCGTCGTCTATGGCAACGAGCAGGGCGTGCCCGTCTGGCCAGGCTGTATGACGCCAACGGAGGTCGTACGTGCGTGGAAAGCCGGCGCCGAAGCGGTGAAGATCTTCCCGATGGCGTCGCTCGGCGTCAAATACCTAGCCGAGATTCGCGCGCCGCTGGACCGGATTCCGATGATCGCGACCGGCGGCGTCGACCTGGATAACATCGCGCACTATTTCAAGGCCGGCGCCTGCGCGGTCGGCATGGGCAGCAAGCTCGTCAACCTGACGTGGGCGCGCGAAGGCAAGTTCGATCTGCTGACGGCGCGGGCGAAGCAGTTCGCGGAGGCGGCACGGGGATTGTAAGGTTGGTGCGAATAGTCGTAACGATTCGAGAGAAATGTTACAAAACGAAGGTTTGTAAGAAAACGCGGCGAGCGCCGCGTTTTTTATTTTGCCTCCGAAATCTTACACAAAAAAAGGAGCCTGCGGCAAAAATCCGCAGGCTGCAAGAGAGAATATATAATAAAGGGGGGTCATGAGTACATTATAGCGGGTTTAGATGAAAGAAACATGAAGAGATTATTACAGTTTTATTACATTGTGGTAAGCGGTTACATAGGTTGGCCGCAACAGCAGGTGTGGCTATCTGGCTTGTTCCGTTACAAGCCATGTGAATTATGCCCGTGTTACAAGGATACCTTTTCATTAGCGGCGAAGTTCGACTTCGACTCACATTCCCGGAATGCGGCGTGTGTGCAGCCCCTGCATTTGGCTGGGCTCATTAGCGTTAGTGCGTGATTTATCGCCTCGCCTGTATGCGCAAAGAAACGGTCTTCTCGGATAAGGGAGTACAAACCTGTTGACTTCGCTATGTCCATAGGCTGCCGCTGAATGCCCGAGATCAGGACCACCCCGCCTGATTTCTCCATTTCTTTGATCAATTGCACGAGTCGGGCCTCGCCTGTTGTATCCATATAGGGTACTTTCGACATGCGTAATAGAAGAATGTTAGGCTTCTGAGGCGTCATGTCCATGACGGATCGTTCAAACTTACTGGCGGTACCAAAGAACAGCGGTCCCTCAAGGGTGAATATGTTGAACTGGGGACAGTCATGATGCTCACTGACCATATATGCTTTCACCTTATTGGATTTGTGCGCCGAGTCGGGCAGAACCTTGACCACCTTCAATTGCTCACTGATTCGCTTGACGAACAGAAGAATAGATAAGACTAAGCCGACTTCAACGGCTGTCGTTAAATTTGTGAGCACGGTGAGCAAAAAGGTGATGAGCAGCACCAAGGAATCGCTTGTTCTCGATTGCAAGATATGGGCGAATTCCTTGCGTTCACTCATATTCCACGCAACCATCATTAGGATTGGGGCCATACTTGCAAGCGGAATATCAGACGCATAGGGAGCAAATAAAATCAGAACAAGAAAAACGACAATGCCGTGTATGATGCCGGAGAAAGGCGACACCGCTCCATTCTTAATATTGGTCGCTGTTCGCGCAATGGCTCCAGTCGCAGGAATGCCTCCGAATAGGGGCGTGACCATGTTCGCGATGCCCTGCCCGATAAGCTCACGATTGCTGTTATGGCGAGTACCGGTCATACCATCGGCCACGACTGCCGATAATAGGGACTCTATTCCCCCTAACAGCGCAATGGCAAGCGCGGGCTGAATTAATGTGCCCACGCGATCCCAGGTGATCGTGGGGAAGTGAAAATGGGGCAGTGTACTCGGAATTACGCCGAATGAAGAGCCGATTGTCGTGACGTGCCCTTTGAAGAACAAGGCTGCGATAACGCTGGATAAGACAAGTCCAACCAATGAACCGGGAATCTTAGGCAGAAACCGCGGTGAAATCAAGATGGCCGCTAAACAAATGGCCGCCGTTAACACGCTGTAGCCATTAAGAGATGCCAGATGAGACAGGATTTCGTTCATGTTAGGCAGAAAATTTTCATGCTTCTTGGTCCCGGTAAGTCCGAGGAAATTAACGATTTGACCGCTGAATATGATAACGGCGATCCCGGCCGTAAATCCGGTCGTGACGGGACGCGGGATAAATTTGATTAATACACCAAGCTTGAATACGCCCATGAGGACAAGAATTATGCCAGCTAAAAACCCGGCGATGAGTAAGTTCTCATACCCATACTGTAAGACGATGGCGAAAAGAATGGGAATAAAGGCACCGGTCGGACCGCCAATTTGGAATTTGGAGCCGCCGAGCAAGGAAATCAATATACCGGCAATGATGGTGGTATAGATGCCGTACTCAGGCTTTACCCCAGAGGCAATAGCAAATGCCATCCCCAGCGGAATGGCGATAATACCTACAATTAGCCCGGAAATTAGATCCTTGCGGAAGGCCGCTGCATCATATTGCTCATATCTTCCCGTCCACTTCATTCGAGCACCTTCTATTATTATATATTTGATTATTTGAATATATAAGAAATGTACTCCCGTGGGCTTAAGAAGTCAAACGTAAAAAAAGATGAGGTTTCTCCAAAAATGCGGCGGAAAACAAAGAAAACAAGGTGCACCTTGAAAATGCTCATGGATGCCCTTGTTTTGCCGGTTATGGCTCATTGCGAATGACCTCAAGCAATGAAATCGCGTTGACGAGATGATTATCGAAGATCTGCTTCGCAACGACCAGCAGGTCTTTAATCAGCGGATCTCTTAAGGAATAAATCACGGATGTCCCCTCTTTTATGGTGCTCACCACGTTCTTATTCCGAAGCACGGACAGCTGCTGAGATACGGCAGAGCCCTCTGAGCCCAAGATGGTTTGCAATTCGTTGACGTTTTTGTCGCCTTCAGATAGAACTTCAAGTATTCGAATTCTCATCGGGTGAGCCAATGCTTTAAAAAAGTCGGCTTTGAACTGTTGTATCGTTTGATTCTGATTCATGGCCCATACTCCTTAACTCCTGAACTTTTGAATATATGAATATGATAGCACATTTCACATCAATCATCTGTAAAGGACAAGGTGCATGAATTGTGATTTAGAGGGATCTGTCTTATAATGCATTTATATTTGAATCTTTGAATATTTGGATTTTGTGCAGAATAGGAAAGAGAGGGAATGCGTGATGGAGAATTACCCAAGTTGTCCTCAATGTAACTCGGATTACACGTATGAAGATAGAGGATTATATATTTGTCCTAGTTGCAGTCATGAGTGGTCAGCACAATCGAATATCGAGGCGAGCGAGGCGCAGAAGACGATTAAAGATGCCAATGGCAATGTATTAAACGATGGCGATGCCGTAACCATCATTAAGGATCTGAAAGTCAAAGGCAGCTCATCTGTTCTGAAAGTGGGCACAAAGGTGAAAAGTATCCGTCTTGTGGAAGGCGATCATAATATCGATTGCAAGATTGATGGTTTTGGAGCGATGAAGTTAAAATCTGAATTTGTAAAAAAGGCATAAGTAAATCCGAACTACGAAGGGCACCCAATACGGTGCCCTTTTTTGGCGGCATTTGATGATCCAGCTGCCCATGTCATTAAACAACTATATTGCCTGTCACCAACCATTGGTTAAGGATAGTCTCATGGTTTCTGAAAATCTGACCTTTTTCTTTAGTGTTGGGATAGAATGGATGTTCCGCTTTGTATTAGTTGTTTTTAGTTATTTTTACAATTTACCAAATCATACAACTATATTTTAATGGCCGTTTTGCCGATAAATAGACCTAGGAGTATAGAACCATACACAGAAGAGGTGGAGAGGTTGCATTTTCAAGGCAGAAAGAAATGGATAATCGGTCTCATCCTTCTCGTAACCGCCGCGCTGATCAGCGGCTGCGGAACCGAGCAGGCATCGCCATTATCGGACAAAACGAAAATCGGCATCATGCTGTCGGACGTAGGTCTTGGGGACCAATCTTTCAGCGATGCTGCCTTCCGCGGGCTGATGAAGGCGCGTGACGAGAACGGCATTATTTTCGATTATAAAGAAATCTCGAAGGACAAGACGTACGATGACGGCTTCGAGGAGCTCGCGCAAGAAAATTGTGACCTGATTGTCGGTCTGGGCTTTATGGTGAAGGACAGCATGGAGAAGTCGGCGAAGCAGCATCCCGATCAGCAGTTTCTGCTGATTGACGAAACCTCGGATTTGCCGAATATCGCTTCGATCACTTTCAAAGAGGAAGAGGGCAGCTTTCTGGCCGGCGCTTTGGCTGCGATGGCAAGCCGAACGAATCACGTCGGCTTCATCGGCGGAGTGGATGCACCCGTTATCCATAAATTCCAAGCCGGCTTTGAGCAGGGTGTGAAGATGGTCGATCCGGACATGGCCGTTGACGTCAAGTATGCAGGGGATTTCGGAAAGGCCGATCTGGGGGCGAGCATAGCCAAGCAGATGATCGGCGAAGGGGCTGACGTCATTTATACGGCGGCCGGCTTCACTGGCGTCGGCGCGCTGCAGGAAGCAGTCAGGCACGGCGCTTATGCAATCGGCGTCGATTCTGACCAATATTTTGTCGCAGAAAAAGCGGTCATCAGCTCCATGATGAAGAATGTCGACGTTGCTGTCTACAAAGCAGTGATAGACTTCGAAAAAAACGGCGGGAAATTTGCCGAGCAGCATATGGTATTCGGTCTGATGGACAATGGAGTGGGACTTGCTCCCATCCGGGTCATAAGCCTTATGCAGCACGAGCAGAAGCAGTTGGACGAGCTAAAGCAAAAACTGGTTTCGGGCGAAATCACCGTCCAAATTCCTTAGACGGGATAAGAAAGGAGCACTCATGAAACTTCAAGGCAAACTACTCACCAACGCGCTGCTCTCTCTGCTCGCTTCACTGGCGCTGGTCGCTTATATTATCGTGCAGTTGTTGAATATGAACGCGCAAAATAAGGACCTCGTGCCGGCCATGCTTACGATCCAGGATCTGAAAAGCGAATTCATTCAAACTAGCCAAGCGCTCGGCAATTTTTCTTTCTCGATGACGGATAGCAACAAGACCGATGTGTCCACCGTTTTGGAAGCGACGAAGGCGACGATCAAGAAGCTGCAGACCAGCATTCAAGATGTGGAGCAGCAGAAGCTGCTCGCAACCGTTGCAAAGAAGAGCGAGGAGCTGTCTTCGGCCGCCGAGAAGGCAATGAACGAGAAGCTTAGTCCGGAGGCTAAGCGGCAGTCGCTCCGTACACTGGGGATTCAAAATGACGTCTACATGCTCGATCTGCTCGCTAAAGCGAAGTACGATCAATACACGGCTGAGCTGGCTAACAATATCCGGCTCACCTGGCAGCTGGCGCTTGCGGGAGCTGTACTGCTCCTCGTCGCTGTCGGCGCTTATAATGCATGGACAGCCCGAAAGCTGGTGCGGCGCATCCGGAGTTTGAACGAAGCCGCGCAGCAGATGGCGCAGGGGAATTTGGCGATTACGGTGTCCCCCGCCAAGGGCCGAGACGAGATCGAAGAGCTAAGTGGCGCATTCCAGATCATGGTCCGGAACATTCGCGGCATTATCCAATCGGTAGAGGAAGCCGGTGAGCGCGTCGAACAGATGGCCAAAGATATCGACGACCATAATGGGAATATGAAGGAAGTTGTCTCCCAAGTGGCCACGTCCACAGAGGAGCTGGCCATCGGCAGCCAGCGCATTGCCGAGGATGTAACGACGACCGTAGTATTGGTCGACGACATGGAGCACAAGTTCTCATCCAATCTTACGATGATGCATACCTCCGAGCGGCGCAGCGAGGAAGCTGTGGAGGCGATTCAGCAGGGCGGAGATATGATGGATGAGCAGCTTCGGATCGTAACGGGTAACCGTGAAGCGATGACGGCCGTAGAGCGAACGGTGCGGGAGCTTGCGTCCAGCACAGAAGAGATCTCGAAGATGGCGGGCACCGTGTCCGACATTGCTAAACAGACGACCATGCTGTCGCTGAATGCATCGATTGAGGCAGCGCGTGCGGGCGAAGCCGGTAAAGGCTTTGCCGTCGTGGCATTCGAAGTCAAGAAGCTTGCGGATCAATCGACGCAAGCGGTAAAACAGATTTTCAGCGCGGTTAACGCAATTACGGCTTCGATGGGGAATGTTCGCTCGTCCGTGATGGAGAGCATGGAGCAGTTCCGGGTACAAGAGGCGGCTGCGGAGAAGACGCATGAAGCGTTTGCCCACATCCGCGAGAAGGTGCAGCAGATCGCAGAGCAACTGGGCAGGATGTCGGGGGATATGGAAGCTTCGCGGCGGACATGTGCGGAAGTGCAGGAGGCGATGACAAGCATTAGCGCAATTACCGAGCAGTCGGCGGCGGGCAGCGAAGAGATTACAGCTTCGACCGTGACGCAGCAGAGCGCGTTCGAGGAAGCGGCAGGCAAGGTGAAGGCACTGCGCAGCATTGCAGCGGATATGCAGTCGGAGCTGAGACGTTTCCAACTGTAAAGCGTGGGTTGGCATGAAGTTGAAAAAGGCGGCTTGACTGAAGGCACTACGCTGCCGGGAACGGTCACTGAAAAGATGGAGCAGGCTTTCACGACCATGATCAGGAGCTGGCCGCCTTTATTCACGCGAATTACGAGCAGGTGAGCGTATCGTACAGATTGTGCTTCCATAATAAAGTTGAGTGAGAGTAATTGAGGTTGAACAAAAGAAGGGCTGTCCGATTATCGATGATGATTCGGATAACCCTTTTATTATGTTTCGGACTGTGATTCAGCGAGGCGATGAATACTGCTTCCTACTTCCGCAGATTCATCGAGGATCTGCTGCATCGATGAATCGTTGATCGCAAATCACCGGATTATGACCAACAACATTGCGCCCTTTCCGTCTGGAGGGGCGAGGGGAGCGGAATACATATGTACGAGTATAAGACCTTTTGTATAGGTTGCGGAAAACCGGAAGTGCGTGGACCGGAAAGGGAGGTTCCACGATAAAATTACGGTGAAACAGGAGGTCGATGAATCCCTTCTGCCGCTCAAGATTCCGAAGCTGATCGTACAGCCGATCGTAGAGAACGCGATCAAGCACGGGATAGAGAATAAAAAGGGTAAGGGCGTCATCTCGATCCGCGTACAGGAAGAAGCCGATCAAGTACTCATCGTTGTGCGCGATGATGGGATCGGGATCGATCGCGAGAAGCTGGAACGTATCTGCGCTTCACTCTCGGGAACGGGCAAGCATCGTAAAGAAGGTCGGGCTATCGGGCTTCAGAATGTACATGACCGAATCGTGCTGCATTACGGGGAAGGCTACGGCTTGACGGTGGACAGTACGGCAGACGATGGTACGACGGTTACGCTCCATATTCCAAGACATCATGAGCAGACGGAGGCGAGAAGTAATGTTTAGCGTGATTATCGCGGATGACGAATTCGATATCCGACAAGGGCTGAAGCACGTCATCGACTGGTACGGGGAAGGCTTTGTTAGCAAACGGCATCCCGACCTTTGTTGATGAGCTCATTGAAAAACATGGAAGGTCAGCGGGAGCTCGCGTCGATTGATTAACCCAAAGTGGCTCGTTCGAGCCGGATGAAGATCGCCATCGGAGGTCTTTTTTCGTTTAACGGGAACTATCCCTTCTCTTCACCCTTCACCTACTGGAGGATAATACCGATAAAATAGTAAAAGCTAACACGATCAGCGGCCCAATCTTTGGCAGGGCCTACCGGACCCCATTCCTCTCCGCTGCCACTATCCCAAGACTGGAGGTCTCATCTATGAACAACTATGTCTTCTTCTTTCTCTTGTACCTCCTGCCGGCCTTCTTCTCGTTCTACCTGGGCGTCGAGATTCTGTTCCGGGACCGCAATCTGATCCATCGACTCGCCGCGGCGATCGCGTTCATCACGACTGTCAGCTTCGTCATCGACTATTTCATGACCGTTCTTCCCCAGGCCGCGGTAGAAGTACTCCTGATTCAATGGAAGATGCCGCTAAGCATGCTGACGATCAGCCTCGATCTCTGGTTCTACATGGAGACGTTCCGGCCCAAAGCGACCCGGGTGGCGAGGAAGTACCGCGCGATAAGGTGGGTCGTGCCGATCACCTTGCCGCTGATGTATGTGCTCATGGTGCTGTACAACAACGTTCTGTATCCAGACCCGATCGCATATGCGATCGAACGCAACATTTTTTTTACGAACTGGCTCGGTCAGGTCGTCAACCTGCTTATGATCGCCTACATTTTGGCCATTCTTATCGAGCTGTACCTTGCATCCCGGAGGGCGGGCAAGGAGGAGAAGGATGAGAGGAAGAAGATCCGCATTTTGCTCGTCGGCATTCTGGTCATGCTGGCGGTGATCGTCTTCAGCAATGTGCTCCGGAATTTGCGCCTCGTTCCGCACGGCATGAATATCGAGGATTTCGGCCCCCTGTTCGAAATGATTTGCATCCGGTACGTCATGGTGAAATACAACTTCTTGCCGGCCTACCATATGCGGTTCAAAGTCGTGTTCCACAATTCGCCGCACGGCATCTTTATTATCGATGAACGGGGCATCATTCACGATGCCAACGAAGCCGCGGGCCGACTGGTCGGCCGCGAGGCTCCAGAGTTGAGGGAGACGCCGCTTGCCGGGTTGTTTGACGTCGAGCATTATGGTGAGTATCGGGAGCTCATGGGGATTTTCTCGAATAAGGCGCCAAGGAAAGAAAAGGAGACGGTATGGCAAACGCATCGCCGGGAACGGATCTACGTCGTCTATAACGTGGAGCTGATGGAGTTCGAGAAGGAGCGGCTGCTCTGCCTCAGCGTGCGCGACGTGACGGAATTCAAGCAGGTGCAGACGCAGCTCGTGCATCTCGCTTATCACGACCCGCTGACGGGTCTGTACAACCGCTTCTATTATCACGAGAAAATAACCGATGAAATCGCCCGCGCCGCAAAAAACGGACAACAGCTGGCGCTCGTTCTGCTCGATCTGGACAAATTCAAGGCGGTTAATGACACGTACGGCCATATGGCCGGCGACGATGTCCTCCGGCATGTAGCCAGAGCGATCGGGCGCGTCGAGAATCCGGATGTCTTCTCGGCCAGGCTGGGCGGCGATGAATTCGCCATCCTGCTGCGCCATGTAGAGAGCAGGGATCGAATCGTGGATTACATGAGCCGGGTGCTCGAGGGGATTCGAGAGCCGGTTTCAATCGAAGGGCATCTGGTCAGCGTCGGCACAAGTGCCGGCGTCAGCCTGTTCCCGGATGACGGCCAGGATCTGAATACGCTTTACCGCCGTTCCGATCTGGCGCTGTACCGTTCCAAAGGGGCGGAGGTTCGGGGGAGGCTGGAATTTTATACGAAGAGGCTGGAACTGACCGATGAGACGAGCGGGACCGACAGATGAATCCGCCGAGTCTTCCCTTGGCCAACATTCTACTGGATGACCTTGACAAAGAACTGACCAAGCGAGGACTGCAATTCGCCCGTTATGCGGACGATTGTAACATTTCGTGGGAAGCAAGCGCGCAAGCGAACGCGTGTTGAAGACGGTAACCGAGTTTGTGGAAGGAAGGCTGAAATTGAAAGTGAACCGAGAGAAAAAGTGCGGTCGACCGGTCATGGAACCGTCGTGCAGCAAGAGGTGAATGGACTGCTGACGGAATCCCGCGAGCTGAAGGTGCCGCTCGAGGTTGTACAAGAATTAAACCGTCCTAGATAAGGCGGAATGGAAGACGGCGATGGGATCTCCATTGCCGTCTTTTCGTTGTTTATTCGTGAAGGTCGATCCTTAAAATCGCTTTATTTAGTGCAGAATTCAGACCAAAACAGTAGAATCATGGAGTCCAACTAACAGCCGACTGAGGTAGGAGAATCCCTCGTTGTTGTTCGTCATAGTTGCCAAAGTAAAGCATAGCGTCTTGTTAAAAAGTTTAATAAAAGTTGAAATTTCATGGTGCATCGGGGTATAATTCTTCTATTAGACCAAGAGGAGTTTGGAATGATGAAGAAGATAACGCTACAAATGATAGCCGAACGAGTCGGAGTTTCGAAGGCGCTCGTCTCCAAAGCGTTGTCGCATGATCCTGCCGTGAAAGACGACACCAAAGAAACGATCTGGCGTACAGCCGAGGAGATGGGATATAAAGTGAAGTCCCTTCGTAAGCAGCCGGCTGTAAGGACGGGGAATATAGCGGTTCTCATGCCGCGGGCTTACTTAAGCGACTTCGAGTATTGGGGCAAAATTCTTCATGGCGTTGACCAGGAGTTGACGAATAACGGATTCAGCATGCTGCTGTCAGGGATTGATATCGAATTGCATCCGGCAGAAGGAATTCCGCATAGCATATCAGAAGATAAGGTTGACGGAGCGCTTGTACTTGGACATATGCCGGAGCCTTATGTTCAGATTCTAACAGGCAAACGTCTGCCGCTTGTCATGGTGGATTCCAACCATCTTGATCCTGCAGTTGATCACGTTTTGGCCAATAACTTTCTTGGTACCTACCATGCGGTAAGGCATTTGATTGCGGCAGGCCACCGAAGGATTGCATTCGTCGGCGACCACGAAACGGCTTGGAGCTTTCGGGAGCGAAAACGAGGATACGCGGAAGCGATATCGGATGCCGGCGATCGCTTACCCGCTCCATCTTCCGAACTTCTCATCAAGGGCATGGGCGTAAGCGGGAATGGAAACTACGTGAATCCCGAGTTTGCCGACAATTTGCGGCGGGCCCTGATGGCAGAAGAAGAGGCGGTAACCGCACTCATGTGTTCGAACGATATGATTGCTTTCGAGGCGTTGAAGGTTGTCGCAGATCTTGGGTTAAGATGTCCAGAGGATATTTCGGTCATCGGATTTGATGATCTCACGCTTGCAGAGATGCTGAGCCCCCGATTAACGACGGTAAAGGTACCAAAGGAATCAATCGGTAAACGAGCCGTTCAAGTATTATTCAGTCGGTTTGCCGAGCCGGATCGGGATACGGAGCATGTTCTGATCAGCACGGAACTGATCGAGCGTGCCTCAGTCAAAAAGCTGTAATCATTTCGCTACGGCCCTTATTTGCCAATAAAACCGTACTGAGAAACGTCGTATTCTTGTTAATCAAGAGTACGACGTTTTTGCGTTGTAGGCTGCTTTTATTACGCCTTAAAAACGAATTTCTTATTCAGTTTAATAAACTGTATAAGAAACTGTTGATTAAAATATTGGGCGGTGGTATAGTAACAACTGTAAGCGGTATCAATAATTCAAGCGGGGGTAGAAAGATGAAAAAGCAAACTTCAATCCTTCTGGCGACTATGCTGCTCGGCGGCTTGCTCGCCGGCTGCGGCAACAACGGCAATCATGCTAGCAATAGTAATGGCAGCAGCACGGACACGGCTAATTCGGCCAATCAACAGGAAAGTACCGGAGAAGAAATCAGCGGTACGATTACTTATCTAAGCAACCGTACAGATTTGATTGGCAATACGTACGATGAATATGCGAAACGTTTCAACGAAAAGTATCCAAACGCGCACGTGGAGTTCGAGGCGATCAAGGACTTCGATCAAAATGCTAAAGTGCGGCTGTCCTCCAGAGATCTTCCCGATGTTATGAACATTCCGACGATCTCGAATGCCGAACTGCCGAATTACTATGCGCCGCTTGATGATCTCGGGCTGAATGATCGAATCCGCTTCAAGGATTATAAATCGTTCGAAGGAAAAGTATACGGGATCGCCTCCGGTGTAGAGACAGTCGGCATCGTATATAACAAGAAAGCCTTTGCTGACGCCGGCATTACGGAAATTCCAACAACGCTGGATGCTTTCTATGCTGCGGCAGATAAGCTTAAGGCCAAAGGCGTCGTTCCTTTTGCCTCCAACTTCAAAGAGCAATGGCCCTTGTATCCGTTCTCCAAAGAAGTGCCGATCGCGATTGCGGGGGACGGCAACTTCTATAATGACCGGGTGAAGTCCGATACGCCTTACACGTTAGAAGGGCCGTTCGGAGAATCGATGAGTATCATCAGAACGATGTATGAAAAGGGATATCTGGAGGCAGACGTCAACTCTACGAACTGGGAACAATCGAAGAAAGATTTTGCAACCGGAAAATTTGCCATGATGTATCTCGGCCAATGGATTATTCCGCAGCTCATAAGCGCGGGAACGACTTCGGATAACGTAGGGTTCTTCCCATTCCCCTACAATAACGAGAGCAGCCATAATACCGTCCTGTCTCCAAGCTCAGGCGTATACGGCGTGAATAAGGATAGCAAGAACATCGCCGTCGCCAAGGCATTCGTGAAGTGGATGCTTGAAGAGTCCGGTGCAGGCGACGACATGCTTCCAATCTTCAAGGATGCGCAATCTGCTCTGCCGCAGCTTCAGGAATACGAGAGCTTCAAGCCGAACTACATCGAGTTGACCCCGGATACGATCGAGTCAACGGAAAGAACGAATAAGGCGCAAATTACGAAGGAAGCGATCGTGCAGGAGTTTGTGCTGGCGAAGAATCCGCAAGACGTGTTCGATGATTACAACAAGAAATGGACAGAGGCGAAGTAATTCGGAAATAGGAAATCAATCAGGCGAGAGCGAAGCGGCCGGCTAGCGAGGCCGGCTGCCGAGGTCTCGACGAAGGAATGGTGTGGAGCTAATGAGCGGGTTATCGTACCGGACACAGAGAAAACTCATACTGGGAACGTTTCTAGCTATACCGTTATTGATGTTATTGATCTTTACCTACTATCCGGCAGTTCGATTAGTCTATTTGAGCTTCACCGATTGGAACGGCACCAGCTCCGACTACTCGTTTCTTGGATTGGATAATTATAAAGAGATTTTCAGCAATCCTGATCTATTCGGCGTATTCGTTCATCAAATCCCATATGTAATCGGCGGCATTCTGCAAAACGCGATTGCGCTGTTGTTTGCGATCATTCTCAATTCGAAATTAAGGGGAAGAAACGGGTTCCGCGTTCTGCTGTTTCTTCCGTTTATTATGAACGGCGTAGCCGTTGCCTTCATGTTCCAGTATGTGTTTGACACTACGGAGGGCTCCTTAAATACGCTGCTTGGCTATCTGGGACTCGGATCGCTTCAACAAAGCTGGCTGGGCAACTCGGCGCTGGTCAATTATACGCTAGCATCGATCAGCGTGTGGCGATATATGGGGTACACGATGATTATTTACTTGGGGGCGCTTCAAGCGATACCGGGCGATATGTACGAAGCGGCACGAATCGATGGAGCCGGAAGATGGCAGGTGTTGTGGAACTTGACGCTGCCGAGTCTTAGCAAAATCATTCAGCTTAATATGTTCCTGACCTTGAGCGGAGCGTTATCCGTATTTGATCTTCCATTCGTATTGACGAAAGGCGGACCTGTAGGGTCTAGCGAAACGTTCCTCTTCAAGACGATACAAACCGCCTTCCAATTTAATAACTTTGGTCTTGCCTCTGCCATGAGCGTTGTTCTCTTGCTGTTGACGCTGCTCATACTCGCTGCCCAAAATCTAGCCTTAAGCAGAAAGGGAGCGGAGTAGCCCCATGAAAAAGTTTGATCTCCTGAATAGCTTGAAATATATGCTTGTATCCATTGCGGCTCTCGTTGTACTGTTCCCGCCCTATGTGGTCGTAGTCAACGCATTCAAGAGGACCGACGAGAGCTCTAGTCCATTCTCTCTTCCGGACAGCTTTCTGTATTTGGATAACTTCGTTGAAGTATTTGAACGGGCAGATATCCTTCAAGCATTTTCGAATACGTTTATCATTACCGCCGTATCGATTCTAGGCAATATCTTGCTTGGCACAATGGTGTCTTATGCGCTGGGCAGATTCGATTTCAAGGGAAAGAAGCTGGTCGTAGGCGCGTTTCTATTCGCGACCATTATCCCGACCATTACGACCCAGGTGGTCGTATTCTCCATCATTCAATGGCTGGGGCTATTTAATACCCTGTATGCGCCAATCGTTCTCTTCATCGGAGCCGACGTTCTGCAGATCTACATTTACCTGCAGTTTATACGCAATATTCCATACGAGCTGGATGAGAGCGCAATGATGGACGGGGCCAGCTTATTCCGCATCTATCGTTCGATTATTTTCCCTTTACTCGGTCCGGCAACGGCAACCCTCGTCATTCTCAAAACGATCAATATTTACAACGAGTTGTACATCCCGTATCTCTACATGCCGAAGAGGGATCTCGTTACCGTGTCGACGGCGATTATGCGGTTCGCCAGCAACAATCAGGCACAATGGTCCTATATATGCGCGACGATTCTGCTCATTATGATTCCGACCGTCGTCTTGTACTTGTTTATGCAGCGGTTCATTTTCAGCGGGATCACAAGCGGATCGGTTAAAGGGTAGCAGAGAAGGGACATTGAAAATCAGACGCAAGGGTTGGTAGCGACATGGAAATAAACCTTAATCATAGTCAATGGGAGTTAAAAGGCTTCTGGCCATGGGTACCGTGCAAAGGGACCAGTATGGAGATTGGCAACGAGCTAATGGGCGTCACGGAGTGGATTCCGGCAACGGTACCTGGAGGGGTGCATCAGGATTTGTTCCGGGCGGGACTAATAAACGATCCGTACCAGGACCTGAACAGCATGCAATGCGAATGGGTGGAGAATCGTTGGTGGGTCTACCGAACGCGCATCGCAATTCCTTTCCTCAATCCGGAAGAACGTGCAGAGCTTGTATTTAAGGGCTTGGACTATGAGGCGATCATAACCTTGAACGGGATCAAGCTTGGCGAGCATGCGGGGATGTACGAGCCAGCCGTATACGATGTGACGGAGGTTATCCGGGGACGGGAATTCGCCGAATTGCAGGTCATTTTCAAGCAGGCACCCGACGAAATGGGGCAGATCGGCAAAACATCCGAGACCTTCACCCAAAAAAGCCGGTTCAATTACAAATGGGATTTCTCCACACGGCTTGTCAATGTGGGCATATGGGATGATGTATGGCTCCGTATCCTCCCAACCAGCTCCCTTGGCGATATTGCGCTTCATACGGATGTGGATGAAGCCGGTACGGGGTGGATCCGCTTAGCTGCGGAAATCCGGCAGCCGGGATCGAGATCAGAGGTGCTAGTCACCCTATTGAATCCTGAAGGCCATTCTGTCGCATGCTTGGTAGAGCAAATGGATGATGGACGCGTTCATTTTGAAATTCCCATCACCTCTCCGCAGTTGTGGTATCCGAATGGTTACGGCGACCAGCCGCTTTATGAAGTCAACATTCGTTTAGTGTGCGATGACACCGTGATGGATGAACGAAAATTGTACACGGGGATACGCAGGTTGGAATATAGCCAGAATGAAGGAAGCCCTGCGGACGCCTTGCCCTACACGTTCATCGTGAATGGTCGAAGAATCTATATTCAAGGCGCGAATCTGACGCCGCTTGATCATCTCTACGGCAATGTGTGCGCCGAACGTTACGATTGGATCGTCCATTTGGCCAAGCATTCGAATCTTAATATGCTCCGGATCTGGGGCGGAGGTCTGATCGAGAAGACCTATCTGTACGAACTATGCGATCGGTACGGCATCTTGATCTGGCAAGAATTCATTCAATCGAGCTCCGGGATTGATAACGTACCCTCGCAGAGACCCGAGTTTCTCAAGCTGCTTGAACGGACGGCCGTAACCGCTTTGAAGGATCGTCGCAACCATGTCTCCTTGGCGGTATGGAGCGGCGGCAATGAGTTGATGAGCGAGCCGAACCGTCCCTCTACCTATGCGGATACGAATCTGTCCTTCCTTAAGGCGCTCGTGGCAAAGCACGATCCGCATCGGTTATTCCTGCCGACTTCGGCATCCGGACCCGTTCAATATATTACGAGGGAGAAGGGCGTGAGTCATGACGTTCATGGACATTGGAAGTTCGAGGGGAACCCCGATCATTACTCGCTTTATGGCGAAGCGGATCACTTATTCCACAGTGAATTTGGCGTCGATGGCGTAAGCTGTGTCAAAAGCCTGCGGAAATTCCTCTCTGAGCCCCATCTAAAGCCGGTTTCGATGAAGGATAGCCTTGTCTGGCGTCACCATGGGGAATGGTGGGATACGTATGACCGAGATAAAGCGTTGTTCGGTCAGTTCGAGAGTCTGTCCCAGTTCTCGGACGCCAGCCAGTGGATCCAGGCGGAAGGGCTGCGCTTTATACTGGAAGCCAACCGCCGTCGCCAGTTCCGCAACAGCGGCAGTATCATCTGGCAGATGAATGAGCCGTGGCCGAATGCCAGCTGCACCAATTTAGTGGATTACTATATGGAACCTAAAATGGCTTATTACTGGACGCGTCAGTCCTTCAGCAGGAATCATTTCTCGCTGGATTATCGCAAACTGCATTATACGGTTGGCGAGAAGCTGGAGGCAGATGTCTATGTGCACCAGGGTTTACAGCCGGCGTATAGATCTATTCTAGTTGAAGTTCTCGACACGAAAGGAAACGTGCATGACAGAAACACTTTTCGTTACGAGGCAGAGGAATGCTCGGTAGCTAAGGTCGGGCAGTTGCGCTTCATCGTACCGCAAACGGATGACGGATTATTCATTGTCAGACTGCGGGAACAGGGCGAGGGCAGCGCGCAAACGAATGATTACTTCTTCTCAACCCTTGAGCAAGCGATCTATGAGCCAGCCCTACGGATTGAGCCAGCATCGTTGCATATTGAAACTGTTGGCGATTGGGTGGGCGCTTCGATGCCGTACGGCATGAAATCTACGGTATGGACTAGAACGTTCACCATTACGAACCACGGCCAGTCCGTGGCGCTTCATATTCGTCCTGAAGAGCGGACGGATCAATATTGGATGGCTGCGGATGCGTCCTTCTTCTCCTTATTTCCAGGGGAATCGAGAGTGGTGAATGTATCTTGCCTTACGAGAACAGGAGAGCTGTTCAAGCATCTTCAAGAATCGGTGTCAACAGACATCAGACCTGACATCGCATTCCGTACGTTCGGGAGCGAGCAACTCGTCATATCGAATGGGGCTAAGGTAAAGACGTAATGGAACAAGCGGTGACAGAACGGTATGCACGCATACTGCTGTCGCCGCCTTTATTAAATCGATTTTGACAGCGCTTACCAAAGGGAGAGGAGCCGATTAAGCGAATTCGCGCAATAGAAGGATGAATTTAGACTACGCAGGGGAGTGTCCGACATGAGCAGAAAAAAAGTTCAACGAAAAATCTCGGCGATTATGGCATTCGTACTTACATTCAGTCTATTACTGTCATTTGGCAGCTTGAATCGCGTTTCGGCTGCAGAGGCAGGCAATCTTGTCGTTAACGCTGGCTTCGAGAATGATTTGGATGGGTGGAATGCAGGCGACAGCGGTAAGTTCTCGCGCAGCACGGAGCAATTCCGGACAGGAGCGGCTTCGCTGAAAATAACGAGCTCCTCGCAGGATTGGAACAGTTTCGCGTCTAATGCGATTACCGTTCTTCCCGATACCGACTACACGTTAACCTTCTATGGAAAAGGAAGCGGGAATGCCGTGTATAAGGTGTTGAGCGGAGATTGGTCCCAAGCGCTGGCAGAGGGGACGACGAGCAATACGGAGTCCGATTGGACGCAGGTGACGAAGTCTTTTCATACGGGCAGCCAATCGGCCATCGTCATTTACTTGTCCGACTCTGCATCCAATGCGTTCTTTGACGATTTTTCGCTGACTAAGGCGCCTACGGTTCCGTTAAACGGAGATTTCGAATCCGGTGATCTGACAAATTGGAACGCAGGCGCCAGCACCAAGTTTACCGTTACGCAGACGGAGAAGCATTCCGGGGAGTATGGCTTGAAGGTGACGAGCGCCTCGCAGGATTGGAACAGCGTGACGACTACGCTTCCCGTTCAGACCGATACGAACTACACGCTTGCTTTTTACGGGAAAGGATCGGGAAATTCGTGGATAAAGATCCTGACCTCGGACTGGTCGCAGACGCTGGCCGAGAAGGGAACCGAGAATACATCGTCCGAATGGACGAAACAAGAAATTAAATTCAACAGCGGCACCAATACAAGTCTTGTGTTGTACATGTCTGATACATCGGGCGATACCTACTATGATGATTTTGTTCTAACGAAAACAATGACGGCACCAAGCGCTGAAGTAGACCCGCTTAACGGCCGACCTGCAATCAGCATGGATGGTTTCGAACTAAACCCCGTTGATCTGGTAGACGGGAATGCAACCGCGGAGACACGCTCTCTCTATGCTTACTTAAGGAATACGGCAGGCAGCTATATGATGTTCGGTCATCAGAATGATATTACCGAGTCGGTTGTGAAGGATGCGCCTGGCGGTTCAGATACGTACGGAGCAGTAGGCGCCTATCCTGCGATTATCGGACTCGGTATGTCTATGAATACCGCTTCGTTAATCGAAACGGCTAAATTGATACATGCGAAAAACGGCATTATTACGATCGAGGATCATATGCCGAACTTTACCTCCGGCGGCTCGTTCAACGATATGACGCCGACTGTCGAGCATATTTTGCCAGGCGGGAAGGACAATGCCAAGTTTCTGGAGCGTCTGGATGCGCTGGCGGAAGTGGCCAAAGGGGCCGTGGATGGAGACGGCAAGCTGATTCCGATTATCTATCGCCCATTCCACGAGAATTCCGGCATGTGGTTTTGGTGGGGGGCTTCCAACACAACCAAGAGCGAATTCATTCGTCTGTGGCGCTACACGGTTGAATATTTGAGAGACGTCAAAGGCGTTAACAATCTTCTGTATGCCTATTCGCCGAACGGACACTTCACGGACGAAACCGATTACTTGAGTCGTTATCCTGGCGATGATTACGTCGATATTCTTGGTTTCGATATGTACAACGATAACCCGCAATACGGCAGCGGGTGGATGGAAGCGACATTGAAGGATGCGCAAATCGCTGTCGGCCTGGCTGAAGATCGCGGCAAAGTCGCTGCTTTCACGGAGGCTGGTCTCCGCTGGGACGGTGCGAATGGTCTGAAACTTAGCGGCAATACGATGCCGGACTGGTATATGGTTCTGCATGACACCTTAATGAAAGACCCTATCGCGAAGAAGATCGCTTATATGATGACTTGGCGAAATGAATATCCGGGCGATGGCAATGCGCCGAGTCATTTCTGGGTACCGTTCCGTAATCACCCTGTTTATGGTAATCACGAGATGTTGTTCGACTTCGTAAAGTTTTACAATCTGGATGATGTCCTGTTTGCCGATCGCATGGCTGGACAATATGGACTGAACGTTGAGGGGTTGGAGAAGGAGCCTTCAGGCTATCTGATGGCCCCGGGAACGAAAGAAACCGTGAAAGGGACCTACAAGTTGAAGACGAAAGTACACAACTATGGGGTCAACGTCACCAGCGTCCAATTCGAGCTGGGGGATGTAAAAACTCCGCTTACGGCAACGCTGACATCGGACGGCTACTACACCGCGGCATGGGATACGACAAGCCATGCGGAAGGACCGCTTACGGTTAAGACGATCATTACATTGGCGGATGGAACGGTTATTTCCGATCAGGCGAACGTAACCGTTCAGAATACGGATGCGCCTGCCGGGGATGCCGCTCTTGTAGACGATTTTGAAAGCTACGCTGGCGACAGCGGCCTGCTTCGAGAGGCATGGCTGCGCAACGGGAATGGCGACATGAACACCATTACCGTAGAACCTTCGCCGTTTCACGCCAATCAAGGTTCCGCGATGAAGTTCGTATACAACTTGGGGGCATCGGGCTATACCGGCGTAGCGAAGACCATTAACGCGGACTGGAGCAGCGGGAAGGGTGTTGAGCTGTGGTTTAAGGGTGACGGCTTGGAGCAGGACATTCTATTCCAGCTCTCTTCCGGCAGCGGTTCGTTCGAAGCTCACTTGAATGATTTTGAGCCGTTCGATAAAACATCCACCGAACCGCAGAAGCTGACCATTCCCTTCGATCAGTTCAAGCCGAAGAGCGGCGGCGTGCTGAATCCTGCCGATATGAAAGCCTTCGCCATCTATGTCAACGCCGTGAATGGAGCGAAAGTCACGAATAGCGCCTTGTACCTGGACGATATTCGCAACTATGCGGATCCTGTAGTTCCTGGAAACGGAAATTCCAACGGACAAACCAGTGGCAATAACAGCGCGGTATCAGCGCCTTCTATTACGCCGACTACGCTCGAGAATGGCGTCGTGGTTGCGAAGCAAGGGAAAGAACAGAAGTCGGTTACCGTTGAACTTGCACAGCTTGAGGGTCGTCCGCTCGAGGTTCAGGCCGCGAAGGTATCCGTCACGGTTCGTCCATCTGTTATTCAGAGTCTGATCAAATCCGCAGGCGATGTGAAGGATGCCGTAATCATCGTGGAGTCAAGCCCGGAAGCGGCAGTGCCGACGTTGAAAAGCGAGGAAAAACTTGCAGGTCCTCTCCTCAATATTACGGTGACGCTCCAGACGAAGGACGGTTCCCGGTATACCGCTGAACAAGTGAATGGCGGCATCGAACTTGCGATGTCTTATGAAGAAGATGCGGATCCGGAGCTTGTTGGCATTTACTACTATGATCAAAAATCCGGAGCGTGGGCGTACATCGGAGGTTCGGTAGACGCAGCGTCTCGCACAGTTTCGGCGTCGCTTAACCATCTAAGTCCATACGCCGTCTTGCAATACACGAAAGCGTTCCGTGACGTATCGGAGAGTCACTGGTCGTACCGGGCTCTGAAGGTACTTGCTTCGAAGCATGTGGTTACGGGAATTAACGAAGACGCCTTTGCGCCATCAACAGCGATATCGCGCGCAGAATTCATTGCCATGCTGGCAAGAGCGTTCAAGCTGCCGGTTAGCGAACTAGGGGATGCTGCATATTCGGACTTAAATCCCCATGCTTGGTACGCTGGATTTATGACGGCCGCAGCGGATGCTGGCTGGATTGTCGGCGATGCAAGCAAGCATGTGCAACCGGACAAAGCGATCACGCGGGCAGAAATGGCCGTCATTCTAGGCAGAGCGTTGAAGTTTGAGACAGATGGCACAACGGTAACCTTCATCGATTCGGCGAAAATCCCGCAATGGGCTATTCCATATGTTTCTGCTGCGCAAGCAGCTGGATTGATGCAAGGGATGGGCGGAGGTCGGTTTATGCCGGACCACGCCGCAACAAGGGCTGAAGCGGCGATGGTGATTTATAACGCATTGAGCCGTTAGTCCGACCAAGGATGAAGAGCGATTCGGGAGATTAATTCCCGAATTGCTTTTTATCAATAAAAAATCGAGAGGAAAGGAGAGAAGAATTGTAAGCGTATACAAAAATTCAAAGAGGTGAAACGCCAATGAAGAAGAGTATGTTGTATGTATTAGCCGTATTAATCGCCTTTTCCGGCGCCATGGTTTCAAAAACGGGTTATGCGGCAACTCCCGTTAATAGCAATCTGTCTAGTCAAGCCAGGCAAGTGCTCAATTATATAGAAAGTATATCAGGTACATCGACGCTGACCGGTCAGCACGATAAGCCTGGCGCGCCGACGTCGAGTTTCAACCAAGCAAAAACAATTACAGGGCAATATCCCGCGCTATGGGGAAGCGACATGGGCTTCACTTCCTCTGGACTGGATACGATGTATAACAGGCAGGGCGTTGTGAATGAAGCGAAGAGCAAGAGGGCGGCAAAGTCTCTCGTCACGCTCACCTGGCATATGTGCCGGCCAGATCAGGCGGCACCATGCAGCTGGGATGGGAATGTATACAATGCGCCTCTGAGCAGCCAGCAATGGAATGATATTGTCACGCCTGGGACATCGTTGTACAACCAATTTATCGCCAGAATCGATGAAGCGGTCCCTTACCTGCAGCAGCTCCGAGATGCGAATGTTCCTGTCCTATGGCGGCCGTTTCACGAAATGAATGGAAGCTGGTTCTGGTGGGGCGGCAACGCCGCCAATTCGAAAAAGTTATACCAGATTATGTATAATCGTTTTGTCCAAACACATGGACTATCGAACCTCATATGGGTATGGAACGTGGACCGTCCAAGTAACGGCGCGCCTGCTAACTATTATCCCGGCAGCAGTTACGTCGATATCTTATCGATGGATATCTACAGCGGCGACTTTAACCCATCCTATTACAATACGATGGTGAGTTTGGCGGCAGGCAAACCGATTGCTTTAGGCGAGGTTGGCGATTTGCCGACGCCGACGCAGCTAAATGCACAACCTAAGTGGGCTTACTTCATGGGATGGACGGAGCATCTTACCGGCTCGAATACGAATGCCGAAATCCAGACGACGTATTGGGATTACCGGATGATAACCCAGAATGAGGTAAACGTGAGCCGCGAGAATGCAGCATACAACAGGCCAGCTTATGCAAGCTCCACTGAAAGCGCTTCCTATCCAGCGTCCTTCGCATTCGATGCGAACGGAGGAACGCGCTGGGCGTCGGCCTGGAATCCACAGGAATGGATCTATGTCGACCTCGGAGCAACGCGTTCCATATCTGGCGTAAGACTTGCGTGGGAAGCCGCATACGCGAAAAAATATCAAATACAGGTGTCCAACGATCAGTCGAATTGGACTACGGTATATACAAATGAAAATGGCACGGGAGGCGAGAACAACATCGCGTTCCCGGCTACTACAGCCCGGTACGTGAAAATGTTTGCCTATGAACGTGCTACAACGTATGGATACTCCTTATGGGAGTTTGAGGTTTATTAATAGCGATGAATAACTAGAAAATATACAGCGGCAGACTGTGGTTCACTCGTGATCCAGGTCAGCCGCTGTATTTTTGCGTTTCATAAGACTGGTGAGCAAAAATTTTTCCTACAATCAGGTCCTTTGGCAGGTCTCTGATTAAACAACTTCATTTTCACGATTTCTGCCGAGGCACAACAAGGAGACGACCCAAAATTAAAGCAATCGTTGATGATTCCAAAAGAAACACTGGTGAAAACTTCGGGTTATATGGATTAGCCGTTACAACATAAACATTTCAAGGAATGCGTGCAATAGCAGCCATTTCGTTGAGATGGGCCTTTTATACTTGACGCTCAGGGTTGACGAAACGGTCGTCGTTGATTAAGGAGGTCGGGCAAGCACAAGGCAACACCGAGATTGCGTATGGCATCGACCGGGCACTAATGGTTTCCCGCTTGCGGCGAGAACGTTTCTTCCCGGCATACACGCAAGGTTACTGTGCCGTCATATGCCATCATCTTACAGCGGGAGGAAGTCAAATGGCACAAGAATCCGATGAGCGAGAGTTACAACAAATAAAACAAATGCAGCAGATGTTTCTGGAGAAAATGAAAACTCAACCTTATCCCATGTACCCTAATTACGGAAAAATCACCCGCTATGAAGAAATCCCGATTAATTTACCTGAACAACGTCAACTTCGTCATCCTGGTGTAGAAGGTTTAATGGTGCCGCTTCCAATCATTGAAAATCCGAACTATAAAGGGAGTGGTAAGTTATCAGGTAAAGTTGCTCTTATTACAGGAGGGGATAGCGGCATCGGTGCCGCAGCAGCCATTGCCTTCGCAAAGGAAGGTGCTGACGTTGCCATTGCATACTTAGATGAACATGAAGATGCTAATCGAACCAAAGCAAGAATCGAAGCACTAGGGCAGCGTTGCTTATTAATGCCGGGAGACTTGCGAGATAAACAACAATGTATCGCCATTGTAGAGCAAACAGTGAAAACCTTCGGATGTCTAGATGTTCTTTGCAACCACGTTGGCATCCAATTTCAACAACTAAGCCTTCTTGACATTACAGACGAACAATTCGATGACACCTTCAAAGTCAACATATACTCGCATTTTTACACAACGAGAGCCGCGATTCCTCACTTAAAGCCAGGCAGTTCTATTATCGGTACTTCTTCCGTCGTAGCGTATGTAGGCGAGCAGCAAATGATTGATTATACAGCCACAAAAGGCGCAATTGTTGGTTGGACCCGTGCTTTGGCTAAAAATGTTGTGAAACAAGGGATTCGAGTAAACGCCGTTGCTCCAGGTCGAATCTGGACGCCGCTTATTGCAGCAAGCTTCTCGTCAGACCAAGTGGCTGTATATGGAGCATTTAACCCCATGGAACGAGTTGCTCATCCATTTGAACTAGCACCAACATTTGTTTATCTAGCTTCGGATGATTCACGTTTTGTTACAGGTCAAGTGCTGCATGTTGACGGTGGGGAATCCACACATTCCTAATATAAGGTGGTCGTTGGATTGAGATATGAATTTAATCCAGAAGTAAAGTTATTGCTTGAGAATCGTTCTACTGAAAAAGTTACGATGATGTATATTGAGGATTCATGGCTAATGCCCAAAATAGGACGTAGACCGCCTTATTATTGCTTCCCAAAATATGAAATGAATTATCCGATCATATAAATAAATTGCAGACAAAAGACGCAGAAGCGAAGAAAGCCGGGGTCGCATCAGTGCGACTGCGACGTCCCATAACTACTCCCATAAGTAAATATAGAGGTTAGTTCTAATATAGAATAACGAAGAGGCCGTTTCAAAAGGGTTGGCTTCCACGTTCTCTTGTTCCTTCGAATACGTCTTTCATGCGCTCGGAACGAAAGCGATTAATGATGCAAAGAAGTCTGGGCACTGCCGCGCGGCCAGCCCATGAACATGATGTTTTCCCGGACGGCTTTGGCGATTTGGCGCGAGGAGTAAATCCGCTGCGTGTAGGCGTAGACGATGATCTACAGGCTTCTTTTTGTTTTGAAATTTTGCATAGGGTTACCCAGAACGGAGAGGGTGAATGCTGCATTCCCTTGCAGGGAACGCAAACCAATCACCCCAGGACGCATGATTCTGGAGAAGCTAAAAGCTTTCTATCAAGAAAGCTGCTTCGGAAGCATCGACTAGCGTTCGCCTTCGAATGAATGCTGCGCTCCATAACGGAGCGCAAACCAATCATCCTTTGTGAGCGAATTCCTACCTTAGCCAACTACCATTCAGGGAATTCGGGAACAACAGCGATCGGAAGAACATGCGACCGCGCAGTGGATGCGGCAACCCAAACATTGCATTTGAAAAAGGGGATGCCCCAACGTCATCTTTTTTGATGACTTTTGGGACATCCCCTTTTTATTTATTGTTTTCCGAATCCGAAAGCCGGATGAATATGCAGTCGGCAGACAAATCTAAAAATCGTGCTATTTTCAAAGAAAAGTGATACGTTCAGGTGCTAAAAATAGGTTATATTATTTGTTGTTAGCGCTTTCTTTTTGGGGGGATGGAGATGAGGACGATTATGATCGTCGATGACGAGGCGCGCCAAGTGAAAGCCTTGTCGGCGATTATTCGGAGGCTGCGACCGGATTATCGGACGTTGGAAGCGATGGATGTACAATCGGCCTGGGAGCTGCTCACGCGCGAACCGGTCGATGCCGTGCTCACCGATATCCGGATGCCGGACGAAGACGGTCTCACGCTGGCGGAAAGGATCGCCGGTCAGAAGCCCCATATCCGGACCGTATTAATCAGCGGATACGGGCAATTCGATTATGCGCAGAAAGCCATTGAGCACGGGGTGATCGAGTACTTGATCAAACCGATTGGACTTGCGGATATCGAACGCGTTATCGCGAAGCTCGAGACGCTGTTCACCCAAGATAACAAGCATCATGCGATGAACAAAGAGCGCTTCTGGCACGAGGTGATTTCAGAACCCTTAACCGACCGCAAGCGGCAGCTTATCGAACAATACGCGCCATCGAGCGGTTCGGGACTTGTCATCGTCTTCGAGCTGAGCGGTACGTCCGGAGCAGATCGTATGGCGGCTCTCAAAGGGAACTGGACCATCGGATCCGAAGCCCTTGGGCTTTGCGAGACTTTTCAGGAGGTGGCCGGATGCCGGATGGTGTCCTTGGTGTGGCTGAATCCGATCCTCGCGGTCAAACCTTCGGACACCGTCACGAAGATCAGCCGGATCCTAGAGCGCGTAAGAGCGGACGGCTTCGAAGACATGTCCGCTGGCGTTAGCCGCGTGAGTCCCGACTTTAAGCTGGTCGTGAAGGAAGCTTACGATGAAGCGCTGCTATCCTTGCGGCACCGGTTTTATGCGACGGAGGATGCGGTCTTCTGGAGATCGGATGTCCAGGCATTTGCCGAGAATGGAATACCGAGCGCAAAGGAAATGACGGAGCCGCTCGTCGCGGCGATTAAAGCGAGCGAGCGCTCGCGGGCGTTGGACCTGGTCAATGCGTTCTTCAAGCCAAGAGAGGTATTCCCGTATCCGGATCCGGAACTGATCCAAGATGAGGTCGGACATATGGTGTGGCAGTTGCTCCACAGTTTGCAGAGTCTGCTGCCTGCCCATTCTCCGGATTGGGATCATGCGCGGCTGCGGAAGCAATTCCGCCATTATCGGGATTACCGAGAACTGCGGCTGCGGTTCAAGGAGCTCGTCCTGCGATTGCTCGAGTTGGCGGAGAAGACCCAACTGGATAAGAACGGACTTCTGATTCTGCGCTGCCAGCATTATTTGCAGCAGCATTATATGGAAGATATTTCGCTGGAATCGGTCGCGGCGATGTTTCATTTCAATGCCTCGTACTTCAGCAATTTGTTCAAACAGCGGACGGGGCGGAATTTCTCGGAATATCTCTTGGACCTGAGGATCAACAAAGCCAAGATGATGCTCGAGCGATCGGACGAGAAGATCGCGCTCATCTCGGAGCGAAGCGGATTCCGGACGGCGACGTACTTTAACAAAATGTTTAAGCGTGAAACCGGTATATCGCCTAAAACGTTCCGGCAGATGCACGGCGGCGGCGCGGCAAAATGAGGATCTGGCTGCGGACGCTCAAAGAAGGCCGGCTGCATACGAAGCTGCTGCTGACCTATATTATGCTGCTCGCCGGCACGATCCTCATCTTCAGTATCAGCGATTATCGATTGAATCGCCATACCGTGCTCGAGATGGCGCAGAAGGACGTCTTCACCATCGTCCGCAAGAACAACGAAATCATCGACGCGAAGTTTGCCCGAATTCGAGAGATGATCTACGGATTCATGGAAGACGCGGATTTCTATGAGACCTTCTCGACGCTGGATATCGACAACAAAACGAAGGTGCTTGCCGCCGATCTGCGGATAAAAGGCATTCTTGATAAGTATTTCGCGCAATCGCAGGATATCTATTCCGTGCAAGTCGCGACTTCCTATTTTATATTTGGCACGGCTTCTTCGGCCAATAGCGAGCACGCCAAAAATTTCATTCCGATCAACGGCTTCGAGGGGACCGATCTGGACCGAACGGCGAAGGACGGGGAAGGCAAAATCCAATGGGTGCCGACATACAACTTCGCGGACATGTATCAAATCCCGTACTTGAAGAAGATGGACTTCGACTACAAGTATCTATTCTCGGCCGTCTCGATGATTCAAGGCTCCTATTATAAAGGGAAGTTCCGGACCTACACGGATCTAAAAGACAAGCCGGCGCTGCTTTTGAATTTCAAGGATTCCTTATTCACGAACGTCTTTGCCGGCAGCATTCCGGTCAGCGGCGCCTCTTACATGGTCGTCGATCGGAAGGGCCGGATCATTGCGCATTCCGACCGGTCTTTGCTGGCGACGAAAGCGGATTTGCCGATGCTCCCCGAGTTGATGGAGGAGAAAAGCGGGGTGCGGATGATGCGCATCCACGATAAGGAGCAGGTCGTCGCGTTCGCCCGATCGGAAATTACGGGCTGGCTCAGCATCGCCGTGATCCCGCCCGGCGAGCTGTTAGACCCTGTCACCAAGCAATATGTCCGCAACCTGCTCGTCTCCGTCGGAATCATCACCGTCGTCTTCATCGCGCTCTCTTATTTCCTGTCGAGGCTCATTACGAACCCGTTCCGCACGATGATCCGGGCCATCGTCAATACGGGAGAAGGACGGTTCGCAACGAAGTTCAAGCAGAGCGGCAGCTACGAGTTCCGCATCCTGATGAAGAAATTCAATGACATGAACGAGAACATCGTCAAGCTGATCCAAGAAAACTACGAAACGCAAATCCGCGAGAAGGAAGCGCAGATCAAAGCGCTGAACCTCCAACTGGATCCCCATTTTATGTACAATACGCTGAATATGGTCAGTCTGATGGCGCTCGAGAAAGAGGAGTACGAAATCAGCGATATCGTCGTAAGCTTGTCCAACATGATGAAATATATGGTGAAGCACGAGTCGACCTTAGTCCGCTTCCAGGATGATCTGACCTATCTGGAAGGCTACGTCACGATCATGAGCAAACGGTTCGAAGGCGCCTTCCAGGTCGAGTACGTCATCGACGAGCAGATGCTAAGCGACGAGGTGCCGAAGTTCTTTCTTCAACCTCTCGTCGAGAATGCATTCGTTCACGGCTTCAAGAAGCCGGGGGGCCGACAGGGGAAGCTGCGCATTTCGTGCCGCCGTACGGATGAGGGACGGGTGTATCAGGTCGAGGATAACGGCGAAGGGATGGATACGGCTAAGCTGGCTTCGCTGCTGGAAGGGAGCAGCCATGTCGGCCTCTCCAACGTCAACCGTCGCATTCATATTCTCTACGGAGAACCATACGGTCTTCGCATCGCGTCCATACCTGGCCAAGGCACGACCGTGACCGTCACGCTTCCGCCCGTCCATCATCAGGAGGTGCTATCTTGAGGCGCAGAGCATTCCTATTCACATTGACAGCGGTCATCGTCACCATGACTTATCTGCTAGGGAAGGCCTATCTGCACGAAGCCGACCCGGGCCAGATGCAGACGTTTCCGACTAAAGTGACGTTGAAATTTACGTATTGGGGCTCGATCGAGGAGAAACGAGCTATCGAACGCGCCCTGACGGAGTTTACGGAAGCCTATCCTTGGATCGCGGTCGAGCCGGTCCATTTTCCGAACTCCGACTATAATACGAAGATGATGGCGATGTCCGCTTCCAACGAGGATCCGGATTTGGCGTACATGACGACCGAGCTTGGCGAAATGTTCAGCCGGGAAAACAAGTTTTTGAATCTGTTTGATTTTTTGGCCGAGGATGAAGAGCGGAAGAAGGACGATTTTCTCGACTATATTTGGTACAAGTCCGCCGAGGACTACGCATGGGGCGTCAGCACGGCCGCGGAATGCTTCGGACTCTATTATCGGAAGGATCTGCTCGAGCAAGCGGGCGTCCAGGCGCCTTCGCCCAGCGCCGAGCAGGCGTGGAACTGGGATCAGCTCATCGATGCGGCCAAGAAGCTGACGCTCGACAACCAGGGGAGGAATGCCTACGACCCCGATTTCGACAACAACCACATCGCCCGCTACGGGATTATGTTCGAAACGTGGTCGGACCCGTTGAACAACTTTATTTTCAGCAATGGAGGCGACTGGGTCAGTCCGGATCAGAAGCGCTTCGCGCTGCAATCTCCGGAAGCGGCCGAAGCGATCCAGCGGCTGGCGGACCTCATTAACGTCCATCATGTAGCGCCTTCGCCGTACGAGTCGAAATCGCTGCCTGCGATGAGCATGGCGCTGCAAGCCGGTCTCGCCGCGATGATCGTGGACGGGCAGTGGATTAACCTTGATCTGGGCAAAGCAAAAGTCGATTTCGATATCGGCGTGCTGCCTAAGCTAAAGAAAAGCGTAACGGTCGGCCTGAGCGGCGCCACCGTCATATTCCGCTCGTCCGATCATCCGAAGGAGGCATGGCTGCTGTATAAGTGGCTGTCCGATCCGAGCAAATCGCTGTCCTTGTACTCGGATGGCCTATGGATGCCTGTCTTGAAGAAGTGGTATACGGACCCGGCCCTTGTCGGCAAATGGGTCCATGCCAATCCGGCGGCGCATCCGCCGGGATTCAAAGAGGCGATGATGAAACAGCTGTTAAACAACGGGATGCCCAGCGTAGGTTACTACCTGCAGAACCAGATGGAAATCTTCCCCGAGGTGACGCAAGGGCTGCTTCCCGTCTGGCAAGGAGAGAAGAAAGCCGAGACCGCCCTGCAGGAAATCGCCGATAAAGTAAGCGTTTTATATTCGCAAAAATAGTCGATAAAACCAAAAATACTGCAATTTCGGCCCTCCGCCGTTTCGGTATAGTAAGGGTGTGGTTATGAAAGCGCTGCCCAGCGGCGCATAACCGACACCATACCGAGCGTGGAGGGTCTTTTATATGAAAAAATGGTCAGTCGCAATCGCGTCGCTCGCGATGTTGGCATTACCGCTCGCGGCCTGCGGCGGCAACAATGCCGACAATGGCAAGGCGGCAAACAGCGTTCCCGGCAAGGAGGGAGAAAGCAAGGCGGAGCAGGTGACGTTGAAGTTCATGGGCTGGGAGGTCAGTCCGCTGGAGACGCAGAGCGTCAAGAACGGGCTAGAGCAGTTCATGAAGGAAAATCCAAACATTAAAGTGGAGTACACCACGATTCCGGGCGGAACGCAGTATGTGGCCAAGATGCAGGCGATGGTGCTGGGCGACGAGGCGCCGGACGTGTTCTTCCTGCAGAGCGACTATTATCACGATTTCGTCAAACGGAACAGCCTGCTCGATATAACGGATCGCGTCACGAATGAAGGCATTGCCGCCGATTTGATTGATTCCGCCGTCCAGCTCAGCACCGTGGATGGCAAATACTACGGGATCGAATCCTGCATCGTCGCGCCGGTGCTCTATTACAACAAGGACCTCTTCGATAAAGCGGGGATCGCCTATCCGCCGAGCGATCCGGCGAAAGCCTGGTCGTGGAGCGAGTTCGTCGAGACGGCTAAGAAACTGACGATCAAGAACGGCGATAAAGTCGAGCAGTATGGCGCATTCGGCATGGAGAACTACTACAACCTGATCGCGGAAGTGATGAGCAACGGCGGCAACTGGTTCTCGGACGACTTGAAGTCCTCATCGGCCAATACGTCCGAAGTGAAAGAAGTGCTGCAAGCGGTATCGGATCTTCGCAAGAAAGAAGGCGTAAGTCCGGAAGGCAAGCTGCTGACCAACAGCGGCATGAGCGCGGCGCAAATGCTGCAAACCGGCAAAATCGCCATGCTCGTGGACGGCTCTTGGGCGCTTCAGGAATTGTCGCAAATGAACTTCAAAGTGGGCGTCGGCGTGCTGCCGAAGTTCGATCAAGCCGTCACGCACGGCCAGGCGCATCTGCATGTGGCTTCGGCCAACACGAAGCATCCGGAGGAAGCATGGAAACTGGTCAAATTCCTCTCTTCCGAGGATTATCAGCTGCAGAACGTGAAGGCAGGTCTGTGGCTGCCTAACCATAAGTCGCTCTATACCGAAGAAGGGATCGGCAAGTGGCTGACGGAAGGCGTACATCCGGAAGGGTTCAAGGAACTGATTCCGTATTTCACCTCTTCCCGAACGTATCCGTACGCCCTGCTTAGCAGCCAGAAGATCCAAGAGGACACGACGGCGGAGCTCGATAAGTTCTTCCTGAGCGATCAACCGCTCGATCAGACCGTGCAGAACATCGAAACCGTCGTCAATCAAAGCTTGGCCAGACCATAAAAACAACAAGCGGCGCATCGGGAGGGAACATGGGGCCCTCCCAGGCGTTTGCTACGGGGTGAGATGATGAAATCAATAAAGCCGCTTCTCTACAAAGACGGTTTTTGGGCGTTCCTTATGCTGCTTCCAAATTTGATCGGTTTTCTGATGTTCTTACTGCTTCCCGTGCTGGCCACCTTCGTGATTAGCTTCTCGAGCTGGAATCTGACCGATTCCTTCGCCTTCAACGGAATCGACAATTACAAGGAATTATTCCAGGACCCCGTCTTTATCCAGGTCATGGGGAACACCTTATACTTTACCGCTGCCAGCGTGCCGATCGGCATCGCGGTCTCGCTGCTGCTGGCCGTGTTCCTGAACCAGAAATTGAGATTTATCCGGTTCTACCGCGCCGCTTTCTTCATTCCCGTGATCTCGTCGATGGTCGCGGTATCCGTCATCTGGCAATGGATTTATAACCCGGAGTACGGATTGCTCAACTATGCGCTCTCGTGGTTCGGCATTGACGGCCCTGCCTGGCTGACAGACCCGAATTGGGCGATGCCGACCGTTATCATAACGAGTATCTGGAAAAGTCTAGGGTTCAACATGCTCATCTTCCTGGCAGGACTGCAATCGATCTCGGACAGCTATTACGAGGCGGCCGATATTGAAGGCGCGAAGTGGTACGCGAAATTCCGGCATATTACGCTGCCGCTCCTATCGCCGACGACGTTCTTCGTAACGGTCATGTCCGTCATTAATTCGTTCCAGGTGTTCGACACCGTATATCTCATGACGCAGGGCGGACCGGCCCGCTCGACGTCGGTACTGGTCTACTATATCTTCCAAAATGCGTTCCAATATTTCCGGATGGGCTATGCGAGCGCAATGGCTTACGTCCTGTTCTTCATCGTGCTGATCATTACGTTCATCCAATTCTGGCGCCAGAAAAAATGGAGCATCTACTAAGGGGGAGGCTGTCATGAAGCCGCGTATCTGGTTGAAGCCGACCGCGCATGTCATCTTGCTGATCGGGTCCATCATCATGCTGTTCCCGTTTATCTGGTCGGTCTGCACGTCGCTCAAAAATGTCAATGAAGTCTTTACCTATCCGCCTCGTTTCTTTGGCGAGGAACTGAAGTTTACGAACTATACGAATATGACGGACCGCTTCCCGATCGTCCGATTTTTCTTCAACACGCTCAAAATTACCGTCATCGTCGTCGTCTTCCAGCTGATCACAAGCTCGATGGCCGGTTATGTGTTCGCGCGGCTGCGCTTCCGCTTCCGGGAAGGTCTATTCGGCCTGTATCTGGCGACATTAATGGTGCCGGCGCAGGTAACGATGATTCCGACCTTCCTGTTGATGAAATATTACGGGCTGTTGGACTCGCATTGGTCGTTGATTTTGCCGAGTCTCGTGTCGGCGTTCGGAACGTTCCTGCTGCGGCAATTTTTCTCCACCATTCCCGAGGCGCTGGAAGAGGCGGCAAAAATCGACGGCTGCACGCCATTCGGCATTTACTGGCGGATTTTCGTGCCGTTATCCAAGCCGGCGCTGGCGACCCTAGGTATATTCATCATGCTGGGAACGTGGAACGACTTCGTCAACCCGCTCGTCTTTATCAATTCGATGAGCAAGATGACGCTCACCCTGGGGCTTGCCAATATGCAGGGGCTTTATTCCACGGACTGGCCGGCCTTGATGGCCGCAACGGTCATCACCGTGCTGCCGATTCTGATCGTATTCTTAAGCGCGCAGGATATTTTCGTCCGCGGCGTTACGTTATCGGGGTTAAAGGAAGGGTAGTTTGGGCGAAGGTAAGGAATTGAAGGAGAAGGAGAGCAAACCATGACGCCAAAGACGATGAAAACAACGACGGGAGCGCTGCGCGATATCCGCATTCAAGATTCGTTCTGGTCGGACTATATCCGGTTGATCCGGGATGTCGTCATCCCCTATCAGTGGGAGGCGCTGAACGACCGTATTCCCGGCGTGGAGCCAAGTCATGCGATCAAGAACTTGCGCATTGCGGCTGGAGAAGACGAGGGATCATTCTATGGGATGGTCTTCCAGGATAGCGACGTGGCCAAATGGCTGGAGGCCGTCGCCTATTTGCTGGAGAGCGAGCCGAATGCCGAGCTGCAGCAGGTGGCGGACGCCGTCGTCGACCTGATCGCGAAGGCACAGCGCGAGGACGGGTATCTGAATACGTACTATCAGCTAAAGGAGCCCGGTAACGAGTGGACGAATCTATGCGAATGCCATGAGCTGTACACGGCCGGTCATCTGATTGAAGGCGCGGTTGCCTACTGGCATGCGACCGGCAATACGAAAATTCTCGACGTTGCCTGCAAGTTCGCGGATTATATCGGGACGATATTCGGGCCGGGACCTGGACAGATTCCCGGCTATGACGGCCATCAAGAGATCGAGCTGGCGCTCGTGAGGCTCTACCGGGCGACGGGCGAAGAGCGCTACCTGCAGCTGAGCCGTTACTTCCTGGATGAGCGAGGCAGCGAGCCTTCCTTCTATGATCGGGAGTATGAGGCGCGGGGCCATACGCATCATTGGGAATCGGATTTCATGATAAAGAAGAAATCGTACAGTCAGGCGCACGCGCCGATCAGGGAACAGCAGACGGCCGAAGGGCATGCCGTACGTCTTGTATACATGTGCGCGGCAATGGCGGATATCGCGTTGGAGTCTGGCGATGCGGGTTTGCTGGCGGCCTGCAGAACGCTATGGAACAATATCGTCACGAAGCAAATGTACGTGACCGGCGCGATCGGCGCGATGGCGCAGGAGGAATCGTTCACGCTCGATTATGATCTTCCGAGCGATACGGCCTATGCGGAGACTTGCGCGTCCATCGGGTTAATCTTCTTCGCGCATCGGATGCTGCGCGCGGAACCGGACAGCAGGTACGCCGATGTCATGGAACGCGCCTTGTACAACACGGTACTAGGAAGTATGTCCAGGGATGGCAGACACTTTTTCTACGTCAATCCATTGGAGGTATGGCCGAAAGCATGCGGCGTCAATCATGTGTACGACCATGTCAAGACGGTCCGCCAGGGCTGGTTCGGCTGTGCCTGCTGTCCGCCGAACGTAGCGCGCCTGCTCGCATCGCTTGGTCAATATATATACACAATCGATGATTCAACCGTTTATACGCATCTCTATATTGGGGGCGAGGCCGATCTCTTGGTTGGGGACAATCGCTTTACGTTAAAGCAGCATGCCGAGCTGCCATGGCAAGGGAACGTGCGGTTTGGCTTCAGCACAGAAGCCGGTACAGGCGTCATGTTTACGCTGGCGCTGAGGGTTCCTTCGTGGTGTAATTCTATGGAGGTTCTTATTAATGATGTACCGTGTGTGCCGGTCATGCACAATGGTTATGCCCTCATCCGCCGTACGTGGATGGACGGCGATCGAATCGACCTGAGCATGCCAATGGAGGTCATGCGCGTGAAAGGCCATCCGCTGCTTCGCGAGACGAGCGGCAAAGTCGCGATTCAACGCGGGCCTCTCGTCTACTGCTTGGAAGAGCCGGACAACGGCGAGCACCTGCATCGGCTATACGTCGGATCCGACCAGGCGGCAGAGACGGCATTCGAGCCGCATTTGCTTGGCGGCGTTCAGGTGATCCGCATGGAAGCCTCGCGGCTGTCGGATCGGAACTGGAACGGCGAGTTATACGCCTCGAACGTGGATTCGGTTTTCGAACCGGCAACGGCAACGTTCGTTCCTTATTACGCCTGGGCCAATCGCGGGGAAGGCGAGATGGCGGTCTGGGTGCGGGAGAAGTAGCGGCACATCGTAACGAGAATAACCTTGGCTCCGGCGATTCGGACCGAGGTTATTTTTTGGAGTGACGAACGTTTGCTTAAAGATGAGCATGAAGGCCAAATATACGACCATTATCCAAAGAAATTGTAATTTCCGACGTTTACCGATCTGGTATATTGAAAATGAAAGCGATACCAAATACCATGCGTGGAGGTGAAACGGCGAAGTTTAGGGATGCAATGGTTGACTATTATACGGAGGTGTTTGATGTGAAAAAAGCAATGATATCGAGCGTGGCAGCCGTTATGATCGGCAGCGCGCTATCCGCCGCACCCGCCCAAGCTGCTTCTAATCTGACGGTCGATCTATCCAGCGTCATCGGACCGGTCACCCATAGCTCTGCAGGTTCCCTGTATGGCGTAATCGAGAATAAACCCGACAATAATCTGCTCCTTCCTTTGCGTGCCAAAGCGTATATTAATCCCGCGGTTGCGGGCTACCAGCAGCCATGGGGGGCGGTTATTCCCGTCGCGCAGCGGTTGGCGCCATCCGGCAGCAAAGTCACGATACGGCTGGCAGACTGGTATACCGGCTGGTATAACTATACGAATCTAACGGATTGGTTCAACAAGCTGACCACAACGGTCAATGACGTGAAAGCTGCTGGACTTACGAATGTGTACGGGTATGAGCTGTGGAACGAACCCGACGGCACGTGGAAAGGCAAATATGTGGGTACGATCGACTACAGTGACAGCTACGTCGAATATACCGTCAACGTCCCGACGACAAAGTCCTATGCGGTTACGATTCGGTATGCGAACGGGACAGGCGCGGCTTCCACGCATCAGGTGAGCGTCAATGGCGGCAGTCCGGTAACGGTCTCGTACCCGAGTACCGGCGGCTGGTTCAACTCTGGCTCGGCATCCACCATCACGCTAAATCTGAATTTAACGGCTGGCAGCAATAAAATTCGATTCGGCAAAGGAAGCGCAGGGTATGCCGAATTGGATTATATCGACGTAGCGGGAGGCAGTCCGATCCGTTACGAGGCTGAGAACGGTACAGTTAACCACAGCGCTGTATTTAATGGCGGATATGCCTCTTCCAACCTTTCCGGGAACCTGACTTTCCGCGAGTTTTTCAGCGAGACCTACAAGAAATTGAAGCAGCTCGATCCTTCGGCCAAAGCCATCGGCCCATCTTTCGCCGGGTATTCGCACAATGCGATGGTTGATTTCATGTCCTATCAGAAAGCGCAAAGTACGCTCCCGGACATCACTTCATGGCATCAACTGCTTAACGAAAATTTTACGGCCAACCATAACGATTACCGTGCAATCGAAACCTCGCTCGGGATAACGGCAAGGCCGATCTCAATCAACGAGTATAGCGGTGCGGCTTGGTTGGAGGATGAAGGCAAGCCGGGCGTTGTCGCTCCGCTCATCGCCAAGTTCGAACGTCTTAAGGTTGACACGGCAATGCAAAGCTATTGGGATGTTCCGAATCCGGGCCGACTAGGAACGCTGCTCGCCAACGATACGCAGCGGAACGGCGGTTGGTGGTTCTATAAGTGGTATGGCGATATGTCCGGCAATATGGTCAGCGTAACGCCTCCGAACGTGAACGATATGCTTGCCCTTGACGGGTTTGCCAACGTGGACGCGAATAAAAAGGTTGCCAGCGTCTTGTTCGGCGGGGTAACGGATGGCTCCGTCAATGCCGTCATCAAGAACTTCCCGTCGTTCTTCGGCACGAACGGGAGCAAGGTTCATGTACGGGTGGACTGGACGCCGTTTGCTAATCGAAGCACGGTCGTCAACACGACCAAGACGCTGCTTGAAGGCGATTATACGATTAGCAACAATCAAATAACGGTCCCGATGACGGGGTTGTACAACAATGATGGCTATCGCATTTCTATCACGCCGTATGGTCAGGCAACCAACGTTTACGAGGCGGAAGATGCCGCGGTCAACAGCGCAAACATGGCTTCCAGCGGTACGGCATCGGGCGGCAAATACGTCGCGCAGATCGATCATAGCGACAGCTACGTCGATTTCTATGTCAAAGTTCCGACAAGCAAGAGCTATACGATGACCATCCGCTATGCCAATGGCACCGGGGCGAACGCGACGCATAACCTTGCCTACAATGGCGGCCCGTTTTCGACAGTGACATACCCGGCCACAGCCGGGTGGGGGCAATTCGGAACGGTGAACGTGAGCGTGAATCTCACGGCCGGCGACAATATTATCCGGCTGGCCAAAGGAAGCACCGGGTACGCGGAATTGGACAGCATCACGATCAACTAGCGAAAGAATGAGCACGAGAGCCAAAAGTTGCCGGAAGCGGGAACATCGCGCGATATCAAGATTGTCGACGTGTGACTGGAGGCTATAACCCGCAACCCATAAATAGTGCCTGTCTTGCTTATGCAAAGACGGGCCTTTTTTATTTGTTGCTTTTGGACCCGAGAGGGATGATTTTAATTGCTGTCTATGCTGCTGCTCGCTTGAGATAGGGCCCGGTAGTGTCTGGGCGAGTCTCCCTTCACCTTTTTGAACATCTTGGAGAAGAGCAAGGGGTCATGGTAGCCAACCGAACGCGAGATATCTCCGATCGATAGCTCAACATTTCCCATCATTTCGCATGCTTTATTCATCCGATACCGGATCAAATAATCCTGAATGCTCATATTCATCCGTTGATGAAATAACGAGCACAAATAGCTTCGATTAAGGCCGATCACACGAGCAATGTCCCCGACTGTAATTTTCTGCGCATAGTTATTTTCAATAAATAGCTGCACTTGTTCCACGTAAATTTCCGCGCGGCTTTCCGGCGGAGTCGGGAGCTTATTCGGACTGAACTCCATCAGCATCGCCAACATCGAATATAAGAGTCCCGTCAACCTTGTTTCTCTAGCATGACGATAGCTCTGCGACTGGCTCATCGACATGATCAATTCGTAGATGGCATCATCTCTCTCATAGCAAAGAATGGGAGAGGTTATGGAGAAGCCGGCATTCCGGAGGAGCGATTCCGCCAGCGTTCCGTTAAAACCAATCCAGCAATACGTCCACGGATTTACCGTATCGGCTTGATAGTAAGTAATGACGCCAGGGCAAATGAGAAATCCTTGTCCCTTCCGCAGCTTATACTTCTTGCCTCCGACCTCGAAAATCCCTTCCCCCTCCAAAATATAATGGAGCAAATAATGAGTTCGTACAGCCGGCCCGAAAAAATGACCGGGTAAGCAGTCCTCCATGCCGTATTGCGTCAGATACAATTCGGTATGCTGTTTGCTAGGGGACAAATACTCGATCACGGATAATCTCCTTATGATAAATTTCAAGCATTATACCATATTTACTGAGTACCAAACCATGTACGATCCCGTTAGCAATGGGCTAATATTTTCACTATAGATGAGCCAGAGTTCAGTAGAATGAACGAGTCTTAGGCCATGTTGTATCCTTGCATCTATACACGTCGAACAGTGGCCCTATCGGGGAAGCGAAATTGCAAAGAGAGGTTGGAGACAATGGGGATCATGGTTCAAGAGCATACGGGGTTGTTTCATTTAACCTCATCCGGCATGAGTTATCTCATTCAGATTGTGGACGGGTATCCTGCGCATGTGTATTGGGGAGGCAGACTGAAGCATCGCCAGCGGATGGACGATCTGTTGATTCATGCCCCGGAGCGGGCGGGACTGGACCGACTCCCGCAAGAATACCCGCAGTATGGGAGCGGGGATTTTCGTAATCCGGCGTATCAAGCAGAGCTTGCGGACGGCACGCGAATTACGGAACTCAAGTACGAAGGTTACCGGATTACGAAAGGGAAGCCTCCGTTAATCGGATTGCCGGCGGTGTACACCGAGGATGACGCCGAAGCGGATACGCTGGAGCTAACGTTGAAGGATGCTTATTCCGGGCTTCAGGTCACCTTGCTCTACACCATCTTCGCCGAGCGCAATGTCATCGTTCGATCGGTTCGTCTTCGGAATGACGGAGAGAAGAACCTTCGGCTTCGCCGAGCGCTGAGCGCCAACGTCGATTTGTCGGCGAAGCCAGATCTGGATATCATTTACCTCTCCGGCGCATGGGCTCGGGAAGGTAATATGACCCGTAGATCGCTCCGGCAAGGCGAGACCCGAATCGATAGCAAAAGGGGGATGAGCAGCCATCAGTTGAACCCGTTCGCCGCGTTGGTCACGCCCGAAACAACGGAATCCCATGGCGAGGCATTCGGCTTCAGTCTGGTCTATAGCGGCGGCTTCGAAGCGGGGGCGGAAGTGGATGCTTTCGGGTCTACGCGCTTTAATATCGGGGTGAACTCGTTCGACTTCGCATGGCTGTTGAGCCCGGGGGAGAGCTTCCAGACGCCGGAAGTCGTAATGGTGTATTCCGGGCAAGGGCTTGGAGACATGTCCCGGACCTATCATAAGTTGTACCGCACCCGATTATGCCGTGGACAATACCGGGACGCGGAAAGGCCGATTCTGGTCAACAACTGGGAGGCAACCTACTTCAACTTCAATGCGGATAAGCTGGTGGATATCGCGGAAGAGGGGGCCAAGCTCGGCATTGAACTATTCGTGCTGGATGACGGCTGGTTCGGGAAGCGCGATGCGGACAATTCGTCGCTGGGCGATTGGTACGAGGATCGGCGGAAACTGCCGGGCGGGCTGGCGGATGTCGCGGAACGCATTCATGAGAAGGGGCTTCAATTCGGGCTCTGGTTCGAGCCGGAAATGATCTCGCCGGACAGCGAGCTGTACCGGAAACATCCGGACTGGTGTCTCCATGTGCCGGGGCGGAGGCGCAGCGAGGCGAGATGGCAGTTGGTGCTGGATTACACGCGCAAGGACGTACGGGATTACATCTATGAATCGATCTCCTCCATTTTCAAGAACGTGCCGATCTCTTACGTGAAATGGGATATGAACCGGGGCCTGACGGAGATCGGTTCCGAAGCCTTGCCGCCGGAACGCCAATCCGAGACCGCTCATCGCTATATTTTGGGCTTATATGAGTTATTGGAGCGCCTTACAACCGGGTTCCCTCATATTCTGTTCGAGAGCTGCGCAAGCGGCGGAGGGCGTTTCGACCCCGGCATGCTCTACTATATGCCCCAAACGTGGACAAGCGATAACACCGACGCGGTGGAGCGGTTAAAGATTCAATACGGCACCAGCCTCGTGTATCCGGCGAGCGCAATCGGAGCGCATGTGTCGGCCGTGCCGAATCACCAGGTTGGCCGAATCACGCCCTTGGAATTCAGAGGAGATGTGGCCATGTCCGGGAACTTCGGGTATGAACTGGATCTCACCGCATTTACGGATGCCGAAAAAGAGATCGTCAAGCGCCAAGTCCAAACCTACAAGGAGTTCCGCGGCCTCGTCCAGAAGGGCGACTTGTACCGTCTGAAGAGCCCGTTCGAGGGAAACGACTCGGCGTGGATGTTTGTCTCCGAAGACAAGCGGGAGGCGCTCGTCTATTATTTCCAGATCATAGCCGTGCCGAACCCGCCGCGCCGCGCGCTGCGCTTGGACGGGCTTGATCCGGAGCTCGAATACGACGTGCGGCAGAGCAAGAACGAGGAACGGTTGGTTTATGGCGGAGACAGGCTGATGCAGCTCGGCTTGCCGCTCCATTGCAAGCAGAAGGACTATGAGAGTCAATGGTTTAAGCTCCAAGCTTTACGTCCGAGCCAGCCCTAGATTTATTGGTATATCAGCAAAGATGCCCGAAAGCGCACGGAACCCATAGAAAGCAATGCCCCTTTATGGTTGTGAAAAGGGGCATTTTGCGCGTGAGAATGATGCTAAATCATTAATTCGTGTGTGCGACGGCGCTGATTTCGATCAATTGCTCGGGAGCCGCGAGGTAGCTCACGCCGATGCAGCTGCCAGCTGGCCGATGTTGTCCGATGTATTCCTTGAACAGACGAATGCATGGCTCGAAATGCTCTTGCGCGTTTGTCAGATAGACCTCTACATAAGCGAGATTCGACTTCGTGACACCAAATCCCGACAGCACGCGGTCGAGATTTTTCAGCGTCTGCCGGGTCTGTGCCTCGATATCTCCCTCACCAACAAACACTCCTTCTGTATCGTGGGAAAACTGTCCCGAAATGTAAATGGTGCCGTTGACGCTATAGCCCTGTGCGATGCCGTGATCCCAGAGATCGTGATTGTAAGTTCTCGCATTGATCATATTTTTCACTCCTTTACTTCAAAGTAAGGCTAGTATAAGATGAGCGAAAATAAAAATATAGTACGCACTTTATTGATAGGTACTGTAAGAAAGGATAGTGGAACTATGAGCATGGCTGAGTATAATGGCAAAGTTAAAAATATTAAGGATACGCCTTTTGGCTACACATTGTCAGTTATCGGCGGCAAATGGAAAATGGTTATTTTGTACCTCCTGGCAGAAAACCAACCGGTTCGCTTTAATGATCTGAAAAGACGGATCGGAACTATAACGTATAAAACATTGAGTACACAACTTAAAGAATTAGAAGCGGACGGTATGGTGAAACGAAAAGAGTATCCTCAGGTCCCCCCTAAAGTCGAGTATAGTCTTACAGATAAAACGAAAACGCTCTTGCCTGTTTTGGAACAGTTATGCGAGTGGGGAGTCAAAAATCAACCATGATTGGCTTTCAGTTGGAAAGCCGCCTGTATCCGGTAATCTAGGCTAAAGCGCGGTCATCTTGTTATAGTTAGAGGTGAACCTGAGCAGGATGTTCGCGGGCGGCATACGGCCTTGGCGAAAGAAGCGATATAACTTAAGGAGGAGCTATGCAACGAAATCAACTTGGACAATCCGATCTGTACGTCAGCGAGATCGGTCTTGGCTGCATGTCGCTTGGAACGGACGAGCGGAAGGCATTATCCATCGTGGATGAGGCGCTGGCGGGGGGCATCAATTTTCTGGACACGGCCGACCTTTATGATAACGGTCATAATGAGGAGCTCGTGGGCAAGGCCATCCGTCATCGCCGTTCGGAAGTTATCGTGGCGACGAAGGTGGGCAACCGCCGGATACCCGGACAAGAGGGATGGGTATGGGATCCTTCCAAAGCCTATATTGTGGCCGCTGTTAAGGAAAGCCTGCGCAGACTGGGTACCGATTATATCGACCTTTATCAGCTGCACGGAGGGACGCTGGACGATCCGATGGATGAAACGATCGAAGCCTTCGAAGAGCTGAAGCGGGAAGGGCTGATCCGCTGCTATGGCATATCCTCGATCCGTCCGAATGTCATCCGGGAGTACGTCAGGCGGTCCGCTATCGTTAGCGTGATGAATCCATACAGTCTCTTGGACCGGCGCGCGGAAGAAGAGGTGTTTCCTTTGCTAACCGAGCATCGCATTGGGGTGATCGCGCGAGGACCGCTTGCAGGCGGGATCCTGAGCACGCAGGGGGAGCACAAGGTCGCCCGGGACTATTTGGATTACGCCAAGGAGGAGCTGCCCGCGCTGCGCCGACAACTCCTTGAGCTTGCCGGCCCTAACCGAACCTTAGAGCAGCTCGCAATTCGATATGCGCTGAGCGAGCCTTGCGTAAGTGTCGTGATTCCGGGCGCAAGCAGTCTGGAGCAGCTCAGAAGCAATCTGACCGCTGCTGACGTTTCCTTATCCGCGGATGAGGTGAAGACATTAAAGGAAATAACCAAGCAGAACCTCTATACGGCTCACCGATAACCGAGAGCGATCGGCTAAAAGAACGAACGATTTAAGACTATATGTTGAACAAGGTTCGGAAAACAACGAAAATAACGGATGAAAACCATTGACTCTCCCGATAGAATCGCGTATTCTTGGAAAGTCGGTTTTCGCCCGTATATCCCCATTAAGACGGTTTGGGGGTCTCTACCAGGAGCCAATTAATCCTGACTATGGGTATGGAATGCACGGGAAACGTGTATCCCATACTTATAGCCAGGTTTTTTTATTTTCAGTCGATTGATATGGAGGATGACGAAAGAGATGGAAAGATGGTTCAAACTGAAGGAGCGGAGCACGACTCCGGGGATGGAGGTGCTGGCCGGCATCACGACCTTTTTCACAATGGTCTATATCGTAATCGTCAATCCCGGGATTCTGAGCCAGGCGGGCATGGATTTCCACGGCGTCTTCATCGCCACCGTGCTTGCCAGTATCGTGGCGACGCTAATTATGGGACTCGGGGCCAATTATCCGATCGTCATTGCGCCGGGCATGGGGTTAAACGCATACTTTGCCTTCACCGTGGTCGCAGGCGGGGGTGTTCCGTGGCAGGCGGCGCTCGGCGCGGTGTTTGTCGCGGGTATCCTGTTCATTCTGCTGTCGCTCACGTCCTTCCGTTACATGCTGCTGGACGCGATCCCGCCAAGCCTGAAGCACGCCATCACGGCGGGCATCGGCCTGTTCATCACGTTCATCGGGCTGCAGAACGCCAAGATAGTCGTCGACTCGCCGTCGACGCTGCTGACGCTGGGCAAGCTGACCGAGCCGATGACGATGCTAACGGTTGTCGGGCTTGCGGTATCGCTGATCCTGATGGCCTACCGGGTGAAAGGGTACCTGTTCATCGGCATGCTCGTCACGGCGGTGATCGCCTGGTTCACGGGCCTTCTCGAGCTTCCGGACACGCTTGTCGCATGGCCGTCCGGCCTGTCCGCGACCGCGATGCAGATGGACGTAAGCGGCGTATTTACGCACGGACTGTATGCGGTTATTTTTACGTTCCTGCTGATCACGCTCTTCGACACGACCGGAACGATGCTCGGCGTGGCGGAGCAGGCAGGACTGATCAAGGACGGCAAATTCCCGCGCTCGCGCGGCGCGCTGCTGGCGGATGCCGTCGGCACGACGACGGGGGCGATGCTCGGCACCAGCCCGACGTCGGCGTACATCGAGTCGAGCGCAGGCGTTGCGATCGGCGGAAGAACCGGCCTGACCGCCGTCACCGTGAGCGTGCTGCTCGGGCTGACGCTGTTCTTCTCGCCGCTCGTCTCCGTGCTGGCCGCCATTCCGGCGATTACGGCGCCGTCGCTCATTATCGTGGGCTTCCTGATGATCAGCGTGGTGCAGAAAATCGAGTGGAACGACTTCGAGGTCGTCTTTCCCGCGTTCCTGATCATCGTCCTGATGCCGCTGACGTACAGCATCGCGACCGGCATCGGCGTCGGCTTCATCGCGTATCCGGTGCTGAAGGCGGTACGCGGCAAGTGGCGCGATGTCCACCCGATTTTCTACCTGTTCGCCGTGCTGTTCTTTATCCAACTTGTGTTTTTCAGTCATTAACAAGTTTGTCCGCAGCGCCGGGGCCGATGCCCCGGCGTTTTGTCTTGCCGTTCGGTGCCGGCATTCACAATTCCCAGGAGCGGAATGAACGAGAAAATAACGATAAACTGGCGTGGGCTTTCAATCTATGAATAGGGTTTAACATTTGGTAGACTTTTCATATAAGATGGTCTGCCAGAAGTTAAAGAATGTACCGAGCGCATTATCCAATCGAATAGAACAGGAGAGATCGTATTGCAGCTCTCGGATTCCACTTATTCCGCCATTAGGGCTCTATGCAAACAAGGCGATGACTTGGTGAAGATAGGCGATCTTGATGCCGCCAAGCAAAATTATATAGCCGCAATCCGTTTATTGCCTGAACATCATCAAGAATGGGAGGCCGCTACCTGGATCTATGCAGCGATTGGGGATGTCCACTTTCGTATGATGAATTACGATAAGGCCTTCAAGTGCTTTTTTAATGCCGTACAGTGTCCGAAGGGGTTGGGTAATCCGTATATTCATCTTCGGCTGGGGCAGTTATATTACGAACAGCAAAACTATGAAAAGGCAGCTGACGAGTTAACCCGGGCTTACATGGGCGCCGGTATGGAGATCTTTATGGAAGACGACCCCAAGTATCTGGAGTTCTTGGAGACAAACATAGAGATGTGAACATTCAGGTTACGCAGCCGCTGATTGCGAATTATAAAACTTCTACGGCACCACTGAGAACCGACGCTGGAATAACGATTGCGATTGAAAGTACCGGAGACAAGTCTCTTCCGTTCGGAAGAGGCTTGTTTGCGCCTGCAATCACGTCGCGACGGGGGCTCGACTCGTCAGTTGGAAGGTGGCCGGAAGCGTAGACGGAACCTGTAGCAATCTGCGCATTCGCCCATACGATGTAGAGAACATCAGATCGTTACAAAGGGGAATCGTATGTATCCTTTTTTTAGGGCGCTCACAGGCAACCCAATCGTTGTCTCCTCTGCCTTAGGAGACGTAACCGGCGACGGAATCGCCGATCATGTCTATCTTACGGGTATCCGAACGGAAGATAGTCCTTTTATTCAGGAGATCACGCTGGTCGTACGAGATGGCGGCACCGGCCAGGTGACCTCTGTACCGCTCAAAGATAACGCAGGATATAATCCGCGATTATTTTTAGGCGACTTTACCGGGAACAAGATCGATGATATTTTGATCAGCATTGATTCCGGGGGCAGCGGGGGCATGATGTACCACTATATTTATTCGTTCGTCCATAATTCGCCGCTAGTGATTTTCGATTTTAACGTATACAACGAGGTCTTTAAGTACGAGGTTACTTATAAGGATGACTACAAAGTCGAGGTCGTCAGTAAGGCGAACAACATGAAATATATCATTGATCTGTCCTATAAAGGCGCTGATTATTTGGGTGAAATCTATGATGCGAACGGGAAGCTCAAGCAGCCTATCAGCGGGTTCGTGAATCCGCTGAGCGGACTGTATCCCGTCGATTTCGATGCCAACCAAGTCTATGAGCTGCTGGCCTACCAGAGAATCGCCGGGAGATATAACGCAGACTCCTTAGGGTACGTCTTGAACACGCTAGCTTGGAGAGAGAATCGGTTTGTTCTGGCGAACCAGAACGTCGCTATTTTTGGCTCGTAGCATGCGGAAGCTGCAGCGCACGACAAACGGCGTTACAGGGTTTAATCCCTGTAGCGCCGTTTGTCGTTTGACTAACTGGTGTTAGACTGGTAACGATGCGATTGAGGACTCGTGGAGAAGCTTGCGCTATCAAGCTAATGGCCAGGGTAGTTCCAGTTTGTGGTAGAATGTTATTAATAGTCAATCTTAAAGAGGTGGAGGGTACATGAATGGAACAGGAAAAGGAAAAGGAAATAAAAGAACTTAAAGAGCGATTAACGATTGTTGAAAATAAACTTTTAAAGCCTTCGCGACCCTCTACTGGTATCAAATTTTTACTGGGATTTGTAATCGTATTTGTAATCCTGCTGATCACGATCGGCATCCTTCAATTTATAGGGGCTTCTTCTACTTAATTAGTAACATATTTAACGGCAGCCGATCGGTTGCCGTTTTCTCAAGTATACAGCGATAAGTAAAAAGGCGGCGCTATATCTAAGCGTGGCTCGAGTTGCATCAATGGTCTGCGTCATCTGCTCGAAGCGGATCGGCGAGTATCCCAGCTCCACCGCAAGGCTGTATTCAAGTATCGTCGCAAACTGTTTATCTCCCGGCATGAGGTAGTGTCGAAAACGCGCATTGAGATCACCGTGGGGTCTGGCAATAGTATCGATATAGATCGTTATGTTATCGGTGTAGTCGTGTATAATGATCCCGTATACCCAATATTCCCCGTTAAGGAGCTGCCCCGTATGACAACAACTTCCTTCCGTATTCGCCGACCCTCAATGAATGATGCCGCAGCAGTTTGCGCCCTTGCGGCCGCCTGTGACACTGAAGACCTCGGAGCGCCCGACATCGTGCTTGACGATGTGCTGGACATGTGGTCCCGATTTGATCTTGAGCACAACGTTTGGGTCGTAGAAGACACAGACACCTGCTTAATCGGTTACGCCTTCCTTGAGGAGGACAGCGAGGAGAAGCTATTCAGTTATGGCTGCGTGCTGCCCGCCGCCCGAGGGCGGGGCGTAGGATCAGCGCTAGTGGCGGCGCTTGAAGCGCGGGCCGTATCGCTTCGGCAGGAGTCGGGCGCTTCGAAGCGTCTGCAAAGCATGATCCCGACGCTGTGCGAAGATGCCGTCCAACTGTTCGAGACTAGAGGCTTCGTGCCTGTCCGGTACTTTAAGCGAATGGAAGTTCGATTGGAGGCCGCGCCAGCCACAGTCATCCCGCCGAATGGATTGACCATCGAACCGTTCGTGAAGGGGCGCGACGAACAAGCCGTCTATGAAGCTTACGTGGAGACGTTCGCCGATCATTGGGATTTCGCGGCACCCCCTTTCGATAAATGGGTTGAGAAGACGCAGCTGCCTACCTTCGACGAACAATGGTGGATGATCGTCCGAGATTTAACAGATACCATAGCGGGCTTTGCGCTTTGCCGGATGCGTGAAGATCTGCTCTACATCGAGCAGATTGGCGTACGACGTCCGTTTCGCGGACGCGGTCTTGCGCTCATGCTGCTGCAGCACGTATTCGAAGCCTCTTACCGCGCGGGGCAGACGCTCGTCTCGCTTGGCGTCGATTCCGCCAATCCTTCGGGTGCTTACCGCCTCTATGAGAAGGCCGGCATGAGGCCTGCATACGAAATCAGCATATATGAAAAGTCGTTTCCTTCCGTTTAAAGCCCCTTCATGCGATCATAATCGGATGAATTGTATATGAATCTAAGCTGAATAATGGCCCGAAGACAGCCGACCACAGAAATCGGCTGCCTTCGTTGTGTTTATAGGCAGGAAAACGCAACGAGACAGGCACTCCGGCCAATCCGGATGAACGCAATATCTATGCCGAAAAGTTACGTGTTTGGATAAAGGAAAACGTTTCATGCACGAAGGCAGCCGAATCGGCTGCCTTTTGCGCGTGGGGGTCTTACGGGGAAAGGAGGGCAAAGCGGGGGATTGCGGAGCTAGTGGAGGGGGCGTCTTTCGCGCTGCTGGCGAGGTCGGCAGTCTGCCGGACTTTCGGGCTAATCGAACAACCTGACCCCGCGCGCGGCGAGGAAGACGAGCGATTCATGAAGGACGGCGGGATCGAAGCGGAACGTCGTCCGCATCATGGCGATCCAGTCGGCTTCGTCCGTGTACGCGTGAAGCTCCGTGCCGGAATCCTTCTTCACGAACAGCTTGTTATTGATGACGGTATAGGCCGCGTTGTCCTGAAACCGGGTAGCCGTAATTCGGCGCATGAACGGATTATCGGCTTCATCCCGAAGAGAGTGGGTAATGATGTCGTCGAAGCGGTCCAGACTGACCGGCTGCCACTCGATCGTTTTGGTTACGATGCTCTGACCGTTCGTCCGCCGATCGATCATGAACTGCCGCGGGGCCAATCGCCGAATGTCCACCTCCTCGCCGTATCGGGCAAAGCGGGGCTCTTCCTCCAGCCGCAACGGCTCGAATAAAGGAGCGCCGTACCCAACGTCTACATAATAAGGCTGACCGTCCAACGCCAACGTCACCATAAGGGCCAGATGCGTATTCCCGCCCGAAGCCCGCACAAGGTCGACCTGATAACCCAGTGCTGCCAGCAGCTGTCCGAAATGATAGTTCAGGATGTAGCAGTTGCCCCCAAGGCCGTGCTGCTCGAAATGATGGAGGAACGTGTCGATATCCGGCAACCAGTGAAGGCCGGACCTGCCGCGATGCTCGTAATAGCGGAACTTGCTGATGTTCTCGAAAGGAAATACGTGCAGGTGGCGCCTGATCAAGGACCGCAGAGCGTCCAGCGTCGGGGTTGACGGGGAAGTCTGCAGAGCGGCCAGGTATTGCTGCTGCCAACTGTTCATCGGATATCGCCGCCTTCTGTCATTGTGGTTTCATGACCATCAGGGCAAACAACAACAGGCTGACGATGCATGCCCACAAATGCAAATGCCGAACTCTGGCGTACAGCGACGAAAGGCTAACCGTGCCGCTGTAGGTACCGGCTGCCTGCTCGCTGTCAGCGAATGCCTGATGCCATTTCTTGACCGCAGGCTGAAGGAAGCCGATAATGATCACCTCGATGACCGTATACACCGCCAGCGAGCCGATGATCCACATCTGCGTGAACGGTCCGTATGAGCCGACCCAGAATAGCAGCAGGCCGGATACGACGGCAAGCGTGCCGAATAACTTGGGGAAGATCTCCAGCCGCGTCACCAGATCGAGCGTCTGCTTCATCTGCTCTGCGGAAGCATGATTCCGCATCATGAGCGGGAATGCATAAGCCGGACCTAGACCTAACATGGCTGATAGTACATGAAGCAAAACGAGCCATTCCAACAACAAGCACCGCCTTCAGTGGTAAGTGATTTGCTGTCCTTATCGTAGCGGGAATGGCAACCTTGCTGTATCGGTAGAAATACGTATTTTGCTACATAGGGGGATCGGAATCGCAGAGCAGGAGCCCATGTTCCATGACGCAGCGGGTGAGAGCCGCCCTGGAGGTCACCTGCAGCTTCTGGAAGATCCGTTCCACATGCGTCGTGACTGTCCGTTTGCTGATGAACAGCAGCTCGGCGATTTCCGCATTCGTATGGCCTTTGGCGGCATAAGCGGCGACCTGCCTCTCCCGCGGGCTCAGCGCGTTGAAGACCGGGTCCGCGGATCGTTCCTGCTCCAATTGAATGCGCGCGATGAGCTGCTTGAAGAGAACGGCTGGCTCGCTGCCGTCTGCTGCAGCCAAGGATGCCAGCGCTTCCCCAAGCTCGGCCGACAGCTGCATCAGCAAAGCATCCGTGAGCCGATCGAATGAAGCGGCTTGCGTGCCCGTCTCTTCGCAGCAGACAAGACCGATGAGGCGGCCCGATGAGACAACGGGGAATCCGAGGAAGCTTGTCGGCGCCTGCGGGGCTGCCGGCCGCTGAGCCCCGGCATGAGCCGTCCCCATATAGTTGGCTTGCGAGCGGATGTTCCGCATGCGGATAACGCCACCTTCGTTCTCCACCAATGCCGCAAGTCTTCGCATGGGCTCAAGAGCGGCGTCCTCGACACCGGCGTTCGGTACGTTGCGGGAGGCTAACAAGCGGGATGTCTGTCCTTGGGATTCGCCGCTAGGCGCCCAATACGACAGTCGGTTCAGATCCAGCTGGTGGGCGAGCGCAGCTAACAGGTCCCCGTAAGTCTCCGAAGAGGGGAGCGGGCGAGGGGATTCTTCCTGACACTTACGCACGGACAGCACGCGGAAAATAACGACCTCTATCACCTGAACGGGCTCCGCAACGCCTGCCATCCAGGAGACGGTCTGGATGTCCCTGACGATGCGCTCGAATAAGGCGCCCTGCTGTTCGGCGCGGATATAGGAGACGCCAAGCTCCCACGGCTGAAGCGTGCCCGGATCCGACAGCTTGATAAGCGCGAGCGGGCTGGCGGCAAGGTTCTGCCTCGTTTTGTTCAGGAATTGATTGGCTGCCGCGATGTGCGAGGCATCGATATACCACAGTCTCGACAGATTGATGACATTGGGCGTTCCATCGGCGGAGGCCGTGACGAGCAGGGACGGGAACACGCCGTCGAAGGCGGGCATCAGTTCAGCTGGCAGCATCCGCTAGCTCCTTCCCATCAACAGCGTGCCCGCTTGCGGACCGGGTGTCTGCAGGTAGATCCGTTCGACGTTCATGCGGACGGTCACGCATTCGGATGCACGGACCCGATGCAGCGCGGCCAAATGGGGGAAGCAGCGGGCGGTCATCCTGCCCTGCCGCTCTAGCATCTCTTGGTCATCCGGCGTGACGGGTTCGCTGCCGACGGCAATCCCTTTCAGCTGCAGCGATTGGTTCGTGATGCCGGAAGTGAGCAGGACGGCAAGCCGCCCCTGCTCCGCAAGAAGCGGCTCAAGCCGCGACCGTTGACTTCGCAGAATCATGACCCGGACCCTGTGCGACGCTTCATCCACACGGATGCCAAATCCGCGGCATGTGAACGGGATCGCGCCGGCCTGCGCAGCTGCTAGATGAATATATATAGGCTCGGGCAGCTCCAGAAGACGAGTTAGTTCACTGGCAATCATCTGTTAAGAGAACCCCCTGTTTTGTGTTATTTTGGCAAAGTCATTATAGCATAACGGGGGCTGGTCGAAGCGCAGTGTTTCCACCAATAACCGAGGCACTGGATAAGCAGCGAAGGGGATGTTCATAGCAGATTTAGCGGCCAACAAACTTAGCCATTGCACGCTTCTCCAATTCGTCCCAATGGGGAGTCGCAGCAGTCGTTTGGTTTTTCAGCTTATTGAACGAACCGAACAACGCCGCAATTTCACTGAAAGAACCATCCACTAATTTCATGAACGGCAATTTGTGAGTGATAGCAAGTCCATAGTACAAGAGCCGTCTATGCTTTCGAACAAGGTTAACCTGACTGGCAGGCGTAATCGTATAATTCAGCCCCTCCAATAGCCGAAACCCATCGGCCATCACATCGATGGCTAGCTTCAGCAGTTTCTTGTCCTTCGAGGCTTTGTTTAAATCGCCATCGTGAAGAAAACCAACCGAGCTCAAGGCGACGATCGTAACGATATGGCTTTTGAGCCAGGCATCGATATCCGCATGATACACGACTTTATACCTCACATGCTGGAACGCGCGCTCCAGAACCGGCTTTATGGAGACATCGCCGTCTAAGCTGCCGACGATCATTTGTCCGCCTCCGCGTATGCAGATGATGCGTCCGCTCGCCTCTCGGCGTCCAGCGCTAAGCTGAAAGCCGAAGAGGACGTTTTTCTTCACGTTACTCTTCGCTTGCAGTTCCTTCTGCATCCCCGCGGCGTCTGCATTGTTACCTACAAGCACAATATTGGAAGACCGATTCTCGGCTAAGATAGATAGAACGGATGGGAAATCATTGTACTTCATGACGACAAAAATAAGATCATAACGATCGTCCGGCGCCAGCTCCTGAATGACGTTGACGGTATCGACCGTGCTGCGGCGCTGAAAGTAATGGCGAATGACAAGTCCGTCCGTCTCCAACTGCTCGGCTCGCTTGCCTCTTGCCAGCACCGTAACCTCATTCCCGCCGCGCGCCAATACATGGGCAAGATAGCTGCCTAGAACGCCTGCGCCGTATACCAATACTTTCATCCTGAAATCTCCTTTATCCAACATGCTTTGATTTTCAACCAGGCTTTGAATAAAATCAGGATAGCAGTCGCTCCAACAAGCAGCAATCGCTAGATGCACCTAGTTTGTTGGTTTTTCAACAGACGGGAGAGGATTGTTTAAGAAAAGGAGAGCTCTTTCGTGGATAGAAGAATCAAAAAAAATCAAACCGCCATCATGCATGCACTCCTGCAGCTGATCCTGGAGAAAGAGTTCGAGAAAATAACGATCAACGAAATCGCGGAGCGTGCCGATGTCAATCGAGGCACCGTGTATTCGCATTACGCGGACAAATACGACCTACTGGACAAATGCATCGAGGATCAGCTGCGCCATTTGATGGAAACCTGCTACGCCATAGACGCGGCAGAGCCTTTCCAGACGAAGGCGCCCTTGCTCCTGACGATCAAAGAAATCGAAATCAACGCCCGATTGTATAAAGCGTTGTTACGCATCAAAGACGTTCCTTCGTTCCGGATTCATCTGAGCAGCATGATGAATAAGCAGATCATGGCGCAGCTGAAAGCAAACAGCCATCTATGTTTGGATGATCTGGGCCAATCGATATTCGCGCAATTCATGAGCTCGGCGATCGTCGGCGTGATCGAATGGTGGTTCGCCCAATCGATGCCCTGTTCCGCGGAAGAGTTGACGGACCGGTTATGGTCCCTTCTGGAGATGAACCTGATGACCGGCTAAGTAACGGAAATTTCGGCGCGGAAAAAAGAAGCAGGCCCCCGATCGGCGATAGACGATGGGAGCCTCTTTGTGCTGCGGTACATCTAATGCTAGAGCGAATCACGCATACAGCTTCCGGAAGGAATGCGGGGTCATCCCGATATGACGTTTGAAGCAGCTGGAGAAATACGGCGCATATTGGAAGCCGACCTGCTCGCTGACTTTGGCGATCGGCCATTCGGTCTTAATCAGCAGCAGCTTGGCCTGCTCTAAGCGGTATTGCAGCAGGTACTCCATGGGCGTGCATTGATAGATTTCCTTCATACACCGAACGATGTAATTCGAGTGAAAATGAAGCGACGCCGCCAACGTCTCATTGGTCAGGTCCTGCTGATAGTGGCGGCGCAGATACGCCTCTGTCCGCTCGGCTAGCTTCACGACCGAGCTTGCGGTCGAATCGTCCTGCTCTTCCTCTTCGAGCAGCTGGATCAAATCCATGAACCGCTGCTGCTCCTTCCAATATGCCGTTGCCCCATTCGCGGTGGTCTGCTCGCGCATCAGCTCGAGCAGACGCACGATGCTGGCGAACTGCCGCGGCGTCGAATGCTGCGCTACTTTGAGGTAGTAAGGATTCGCCCATGCATGCCGGATGGGGAGGGGAGTGCGGGTATCGCTAAGCTCGCGATAGGCGCCGTGGTGCTCAAAATGGAGCCAATAAAAGATCGTCTCCTCCGTGCAAGCGTTCGTCGTGTAATGATACCGGTCGGGAAGGAGCAGAAGCGACTGGCCTTGTCGGACCTGCCACTGCTTCTCGTCTTCCCCCATGAAGAGCGTCCCTTGAAGAACGAACAGAAGGTCGAACACGCCGAGATTGCGCCGGTTCGGATGCTGCTGTCCGGGCTCATAATGCGTCTGACCAATCGTAATATAATACGGCATCGGCGGCAGCTCGAACAGGATCTTACTCATCCGATCTCCCTTTCATTTTGTGTGAAATCGCATAAAAAATTAGTTGGATTTATTCGTAGGAACCGATTATTTACAAGGATACACTGGTGGAAGTGAACAATCAAATTTCATATAGTGGGGCGATGAAATTTATGGTGGGAACTTCCGCGCAAGCTGCGAGCAAGACGATCCTGCTCGATGGCTTATTCAAGAACTCGCAAGATACGGGAAGAGATTATTTGCTGCGCATGGATGTGGATCGCCTGGCGGCGCCTTGTTATGAGGCGGCCAAGCTGCAGCCGAAGAAGGAACGTTATGGCGGTTGGGAATCGACGGCGATATCCGGGCACTCTATCGGACACTGGCTGTCGGCCGCCGCGGCCATGGCTGCCGTCACGCAGGACGAATCGCTGCTGCGGCGGCTGAATACGGCCATCGACGAGCTGGCCTTCGTCCAATCGCATGATCCGGACGGATATGTCAGCGGATTCCCGCGCGATTGCTTCGACCGCGTCTTCAATGGCGACGGCGATTTCGAGGTGCACAACTTCGGCTTGGGCGGTTCGTGGGTGCCGTGGTATAGCATCCATAAGATCTATGCCGGGTTGATCGATGCCTACAAGCTGACGGGGAGTCGGAAAGCACTGGAGGTCGTCATTAAGTTGGCCGACTGGGCGAAGAAAGGCACCGACCGGCTGACGGAGGAGCAATTCCAACGCATGCTGATCTGCGAGCATGGCGGCATGAATGAAGCGATGGCGGATCTCTACCTCATCACGGGGAACCGCGATTACTTAGAGCTTGCGGTCCGCTTCTGCCACCAGGCTATTCTGGAGCCGCTCTCCCGCGGCGTCGACGAGCTGGAAGGCAAGCATGCGAATACGCAGATTCCGAAAGTGATCGGAGCGGCCAAGCTTTACAATATTACCGGAGAAGAGAAGTACCGGAAGATGGCCGAGTTCTTCTGGCAAGAGGTGACGCAGGGCCGATCCTACATCATTGGCGGCAACAGCATTTTTGAACATTTCCGGGCGAAGCATTCGGAGAAGCTCGGCGTGGAGACGGCAGAGACGTGCAACACGTACAACATGCTCAAGCTGACCCGCCTCTTGTTCCAATGGTCGCCGAACGCCGAATACATGGATTTCTATGAGCGAGCGCTGTACAACCATATTCTGGCCTCGCAGGATCCGGACTCCGGCGCGAAAATGTATTTCATCTCGACAGAGCCTGGCCACTTCAAAGTGTACGGAACCGATGACCATTCCTTCTGGTGCTGCACCGGCACCGGCATGGAGAACCCGGCATTGTATACGCGCGATATCTACTATTCGGATCACGAAGCGGTCTACGTCAACCTGTTCATCAGCTCCAAGGCTGTCTTGAAGGACGGGAAGCTCGTGCTGCGACAGGAGACGGATTTCCCCCGCTCGAATGAGACGCGAATCACGCTGGAGGAAGCTGGCGGCGAACGCTTCAAGCTTCACATCCGCGTTCCCTATTGGGCTGCAGGAGCGGTTACGGCCGTCGTTAGCGATACGGAGACCTATTCTAGTTCGGAGCAAGGTTATCTGGAGATCGATCGGATATGGAATACGGGCGATGTCATTGCCATCACGCTGCCGATGGAGCTTCATGTCTACCGGTCGAAGGAAGACGCGAAGAAGGTTGGCTTCATGTACGGACCGGTCGTGCTTGCCGGCGCATTGGGCAGAGATCATTTCCCGCAGTGCGATATCGTCGACAATCATCTCAAGCTGCACCAGCATCCGCTCATTGACGTTCCAATTCTGGTCACGGAAGAGAACGATGTGAAGCAGTGGATCATGCCGGTAGAAGGGAAGCCGCTCGCCTTCGTGACGGACGCGGTCGGCGAGCCGGGCAGCCAGCAGATAACGCTGATTCCTTTCTACGAGCTTCATCACCAGCGCTACACCATCTACTGGACGCTGATGAACAAGGAGCAATACGGGAGCTATGTGGACCATGAGAAGGCGGAGCGGCAGCGGCTTCATGCAATAACGGTCGACGTCGTGAGTCCCCATGAGCAGCAATCGGAAGTCGAGCATGCGATTGCGTCACAGGAGTCGAGATCGGGCTATTCCGCTTATGCCCAGCAAGGCTATCGCATCGCGGAGAGCGGCGGTTACTTCAGTTATCGCATGAAGGTCGTCCCTGGGCGGCGGATGGCGCTTCAAGTGACTTACTATGGCAGTGATGGTTCATTCCATAATGAGCGGGGACATCAACAACGGGTATTCGACATCCTGATCGATAATCACGTCATTGCGCGCCAGAAGCTGGAGGCCCAGCATCCGGAGCAGCTGTTCAACGTGCAGTACGATCTTCCGGAAGCGCTTCTTGGCGGCGCCGATCACGTAGAAGTGAAGTTCGCTTCGGCGGATGGCGGGGTAGCCGGCGGCGTGTTCGGCATTCGGGTGATTGATCGGTTGAAGCTTGCGGAGTGGGACGACTAACGAGCGGGGATTGCAAATAAACCGATGACTGTCAGATGACGGTCGTCGGTTTTTTCGCGCTATTAGGCGAGAATGGCTCGTACATAGGTAACAACCTGATTATAAAACGGAGAACTTGTGGGGATCTCACCTATTACTATGGCATTCCTCGCGCTTAAGTCTAGTGACTTCGCATGATCAGTTAAGGCAACGCCATTCAATGTTGTGTAGGATACTCCTGCTAAAGCACCGTTGATATCAATTCCTACAGGAACAGGTACATGGAAGGGGTAACCTGGCTTTGTTGGGCTTGTCACAGGAACGACAAAGGCTAAGTCAGAGTGTGCTGGATCAATAAGTCCGTCTGATATTACAATTGCGGGGTGATATCCGGCTTGTTCGTTTCCTCTTTGAGGATAGAAGTTCAACCAGACTACGCTCCCGCGCGCTACAGTTCCCGTAATAGCCATTAAATCATTTCATCCCCCATTGGCTCGTAAAATTCTTCCTCTTCGCATTTTACGCCGTCTGGTGCAGAGCCGCGAAGCGATAGAAATAGAGCGCGAAGCCCCTTTTGATTATCAGCCGCAGGTAAAGTTGGACGAAGCACAATTTCTCCTTCATCGGAGACATGGAATCCAACCTCTACGCCTTCGCTGAACCCAGCCATTTTTAACACCTCGGTTGGAAATCGAAGAGCAAGACTGTTTCCCCACGGACGAAATGTGGCTTTGGCAATTGGATTAGCGGGTGCCGACACGTTAATCAGCTCCTTGGATGGTTTATGTGCCAATTGTACCACCCTTTCTTCTTTTTGTATATACTATGTATATACAGAAAGAAGGGGTTTGATACTTCTTTCGATAAAAAGACATATATTGCATCGGGAGGCATCGGCGGCGCTGTATTGCCTTATGCATCTGGCTGGAGCATGGATTCGATGTCAGCGACTGGCACGGTATGGCTCCTTATCGGCTGCGCGTTCTTGCTGGTGTGTTTGCTCCGAATTCGGACGTCTGCCGGGAGACGTCCGAATTCGGAGCTGTGCCGAGGGATGAGTTATCGGTGGGGATGAATGTGCTGAAGATGTAACCAATCAATAGTCCCAAACTTTGCTAGATGGCAAGGTTGGGCACTTTCTTTGATGCTTTATTTGGATCAGGGTGAGGTCGCCGGTTCGTTGGTATAGCACTAAGCCTGTAGCATATATAACCTGCGGAAGAAATGGCGAATGTCGCTGACCGATCGGATCGGCGTGGAAGGGCTATGCCTGGTATTTATACGCTTACTGCAGATTGCGCAGAGACTATAGGACCTTCCGACTCTCCAGAATAAGCGACATACGCATTCACTTGGAGCATTTCGCCAGCCGCAGGGTTCGCATGGAGGAACTGGACGCGCGGTGGGGCAACAATGACACCGGCCCTTTGATCCATCTTACGCTGCGATTCAGCTCTCGAATGAGAGCGAGGGTGGAGGAGGCTTTCGGTCTCGACAAAATCGACAACTAAGAGGACGGCTGCAACATCCGCTGCTAGGTCGCATGCAGTGGTCGAGACCCGTTGCGATTAAGTTTTTTCTAACCTGCTTATGTGATCTTTACTTTTCTGAAAAACCATAAATAGTATCCGTACGAGAGTAATAAAGTTGCAGTCATCGTGAGGTAGCTCCAGTACCATGCCCAATGCAAATACTTAATGAGCTCCGTGTGTTTCTCAAGATAAACCTCACCTGCAGTCATGAGGCCCGGGATCCCCAGGATGTACAGCGTTTTAATGACCCAGTGCTTCTTTCTCGGAAAGTAAGTATTAAATATGGCGCTTACAGCTGGAAATACGAAAAACTCAAATGTGAAACTTGCTCGATATGCTATTTTAAGAAAGCCTACAGGGTACTCAATTAATCCGCCCTGCACAACTAAAGAACCAAACAGCCAACTAGGCACCTGCATAAATAAAAAGCTAATTTGTGCCTGGATCCAGTTTGTTCGATTGATGAATACAATCAAAAGTATAGTGGTTAGTATCCATACACCATAGAGGATGACCGTATCCATTCCGCAACCACCTTAATGAAGGAGTAAATTGAGCTATGTTCAAGTATTTGTCATGTATTGCAATTCAATTCAATGAACAGTAGGGCTGGGCCATGCAAGCAACATAAATGCGGCTGAATACGTCTGGTTGTATAAATCCGCCAAATGAGGTGTGGTCATGATAAAAACCGGACTAAAGATTGCAATCTCCATGCTATTACTTTCGTCCACAGCCGCTCCTGCCTTTGCAGCATCCACGGGGAAAGGGATTACGACGGTTATCAACGGTACGATCATCCAGCCGGATGTGAACCCCGTCATCGAGAAAGGGCGCACGCTTGTCCCCATTCGCGCACTGGCTTCGCTCGATCTCGAATTTCTGTGGGACGGCCGAGATAAGATCGCTACGGTCAAAAATAAAGACGGAAAGTACGCCATGCTGCGCCTTGACGAAACAATGGCCCGGGTAAACGGTCAAGAAGTGAAACTGGATGCACCTGTTACCGTCATACAAGGACGCGTCTTCGTGCCTCTGCGTTTTATTAGCGAAGCCTTTGGTTTCCAAGTGCAGTATGATGCTGAACGATCCATGGTCACGATTGACCGACCAGCTTTCGCGCCTGGGGTATTCATCGACTGGGAGTCTGCAAATGACCCCATACTTAACGATGTCATCAAAGAGAACCTCCAGAATACCTTGAAGTCGATGGCAAATAAGGACCAAGCGGCGTTCAAGAGCGTGTTCATTCAGAATACTGCCTCTAGCGCATTCTTATATTTACTTGATAATGAATACCGGTTTGAATCATTAGGCGAAGTTCGTGATAACGGGGAGGGAAGGATTGAGGTTCCTGTTGCCGGTAAAGTGAAAAATAGCGAAGGTACAGTGAAAACCACGAATCTAATATTCTACTATATGAAGAATAAGCAGGGGGAGTGGAGGCTCGCTTCTATAGATTAGACAATAAAACCGCCCTTGTAGAGGCGGTTTTACTTTTGTCTGCAATAATGGAGCAACTATCGTTTTCGTGCTTTAATTACAAACGTTACAGGAAGCATCATTGCTTTTTTGGCAAAATCGCTGTTATCGCCCCGCGATTGCAGCATGTCTTCATCCGATTGCTCAATCATCTGCTCGATGACAAATCCCGCTTTGGCCAGCGCATTCACATAGGTGGATAGTTTGCGGTCCGACAAGGTTAGCGTGCCTTCATCAAGCGATACCGAATACCAAGATTCATCGAAATAGCTTTTTTTAAAAGTAAGCCTATCTTGTTCCGCAACCACGCATTTGTGTATAGGGTGGGACCAGCTGAAAATAAATACGCCGTCTTTCTTCAGGTAAGAGGCGATCCGGCCAAAAGTACCCTCAAGGTCGGTGGTCCAGCCTATGGCATAAATCGAATAGACAACGTCAAAATAATCCACGGGCAGGCCGCATTCCTCTTCCATCGGAGAACAGATCAATGTTGCGGCGAGACCGCATGCCTCCAAATGCTGCGCGGCCTTTTCGATTTGTTGTTCGGATATATCTACAGCCCATAGTTCGGCTGCTTGGCGTTCCCCGTGATACTGCAAGGATTGGCCGTTCCCACAGCCGATCTCCAGCAGCTTTTTCCCCGTGACGTCGCCAAAAAGCCGGCATTTTTCTTCGGAGACAAATGCTCCATAAGAAGGAAGCACGATTGCCCCTAAGAAATCATTGCCGTTGATATCCCAATAGGAGCGGTTGGTTGTATGAACAGATTGAATGTCCAAGTCGACCGATTTGGCGCAGCCCACCTCGCCAGCGCCTATAATGTTGGTTGTATAGACAGGATTGTTGCTGTTGCCCATGCCAACGACCACCTCAACTATTAATAATAAGAGCTAGAACGAAAGCCCGACTTGAACGTTAATTCAATCAAACCTATCGAACATGGGCACGCATCGCTATAAACTCATACATAATATACCGTTTATGGATGAACAAAACCAGCTATATTCATCAATCTCGCGTCAGTCTACCGCCGAGGGAGCTGCTGCTGTCTCATGAAGCACTCACGCCGCATCGTTGAAAAGTTAACTACGACATGTATTGTCGTAGTTAACGGCTATAATGGTAATAAATCAACGAAAGGGGCAACAAATGATGACACGCAAAATAATTTTAGATTTAGCCGTTACGTTAGATGGTTTCATTGAAGGGAAGAATGGAGAAGTAGATTGGTGCATCATGGACGCTGAGATGGGGTTTGATCTTTTTTTGAATCAAATTGATACGATATTGTACGGCAGAAAAAGCTATGACTTATGGGGACAATTTACGCCGGATGGTTCACAATCCGATGCGGAGAAAGAAATTTGGCGGCTGGTTCATCCTAAAGAAAAGTATGTGTTCTCCAGAACGCAAAAAGGAACGGATCATAAGGCCATTTTCATAAACGATAATATTCCCGAAGAAGTCAACAAGCTGAAGAATAAACCTGGCAAAGACATCTGGTTATATGGTGGGGCCAGTCTAATTACAACATTTCTCCATTTAGGGCTCGTTGACGAACTTAGATTATCGGTTCACCCTGTTATTTTGGGAGAGGGAAAGCCGTTGTTCGTTGATATTCATCAGCGGATAAATGTAACAACGGTTCGTACAAGAACGTTCTCTTCCGGTGTCGTGCAGCTTATCTATCATTTGGAAAGCAGACCGGAAGCGTTACGCTAACGTTAACACAACAATGCCCAGGGGCTGTAACGGGTTGCATGGCGGCAACCTGTTACAGCCTTTTTGGATTGACGGATTAGGACGATCGTGCTAAAATCCAATGGAATTGGACGATCGTCCTAATTTTATTGCGAAATCATTTGAAGGAGATGTGATCGTGATGTCAAAAGACTTATTTGAGCCTGTTCAATTAGGTGATCTGACACTAGCCAATCGGATGGTCATGGCACCGATGACTCGTAATCGCGCCGATGCGAATGGCGTCGTTACGCCCATGATGGTAACCTACTATCAACAGCGCGCCAGTAGCGGTCTTATCATCGCGGAGTCTGCCCCCGTTTCACCGGAGGCGGTCGGCTACCCGTTCACCCCGGGGATCTATACGGATGCTCAAGCCATTAGCTGGCGCGGCGTGACCGATGCGGTGCACGAGGCAGGCGGCCGAATCTTCCTTCAATTGCAGCATTGCGGGCGGATATCCCACCCGAGCTTTCAGCCAGACAACGCGACACCGGTAGCTCCATCGGCGCTGCGGCCGGAGGGGCAGCTCTATACATATACCGGTAAGCACGACTATGTAACGCCGCGTGCACTGGAGACATCGGAGATCCCGGGGATTGTAGCGCAGTTCAAACATGCCGCCGAGCTGGCCCGACACGCAGGCTTTGATGGCGTGGAGGTACACGGTGCGAATGGATACGTGATCGATCAGTTCCTCCGCGACGGCAGCAATCGCCGCACCGACGAGTATGGAGGCAGCGTGCAGAATCGGATGCGCTTGTTGAACGAAGTGCTCGATGCGGTTTGCACGGTGTGGCCAGCTCAGCGCGTAGGCGTGCGGTTGACTCCCGAGAATCGATTTAACTCCATGTCCGATTCCAACCCGCAGATGCATTTCTCTTATTTCGTCGAGCAGTTAAGTCCGCGCGGGCTGGCGTATGTGCATGTGCTCGAAGGCGATATGATGACGAAGAACAGCGAGCTCGACTACCGCGCCTTGCGTTCGAAGTTCTCTGGTCTGTATATCGCGAACAATGGTTATGACTTGGCGCATGCTCAAACGGCAATACGCAGCGGCGACGCGGACTTGGTTGCTTTTGGGACGCCGTTCTTGGCCAATCCGGATCTAGTAAGGCGCTATCGGGAGAACCTGCCTTTAAATGAGGCTGATCAGGCCACGTTCTACCAAGGCGGCGAAGCGGGTTACATCGATTATCCCTTTTACCGCGGGGAGGAAACATAAACAAGCCGACTGATATGGTGAGGTGCGGTCGGCTACGGAGGTGTTAGACATGAAGGGGAAAATAACTCGCAAGCACATCGTCGAGATGGCCGACCGGCTGTTCTATGAACGGGGTTATGAGCATACCTCCTTAGCGGATATTGCCGATTCGGTTCAAATTTCCAAGGGGAACTTCTATTACCACTTCAAATCGAAGGACGAAATTTTGGCTGCCGTGATCGAATTGCGATTGGAGAACACCCGGAATATGCTGCTGCAATGGGAAGATGGAGGCGAGCGGCCCGAGGATCGGATCAAGCGCTTTATCGATATTTTGATTGCGAACCAAGCGGATATTAAAATGTATGGTTGCCCGGTAGGCACGCTCTGCACGGAACTGTCGAAGCTGAATCATGCTTCGAAGGCGGAGGCGAGCGAACTATTCACCCTATTTCGGACCTGGCTGAGCCGGCAGTTCGCGCTGCTCGGCCTCGAAGCGGCCGCCGACGAGCTGGCGATGCATCTTCTCGCCCGAAGCCAAGGGGTCGCCACATTGGCGCAAGCGTTCCAGGATGAGAGGTTCATCCAGCATGAGGTTGAGCAGATGAATGATTGGTTGAACAGCAAGGTGAATGCCAAGTAGTCTGGCAATCGGTAGTGACTTGAGGTCTAGATATGGCGTGATATTCATACCCTGCAATGAGAGACTGCACTAAAGGGTAACAAAAGTTGAACCAAACCAGGGAGCAGTTTGCCGCGGCAGCTGCTCCCTGTTTTCATTAAGTTAAAGAGCAGGATAGTTCCAATATGTGGTATGATTCACTTGTTGAAATCACATAGTTAGATGCTCGAGTTCAGCTAACGGATTAAGGGAGGAGTATACATAGAGCTTAATATCCCAATGATTCTGAGAACTTATCTTTCACATATGTTTGTGAAAGACTGTCTTGTTTCAGAAAAGTCGTTAGTTATTGAACTCCATAGTGGTTTCCAGAGCTTTAATGTCTATGTTGAATGTCATTGGAATTTTGTAAGAGACGACGAAATGGTAGTCTCATCTGATGAGGTACAATGGGGTACCGATGTAAGTTTACATTCGGAATTTATTAAATCATTGCAGGGTGAATATCTTCAACAAGTTGTGATTGAATCGAAAACCAACGATATTTCTTGATTGTTCAAGTTTACTCTAAAAATTGAGGTAGACAATTCTTCTGATTTTCCATTCACTGCTACTCCAGATGGAATTTTACTAATACAGATATAGGCATTTCTGATTGAAGTATCGGGAAACGTTAGCTGAATTCTTTATTAAAACAGAGCTACAGGACAGAGAACATGAATTTGGGGGTCAACAGATGGAAAAGCGAGCATTAGAACTATACAAGGAATTCATTGATGATTTGGTAGAACTTCGTCCATGTTTGTATCCTCGTTGGATAATGGGTAACGGCTGGCCGAACACGGTAGAGAATGAAAAAATCAATAAAGTCATGAGTGAATTAACACCAGAACAAAAAGAGGTAATTGCACTAATTGCCCAATCTGCTCGAGACGGCGGGATGCATGATGTACTTGTCTATCTGACAGATCAAGTCAATATTGAAGGGCTCGAAATTGTCAAGAATGGCATCAAGATGGCGAATGAACCATTTGACTCCGGTATGCATTATGATTGGGTTTGCCGAAGAGAAGGAGATTCATGGCCGGATCAGAACAGTTAATTAACCTGATCGCTCTTTGAACTAACAGACGGACAAAACAATTCCAATATGTGGTACTATAAATCAAGACGAAAATTAATATTGAGGTGGTGTTAATTCTGATAGCTAGAACTTGGCATGGCGTTGTACCTTTACATAACAAAGAGGCTTTTTAGCATACGAGAATGAAACGGGTATTAAAGACACTACTTCGTTACCAGGGAATAGAGGAGCATTTCTAAAAGTTGTGGAGCAGGATGAATATGCTCACTTTTTCTTGTGTACCTTTTGGGATAACATGGAGTCGGTAATTAGTTACGCTGGTGAAAATCCTACAATAGCTGTTACTTATCCAAGAGATAAAGAATTAGGGTTAATATCCGACCCAATTGTAATCTTGCAAGAAGTAACAAACGCTAAAAACCCATTCCAGACAGATTAGCCTTTGTCTTAGAAATTATCCCAGACAGCAGCAGTCGGCCACGAAGGTCGGCTGCTTTTTTCGTTACGCTAACGGGCAGATTACTTCCAATGTATGGTAATATGGAGATACTCATAGCAAGAGGTGATCTTATGATTAATCTTTATCTCGATGACTTAAGAGACTGCCCAGAAGGTTTTATTGTGGCTAGAACTTTTGAAGAAGCAGTGCGAGTTTTTCAAGAACATACGATAAATTTACTGTCTCTTGATCATGACTTAGACGAGGACGAGCAAGGAAACGAATTGCCTAATGGATACGATTTCGTTAAGTATTTTTGTGAAAATGGTTTGAGGGCTAGTAAAATATACCTACACACTGACAATCCTGTGGGCCGAAAGAATATGTATGAAACATTACTAGCCGCGCAACGCAGAAATTTTATTGATGGCGATATTGAAATATTCCATAACTCGATTACACCAAACAAGTATTCAGGAGACTGATAAATGTGTTGCGTTAACGGGAGACGTTAAAGCAATACTCCGAGGGAGGCTTTTCATGAATTCATTGATAAGCTTTGATTTGAACAAGAATTTGCAGGAATTAGACGGTAATGATTGGGGAGAACCAAATTATAACTCGGGTTTAGTAGTCACGTGCCATGCTTTACGTACCAAGCCATTGAAAGACTTCACTGCAGCAGATCTAAGAATAATGATTGGACAACAAATAAATTCAGAGTACTTAATTCCCATGGCATTAGAACTCTTGGCAAAAGATCCATTTGTGAAGGGGGATTGCTATAAGGGCGATCTTTTGGCATCTGTTTTACAAACTGCATCAGATTTCTGGGATTTACATCCTGACCTGAATTACGAACTAGACAATATTATGATTGAAGTAGATTGCTTTATAGAGGTACTCTCTCCCTTAGCGGAAAACTATAACAAAGTAAGAGGGAATTGGGCTTAAAATGAAACAAATTCAAGTGATCTAATTTAACCACTGTTCAACTAACTGAGAACAATAGCTCAACTATCAACAACGGCAGCCTATCGGCTGTCGTTTTCGTTGCCATAAGCAGCGGCAGTCTTGGACGATGTAGTCTAAGGTTGCCGCTGTTTCTAATGGCGGGTATCGTTAAGAACTCGTGAAACATCTGCGGCTTCATCTGCGTTTATATTGGCAAAAAAAGGGTTGTTGTGGTACTGGGAGGAGTGCATATCATAGGGAAAAGAATGGCCGCTTGGGTCGTTGTTACATTTGCCGTAGCAACGATCGGCTGTGGACAGCACGAACCGTCACGTGGACAGCCAGTTGTTCGGACCGCTAAGTGTTTGGGAGATTCAAGGGAAAGTGATGGGGTATGCGAGTGGGGAGTAAGGGGGCGATGACATGGCGGGCAACATTCTCTATTTTTTCTATAGTGGTTTTGTGTTAGTTGCTTGGATGGCCATCCTGGTGATATTCGCCATGAAAAAAGACGTTGGTTCGATGAAGAAAGTTGTGCTTGTCACAACACCGCTGGTTGTTCTATGTGGGTTTTACTTCTGGAATGGGGAATTCAACAATGTTGTCAAAAGTTATATGTTCTCCAGCAAGGCTTTTGAATGCGACTACACAGCAGAACTGACGCACCTCTCAATCCCGCTTCCGAATAGAACAGTCTTTATGGGAAAAGAAAATGCCTGCTCGCCTTTTTACTTAACCTACGCGGACGAGAAAACCTTCACGGATTTCTATGAAGAAGAATTGGGGAAAATGAGAATCAACGAGGATATTCAAACCTTTCATCCCGTGGAACAAGGATTCATGATTGAGCTTAGTTCTGGATCTACGATCGATATTTTGCTGGACGAAGACGATCGGCTACTGTCGATTGACTACAAGCAGAAGTAATGAACAGTATTTGACTGCGCTAACGGGAGTGCACTTATCGTAGTTTGAATTTTTCAATAAAAGTAGATATCTGTCGTTTCAAACCTGTTCATAAGCTCATAAATTAACCATGAACAGGAGGTCATATTTATGACGAACAATAATTCGTTACTTTGTCAAAAGTTTGCAAGAGTTATCGGCGGTCAATCTGGTTTTGCCGGCGGGAAATGTGTGGCTACAATTTCACGAAACGAAATAAGAGCAACAATTTTAGGGAAAAAGTTCGGGGTCACATCTTCGTTCTCGTTCGAATCAAGAAACAATAATACAGGCAAAGCGCTGTGCTTAGGAAGAATCGCACTCCTGCAGATAGAAGTCGGGAGGTTCGTCTCCGCCATTCGTAATCAGGGAATAGAAGTTTCGTCTATACACAACGAATGGTTATTTGAAAATCCACGTTTGATTTATGTAAATATTGAAGCTGTTGAAAAACCTTTAATTTTCGCAAGAAAAGTAAGGAGGGCTCTAAATAGAGTCAAATAGCTTGTTTGTGTTAACAGAAACCCAAGCGTGGCGATGGAACAAACCCATCGCTTTTTTTATGCAGATTGCCGCGGCAGCTGCTTCTCTTGTCGGTTATTACACTAAACGAGCAGGAACAGGAAAATCGATAGTTGGTAACGAATACATAATTAATTTCCAGAAATAGGTTGATTGAAAGGATTCCAACATCGAGGATTGAATAAATCAAAAAAATAAAAGGAGCAGCTTCTACAATGGAGGATTTACAAAATTTTGTTTCAGATTATACGAAAGATAAGAAACGTTTAGAACTTGTTATCGGGATTATTAGAGAGGGAAAGATTGAATACTATTCATTTTGCAATGCTAAAAAGAAAAGCATGATCCCTCCTGAAAACAGGTTATTTGAAATCGGCTCCATCACCAAAGTTTTCACCTCCATACTATTACTAGCAATGGAACAGGAAAAACTGGTTTCCTCGGATGACATGGTTGGTCAGTACGTGCAAAACGTTGAAAACGTATATTTGAACAAGATTACCTTGAGAAGTCTTGCTACGCATACCTCAGGATTGCCTATACTGGCATCCAATCACGATTTGTCTAAAAATAGATCAAATCCTTATTCATTTTATACCGAGGAAGATTTAACTGCTTTTTTATCTCGTGCTGACTACACGGATCGCATGGGTTCGTTTGACTATTCCAATATCGGGCTGGGCATACTGGGAAACATTCTATGTAAGGTGTCCGGAAGTACGTATGACGAACTGTTAAAAAAATATATAACGAGTCCGTTAAAGTTGAATGAAACAGCCGTTAGGCTTGATTCCGAACAGAATGGCAGGTTTTTGAATGGACATGCTTCAACCGGGAAAAGAGTCCCTCATTGGGATCTTTCTGTTTATGAAGGAGCGGGGGGAATTAAGTCATCTGTTCGCGATTTGAGTTTATTTGTCCAAGCCAATCTACAGGATGATAATCCGATAGCCTCTACACTACAAAAAAGCCATCTTCCTTTATGGATCGGAAATTCGAACCGTTATTTTGGCTGGCATGAGGATAAACTTCTAGATAAATGCATCCTTTGGCATAACGGGGGCTCAGCTGGTTTTAATAGTTATCTGGCTTTGAATAAGGAACTTCGTGTAGGAATTGTATTACTATCCAATTATTCTTTTTTCTCGAATTCTCTTATGGATTATTATAAGGCTCAATTAATAAAATGGATGACTAAAAAAGAGCCTTCTCAAGGAACGATGATAGACGCTACAGGCATAAAAATATTTGAAGCAATCCTGCGGAGAGAAACGTCGTTGGATTAGCAATTCATAAGAAACGTCTCGAACCTTAACATGGTAATATGTAGTCATTACATTACCTCACATGGACGAAGGAGAACTCAAATGAGAAAGCTTGTGTTATTTTTGCATGCGTCGCTTGACGGTTTTGTAGAAGGGCCTAATGGCGCAATGGACATTGGCTGGGTTGCTTACGATGAGGCTCTAGCGAAACACGCGGCGCAAATTTTGAGTACGGTTGACACTGTGCTCTGGGGTAGGGACACTTATCAAATGATGTTCAACTATTGGCCCACCGTGCCGTCGGACCCCTCCAGTTCGCAGCATGAACTGGAGCATGCCGCATGGATTGAGCAAACCTCCAAAGTCGTTTTTTCCACGACGCTTGATAGCGTGGAATGGAACAATTCCAGACTGGTGAAAGAGAACGTCAAGGAAGAAATCCTGAATTTGAAGGAGCAGCCAGGAAAGGATATTGTCATCCTCGGAAGTCCCCGATTTGCGCACCACGTGATGAGTCTTGGTCTAATCGATGAGTACAAAATCACGGTGTCTCCTGTCCTGATCGGCAGCGGACTGCCGTTGTTTCAAGGGCTTCAAGAGAAGACCAATCTTAAGCTTATCGAAAATAAAACGTTCGATTCCGGCGCCATTGGTCTCCATTACCAGACGGTTAGATGACCTTGCCTCGTAAAGGAGTACCCCTTACCCAACGGGGCTGTACGAACGGGGATCGTTAGTTCAATAAGGTATCGCGGCGGCAGCCCATTCGATCGGCTGCTTCGTATTATTAGGTCAACCAGAGATTTCTGGTTGGCCTATTTTTATCGGCATCCTACGTTGGGTCCCCCCGCATCGCAAGCAAAGCGATGTGTTTGGAAGCCACGTTGGGATTGCGGTGACGACAAGGATATTTCGGTCGTTGCTGGAACTTTATACCATTGGGGTGCGTCTAGACCATAGAACCGTTTGAAGGTTAACCATTACGTTGGAGGTAATCCCTATGAATAATAAGCTTATCCTTGCGATCGTGACGGCATTAACGCTCATTGCACCAGCATCATCCTCCGTGCAAGCCTCTTCGCCCGCAGCGGTAGAAAGCGATTCAAGCCGTACAGAAGCCAGTGCTAACTCCGGAATGGACGCCGATGTAGAAAAACAGGTGATGGCTGCCGTTGAAGCAAATTCCGACCGAGAATCTCAGTCCGACTTCAATGTGGTCATGGACAATGAGAAAGAAATCATCGTGGAAGGGAAATTAAAGGGGCTGTCGGCACAATATAGCGTCACTTACGACAAAGTAAACCAACGCGTCTCCCAGACCACGATTTATTATAAATATGCGGATATGACCCAAGTAATGGATGCCGCATTAGTGGGCAAAATCGCTAAATTCAGTGAAGCGTTCAGCGCGATGAAGCACCCGTTCACATTCGATACGCTGTGGCGGGTTAACTCCCCTTATCAAGATAATAAACCAAGCAATTATTGGGTATTCTTCGGGCATGACCAATCGCTATACGTCGATCTGGACCAACATAACCGCTTGAAAGCCAGTATAACAGTGCCGATCAACCAGCTCGAACCGAAGCTTGTCAATCTGGCGAACAATGCCTTCAAGCAACTAAAAGGGCCGTTCCCGACTGCGGCGACCTACGCTGCATTAACCAAAGAAGAGGCTGCATCGGGACTTACGTGGTATATCTATGACCGCTATGATAACAGCCATGTTACGATCGGCGCAAAGACGAATAAAGTGTTAGAGGTTGTGCAGCCCGGTGCGGATTGGGCGAATGAGGCGGATTTTAACAAATCGTTTGCCAAAGCCAAATATACGTCAAGTAAAGCGATTGCAGTCGCAAAACCGGCTGTCAAATCACTGTTCAACGTAAACCTCTCCGGGTATTCCGTGAAGGTGAAGCAGAACGTGTATACCTTCGCGAAAAAAGGGATGCCGACAATAATCGGCAAGATTAATAAGAAAGGCGAATTCTACAGCATGCGGGCCATCCCGGTCAATGGTTTACTCGAATAGACATCGGCTAGGCAAATCGACGGACGATTGCTGCGTCTTATAGGCGGATCGCGTTCAACCTAACGGGTAACGTTCGATCGGAGATCCAGAAGGGAAGGAGTAATCCCGGTGTCATGGATAGTGCTGTTATTGATAGCCGTAATAATTAGAATACAAATTCGTCTTAACAATTTGGAAAAAGAAGTGAAGCGAATAAAAGGTGAACGGGAAATAGATTAACTTGCGGATGTAAATTTAGTCTGCCTGACGAGAGGTATCGAGGATATGAGAATGAAACGGATGTATATGCTCGGCCTGGCGGCGCTGCTCGCCGTCGGAGTTCCAACCGGGACGGCCGGAACCGCGCAGGCGGCTGAGGCGGCAGCGCCAACGGCAGCCAATATGCCGGCAGCGGCCGAAGATGATACCGTCGACGTGCCGGTGTCATCCGCACGGCCATCGGCCATTCAAGCGTCTGCGGTCCAGTGGGTCCAAATGGGGCAGTCCGATATGGCGTTTGTGCCACTGTTTGGCTCGCGCGCCGCGGATCAAGACGCTATTGCGAAAACGGTGACCATCGTGAACCGTCTGCTTAAGAACGCAAAGCCGACGACGAAGCTATTGGTCGGAGAGAACGTCTATTTCGCCAATAGTCTCGTTATGAAGCTAACCGATGGCACCGATATCAACTTCCAATTCAATGAGTCGCAGGACGTCTACATCCTTATCGGCAAAGATAAATATATCGCCCAGGATACTACGGCCATCAAGGAGTTTTTCGCTTTGCTGGCGGTACCTCCGCAGACAGATATCAGCACACTCAAGCCGGCCATCGGACAGACGGTTGGTGTTACGGGCAGTGTCGTAAGCCATGAAGGAACGATTCGAATCTTCGTGCAGACGTCCGATATATCCGGTGGCTATAGGTCAGCAAAAGGCGTGAGTTATCCGAACAAAAGAGCACTGCTTGTCTTTACTGCACCTTACAGCGAAGCACGTTACAATTTTCAATTCACGATGCCGGCCTACGGCGAAGCGTTCGACGGCACCTTTAAGCCGATCACACCTGGCGCTTATAACCTCTACATCGACACCGGTTGGAGTCAATCCTCCCAGCGCGTTACGGTCGCTCCTCCAGCCGCTCCTACGCTGGCCATCAACGGTGTCGCGGTGAACGATCCCGCGCTTGCGCCGATCGTCTCGAAGGGCGTTATGCTGCTGCCGATGCGCGCGCTTGCGGAATCGTTCGGCTGGTACGTGAGATGGGATGATGCGCATAAAGCCGCATTCGTTTCAACGCAGCCTGATACGCAGCAAATCAACCCGGGAAGCAGCGGAATGCTGTCGCTATGGGTGAACGGCAAGCAGCTTACCGGCGCGAACGCCAAGCCGGTGATCCAGACGGGACGCGTCTATTTGCCGCTTCGCGCGACGTCGGAAGCTTTCGGCTTTCAACTGACGTGGACGCCAAGCGTGCGCGGCACGCTGCTCGTCTTCAAGCCGCAGCTGCTCGATGAAGGCGCGTACGCAGGAGAAGTGGAGAGGTTGGCCGCCGCGAAGCTGCTGAACGGCTATGTAAACGCCATGAACAGTAGCGATGCTGTTGCGCTCGGCCGAATGTTCGTGAAGGACCGCACACCGGCGCAGTCGTTCGAGACGATTGGCCAGCGGCTCATTACGGGCATCCGCTCCGTGACGTTCGAAGAGCGTCCCGGCGGCGCACTGCTGGCGTACGTGACGTTCAGCTACCTGTTCGATCCGTACGGAAATAAGTCAGGCACGCGAGGAATCGTGTTCATGCAGGAAAATGGCGCATGGAAGATCACGGACGTCGACTGAATGGATAACTAACAACCTTGCTAATCATCGGCTATTGGAATGCTGCGGCAGTTGCATGGGCAGAAGTTTGGTTTGGAATTACGAATTGCAGATGATGCTAATATAGCGGTTCGTGCACATAAGGCTCTTTGCGAAAGTCTGGCACGATGGAAGTTACAGTGAAGTTAGCGGTGAACATCAATCAATCAAATAAGGTTGCCGACATATGATCGGCAACCTTTTTAGTTCTAGATATACATTCTAGCTACAACGATCCGGGATTTGGCTATCCTGCCATTCATCAAATTTCCATATACTATTGTTGCACAACAAATGGGGAGGAAATCTGATGAATCGTGGCGGATGGAACGCGGAAAGAATTACAGATCAAGCTGGGAAAATTATTGTCATTACAGGCGCCAGCAGCGGGCTTGGACTTGAAGCATCGACGGTTCTAAGCGCCAAAGGCGCAAAAGTGATCATGGCCGTTCGTAATCTTGAAAAAGGGAAAGTGGCCGTCTCGAAGATCATGAACAACAATAAAAACGCGCATGTGGAATTGATGCAAGTGGACTTGTCCGATTTTAACGCCATTCATGCGTTTTCGAAAGAATTTCACGCGAAATATACCAATTTACATATTTTAATCAATAATGCTGGTATCATGTATCCTAAACGCAGGGAAATAACAAAACAAGGCTATGAATCTCATTGGGGCACGAATCATTTGGGACATTTTTTATTGACGGGCTTAATGCTGGACTCCTTAAGCGAACACCTCGATCCAGAGTGGTGACCCAAAGCAGCGCTCTCCATAAATATGGGGGCGACATCCATTGGGATGATCTGAACGGGGAAAAGACGTACGGCAAAGCCAAGGCGTATGCGCAAAGTAAACTAGCCAATCTGTTGTTCACTTATGAATTAGACCGACGGTTCAAACTTCATCAACAAGATAGCATGGCTACAGCAGCGCATCCTGGTTATACGGCTACCGATCTTCAACGATCACAAGGGTGGCTGGTGGCTCTGGCTAACAAATTTGTCGCGCAAAAAATTGAAATAGGCGCTTTGCCTGTCTTACGAGCAGCAACAGAAGAGAATTTAGTAGGGTCTGAATATTTTGGGCCAACGAAATGGTTGGAGACGCGCGGCTACCCTGAGAAAGTGAAGTCAAGTGACAAATCATACGACGCTCAGCTGGCTAAGCGGCTGTGGGAAGTTTCGGAACAACTAGTGGGGTTTACATACAATTTCTAATTAGGGCTGCTCGAGTTTGGGGATGGAGGAGGAACGATTCCACATATCCGCTATGATTCCGTAAGAATCTCGTTTGATTTTTTTAATATTTCATTCAAGAGAAATGTCAAAAACAAAATTAGATATGGTCAAAACTATTACGATTTCGATGAGGGTATGATGGCCTTGATGTCACCTGGTCAAATCGTTGTTTTCGATCATCTGGATAGTACGGAAGCTGCTGGTTGGTGGCTGTTTTTTCATCCCGATTTTATAAGGAACTATCCGCTAGGTAAGAAGATTAAAGAGTATGGTTTCTTCTCCTACGAAGTAAACGAGGCGTTACATCTATCCGATCATGAGGAGAAAATGATTGCGGATCTGATCGATAATATTCAGCGCGAATACCATTCGCCAATTGATCTGTACAGTCAAGATGTGATGGTTTCCTATCTGGATGTGCTGCTCAATTACACCAATCGATTTTATAACAGACAGTTTATCACTCGTAAGAGCGCAAGCATGGATCTGTTGGTACAAATAGACGACCTGTTAACAGAATATTTCAATGGAGATTCGGTGCAGCAAAGAAGACTGCCGACGGTCCAATATCTCTCCGGCAAACTGAACGTATCTCCTAACTATTTAAGCGATATGCTGCGCAAAACGACGGGACAGAGCGCACAGAAGCATATTCACAATAAGCTAATTGAGCAGGCGAAGGATTACTTGGTCACGTCAACCTTGACGGTTAGTGAAATTGCATATCTGATGGGGTTTGAACATCCGCAATCGTTTAGCAAGCTGTTTAAAAGCAAAACCAATCAATCTCCAATGGATTATAGAAACTCGTTTCATTAAAATTGGCGAACGTGAAATAGCTCACATCCACGCTCAGCTTCTTACTTGGACTCGATGCGGCCTATCGGGATGGAGCTCTCTTCCAGGGCTGTGCGAGCTGCTGGCCAGCCCCGGCAACGTTTAACACTTTGTTTGAAAATTTGCTTTTCCTTCCAAGGTTGCATGCAGCAATTTTTTCGATTTTCTCAATCGCTTCTGGATCTCTTCAATTTCTTTGATTTTCTGTTCGACTATTTTTTTCTTCGCCTCTTCGGATAGATTAAGTTGTTGATTGACAAGTAAACTTAACTCTTCCACAGAAAAGCCTACGGATAAAAGCATCTTCACATCTTCTAGAAATTCAACAATCTCTCCAGCGTAAATCCGATAATTATTTGCATCTCTTTGAACAAATGTGTCCGGAATTAAGTTTTTGCGTTCATAGAATCTCAATGTTGATATAGGTAGTCCCGTTAATCTTGACACATCATTTATTCTCATCCTATGGCCTCGCTTTATTTGTTTGCTATAAACTTCGGTTCATAGTTCATAATGCGAGTATGATAACGAACGACATCCATAATGTCAAAAAAATCTTAAGTTATCAAAAGGAGAGATTCTATGTTTAACCATATTGCAAATAACGATTTCGCCAGTATCGTCCAGGGACGACGTTCTGTGCGTAATTATGACGAGAACGTAAAAATATCGAAGGAAGAGATGAGCGAGATTATTACGGAAGCCAGTTTGGCTCCGTCCTCTGCCAATATGCAGCCTTGGCGGGTCATTGTGGTTGATTCTCCGGAAGGAAAAGAGAAACTAAGACCTCTTGTGCGATTCAACACCTTACAGAACGATACTTCATCTGCCATGTTATTAATTTTTGGCGATACCGAAAGCTATTTACATGTTGAGGAAATTTACAATACAGCCGTGGAACAAGGAAAAATGCCAGCCGAAGTACGAGATCGTCAACTCGAAACGATTCTATCGATGTATCCAACGCTGCCAAAAGAATTGAAGGTTGAAATTGCAAAGGTCGATAGCAGCCTATTTGCCATGCAGCTCATGTTAGTGGCTCGTGCGCATGGGTATGATACGAATCCAATGGCAGGCTTTGAAGTTGATCAGGTAGCCACAGCATTTGGTTTAGATGAAGAACGCTATGCTCCAGTCATGATGATTTCCATAGGAAAAGCCAAGGAGGAAGGGCACGAATCCGTCCGATTAAGTTCGGTCAAGATTACTTTTTGGAGATAACCATTTATCTGACAAACTGACATCCATCCCCAACATCTGGGGATGGATGTTTCTTGTTTATACGTTCGAGTTTACTCGAGAGGAGCAATCCGAATGTACTAGCAGTAGAAATTGTGACTTACTCCTTTAGCATATATACTTTACCAGTATGTCTTCCTAAGGTATTCTGGTCTACAAAGCACTTGCGTATAAAGGAGAATATAATGAATGCCAAGCACCGCAAAGTTATTTTGGTTATAACCCTGTGCTATACAGTCTTGATTTTTTATTTTATGTTTCTTGCTTTCGGCAGAGCAGCAACCGTAGATCGGGTGACAGGGTATAGCTTTCTATTTTTACCGGATGCTTTTTTTAGGCTGCCGGGTCTATCGGATCTTCTACATCCTACGCTGATGGATGTTTGGGCTCTTGGGAACATTGCCGCCTTTATCCCTTTCGGCGTCTTGATCCCGTTGTTGTATCGAACAGGCTTCTTTCGATATATGATCCTTTTTATCCTATGTATCCTTGTACTTGAGACCGTTCAGGCGCTTACGTTGCTCGGCAGCTTCGATATAAACGACGTTATTCAAAACTCATTGGGGGCAGCAGTCGGATTCGGGGCGTTTAGATTCGGATATCGTACAAAAAAAGTCTGGAGAAACATAGCCGCTACGTGCATCGCCGCCATCGTCCTGATGATCGGGATTTGGGGAAGCTTCGGGATCGTCGACAAAGCGTTCACTAAAGAACTAGGCCCCTTCATTGCGTTAAACGAGCTGAAAAACAGCGGTATAAATTCATCGGGAACACAGCGAGACAGCTTCCGAATTGGTGGACAAAACGTAGAGCCCCAATATAATGCATATAGCACCGAAGGCCAACAAACCTTGACTTACACCTATACGTTAGGCAAAAAGGAGCTATTTCTCTACTTGAATTTTGGGATTCCCAATCAGGAGGATGCTAATGGGAGTATAAGCATCTCCGCCGATGGTCAGGAGTATCTGTCTACGTCCGCAGAAGAGCCAAGCGATGAACCGGGGATGTCCTCCATTTATCTTCAAGGGGCCAATGAGCTCACGATCACCCTGGAGGGGAATGTGAGAATATGGGATGTGGGATTTAGGGAGATGAGGTACACCTGGAATTGGTAAAGGGGATCATAGGAGATTAGGCTAACGAGGAACGATAGTTGAACCAAACCAGGGAAATTCCAAACATTTGAATTCCATTGACGAATTCATTACCTCTACTTCCATATAATCCCAAAGATACGGGGAAGCAGTGGAAAGTTCGTCCAGGGATTGGTGGTACTGTAGAAATCGATGGGCCGTGCGGAGTAGATTTTTCTTTCTCGGAGAAGGTTTGCTATTTTCATCATAATATAAGATGGAGAAATTTTCTTCTGGATGAGAAGCTGCAGCATTATTTGAGGAAAGTCACCTTGGATCTAGCCAAGTATTTTTCATCAAGCTATGCTATTTATGCTCCAGATAGCGGCTTTAAAGAATCAGCGATCTTAGACTTTATTTGGGAAGATGAAAATAAAGACATCGATTATATTAAGAACTGGCTTCTTGAACGATGCGGAACGCCAAAGTCAAATATAATTGATATTTATAAAGAATATGATGATTACTGGGATTCTGAGGGTTACTTTGTAGATTACTTTAATGATCTTAAGTAGAAGATTTCATGAAGCTATCGGAGAATGTTAGTTGAAACAACAGCGGCCCGGTATGACCAAATAATAGGGGGATGAGGAATGAGCAATAACCAAATCGGATGTGACCCGGTGAAAATTGCATTATTAGTTGTCGATATGCAGTGTTTCATCCTGCAGAATCACCCTGTGGCTCAGGCTTGTAAGACGATTAATCGGACAGCCCAGACGCTGCGTGCCAATGGCCATGTTGTCATCCATATCCAAGACATGGCGGAGGCAGATACGGTGAAGGAAGAGCTGCTGGGGTTCATACCGGAGATTGAAGTCAAGAACGAGGATCTCGTCGTCCAGAAGAATTTCTTCAACGCATTCTGGAAGACTGAATTAGAACAATTACTGCATGATCATCAGGTCGGTCTTGTCGTAGTAGCCGGCTATGACGCCGGTAATTGTGTCTTATTCACTTACAATGGCGCGATTGAACGCGGATTTCAAACGGCGATCCTGCAGCACGGAATACTGAGTTCTCGTGAGGATCTGGTTACCCTTACGTACCGCGACCGCAATATTGTTTCCTATCCGGTATTGGCAAATATTCGGAGGGTAGGCCAATAATAAAGGACCGCCGTTGGGCGGTCCGTACTATTTCTCAATGTAACACGAACCTTCTCGCTTACACCTCGGAAGAGGCTAGCAGGTCATACTTGAATCGAAGCAGTTCGAGCGCGCGGCGGACGTCCGTCTCGGTGTGCAGATAAACCGAAACCCAGTTCGATTCTGGCAGCACGTGATGCGGTACGGCTTTGCCGAGTTTGATCGCTTCGTCGCGGATTGTCTTCGGCAGCGTCAGATCAACGAGCGACCGGCCGTGCATATGCCCGATTTCCTTCCCGTTCACGACAAATTCCGTCCCGCCGAACCGGTGCGGCCGAAGCGATACGCCGTGCCAGGAGCGAACCGTTTCGAACAGCGCCGTTCCATCCGTTATCGCCATGCTCCTCACCTCCCATCTCCCGACAACTGCCGCTCAGCAAGCCGGCGCCGCCGGAACTGCATCCGGTAATATACCAGCAATCCCGCATGAAGTAGAAGGAAAGCCAAGAATATGTTGGTGAATATTCCGACGTTCGCGCTGGTGGCGGACGAATTCCAACCGGGCACATCCATCTCGAGCAGCAAGCTGTAGACGCTCGCGGCCATGCCGCCGACGATAAAATTTATTAATGAAAAGAGTCCCATGCCCACGCCGGCTTGCTCTTTCGACAGCGTCTTAGAGAGCGAGTTGGAGACGGCGACTTGGATGAACGTCTGGCCGACGTTGCCGAAGATAAGAAACAACGGAATCGTCCAAACGGGCGCCATGCCGGACAACGCGGTAAGCAGCGCGAAACAGAGCATCAGCAGCCCGGATGCGATCGTGTACAAGACGGTGTCCCCCCTCCGGTCTGCCAACTTTCCGCCGACGCGGCTCAGCGCTGACGAAGCGACGGCGCCAGGCACGAGCGCAAAACCGATCCATTCGGAGTCAAGCCCGTAGACGTCGGCGAGCAGCACGGGAGGCAATAACGCCATGCCGGTCGAAATGAAGGATATAAGGGCAACTATTGCCAGACCGCTTGAGTAGTTCCGGTTCCGGAACACTGCCAGCTGCACGAACGGTTCGGAAGCTGTCGCAAGACGCCAAACGAGCAGGGCTAACGTCAGGGCCGCCCCCGCGAATAACCACACTGACAAATAAGTCGCGCCCAGCAGCGCAAACGCAACTGCGGCGGCAAGAAGCGCAGCCCCGGGCCAATCGAGCTTTCCGGGGTTCGGGGCGGGTTCGTCATTTACATATTTTCGGAAGAACGGCACCAACGCCAAGACGAGGACGGGCGGAACGAACAACCAGCGCCAATCCAGGGCAGCGAGCAGCAGTGCGGCCGCGGCTGGTCCGAGGGCAGTTCCGAGTGCCAAGCCGGCGGCGGTCATGCTCATCGCTGCGCCTCGCCGTTCCGGTGGGAAGTAACGGATCGGAATGAGCATCGCCGCCGCCGGGACAACCGACGCGCCGGACGCCTGCAGTAGACGGCCGGCTAGCGCTTGCCAGAACGCCGTCGACGCGAAACCAATCATCGAGCCGATGGCGAACGCGATCAACCCAAACGTGATCAAATTTTTCAGATGGTATCGGTTCGCCAGCTTCCCGTAGACGACACTTCCGATCGCATAAACGAGAAGATAGCCGGAAGATAGCCAGCTCGCCTGTGCCAAGTCGATCTGAAATTCCGCTCTCAGTTCCGGCAGCACGATGTTAAACGTGAGCACGCTCATCGCGCTGAAGACGGCGGTGAACAGCATGGCGCGCATGATGCGGCGGTCTGCAAGTTCTTTGGATGAAATCTGCATGTGAACAACATCCTTTCATCTCATTGTATGCAAGTGCTTGCTTGCATTGTGGAGAAGGAAAAACTAGGGAACCAACGCCCTAGCAAAAAGATCGACGCTCTGTTCGATAAACACGTCGAGCGTAACGTCCGAATTCGAATTCGCCAACAAGTTGCTGCTGAACGCGCCCAAATTCATCCACATAAAGGACATAGCCGTAACTTCCGGATCGATCCGGGCGATTTTCCCTTGTTCGAGTAGTGTCGAGAAATAATTCGTCAGCAGCTTCTTCAGTTGAACCGGATGCTGCGAAGCGTGCTTGCGCACTTCCTCGGGCAGCCGATTGCCGCCCTTTTGAGCGATCTCGAGCAGCTTCCGGTTCTGGTTCATGATCGCATGGTACGTCCGTCCGACCAACAATAAGTCCGTTCGCACGTCCCACGTCATTCGCTCGTTGAACAGCTTTGTCATTTCGCCGGCGTAGTGATGCCGTTCGAACGCGGCGATGAGCAGCGCCTGCTTGCTGCCGAAATGCCGGAACAGCGTCACCTCGTTGACTCCGGCCGCCGAAGCGATCTCCTTCGTCGTCGTGCCATCATACCCTTGCTCCGCGATCAGGTCGATCGCCGCCAATATCAACCTGTCGCCGGTGCTCACTTGCTGCATGAATCATTCCTTCCTTTCTGTAATGCAAGTACTTACTTACATCCAATTATTCTCAAATTAAAGCACGCTGTCAAGCCCGAATTGAATCCTTCTTCACGGCAACTGCTTCATTATTATTAAGCTAGAGGGCGGATTACGCCAATGGATCACTTACTGACAAATAAATGATTTTTTTAGTAAAATGTTACTTATAGTCACGCGAAGACGTTGGATGACAAGCATGAAGAAGAGATCTGTAGGAGGAGCAAATGAGTAAAGCAAAGAGCTTATTGTACGGTATCATCGGGTGCCTCGGGTTGATATTTCTAAGCCAACCTCAAGTAGAGCGTTTTATATTGTTTGGAGGACGAGTAGGGGCCGTAGTCGAAGAAGTCATTAACATCATATCAACCATTGGGTATTACGGAATTCTTTGTTTTAGTTCTATCCTTGTTAAGGATGCCCTACTGAGTCTTAGGAGTAAATGAACTGAACTAATGAGGAACGATAGTGTAATCCAAGAGAGGAATGAATTGACTGAAAGACGTAGAGGAAGTATTACAGCTGATCGCAAGCTTACCTAGCTGCAGAGTTAACCCGCCATCAGGTATTCCAAGAACGGATGGGTACCAGCTTCCTCCAGATATTACACGGTTTTATGAGCTTTGTGGAGGCGTACAGCTATTTGAAAACAAAGAGTATTGCTGCCAAGTTGTCCCGCCTCACGAGTTCGTCTTGTCTAACCCAATCATCGTGGGAGAACTGGTAGAAGAGGACATATCCTCTAATTGGTTTATAGTTGTTCATGACGGAAATGGTGACTACATTTCACTGGACTTGAATCCAAAGCGAATCGGGAAATGTTACGATAGTTTTTGGGATCGACATGGAGTTGTGGGGGAATGCCCTGTAGTAGCAAGATCGTTTACTGAGTTGCTGAATCAATTGGTTCAAAATAACGGTGGACGATGGTATTGGCTTGAAGAAGATTTTGAATCACTAGGAGATGCTTATGATATAAAAGATGATTGATCATTAACTTAACTGGGAACGATAGCAAAACCAAAACAGGGAGCAGAACGCCGCGGCGCTGCTCCCTGTTCCATTGAAGTAACGGGCAGGATAGCGTGGCGGTTCGAACCCCGATTGGTTTATAATGGGATTTAATTGCTGTTAAAAAGGTGCTTGTATGCCTGGAAATTCTCTTATCCAAACATATCTCTAATGTAGTCTGTTGTATTTAATTTTCGCTGAAAATGCACGTGTCTCCCGTCAGCGTTATTAGAAGAACACTGAAGAACATGAATACCTACAATGTTTTTGGAGTTGAAAGTTATGTCTGAAATTAATGTTGCTTATACAAAAGAATATCAGGAGCATAAGAAAAAGTACGATTATATTTTTAATGAAAAGTATATGTCCAGAGATACCAATGAAAGACTGCTGCCGGATGGGAAGCATATACTTAAGACTTATTATTACTCTGACGAAAGCCATCAAATATCACAATACAATGCAAGAGCTTCAAAAACTGACGTGTTGGACCTAAATGGAAATATAGTAACAGAGTTAAAGAATATAGACTACCATGTTGATTTCTTTTCAATGGTTGAACATTCCAATGGTAAGAATTATTTGTTGTTTTCGACTGAACTATATGGCTATAGTGTTTTAGATTTGTCTGATTTTAGTACTTATCATTTCATCCCAGCCGAGAGTTTTAATGAACATAAAGAAACTTTCATTTGGACGAATGTTTTATACTGTGCTCAAAATAATATTCTGGCAGTTGATGGATGCTATTGGGCTTGCCCATCAAGTACATATTTTTTCGACTTTTCCCAACCGACAAAAATACCACTTAAAGAATTATATAATTCCTATGATATGAACGGCGAAGTGAATATAGATACCGATGTAATACCTTTACGCTGGAATAATGATGGAACGATAGTTTTAAAATGTTGTATAGATGAAGAAGGCGAGAGAGAAGTTGAAAAAACAATCGATGTTTTATTACGTAAAAAATAAGCATTTCATGTTTATTTTTACGCATCGGACCGGTCGGCAAAATTCATTACACTAAACGAAGAACGATAGCTCAATCTCGACACAGCGGCGGCCGATACTCGATCGGTCGCCGTTTGTCGTTGAACTAAAGGCAGATTACATTAATGATGTTTTTCCGCACGACACTGCCGATCACTAGAATGGTCATGATTCTCCCCCTTCCTTCGAACACTTAATTCTTTTAGATGAAGGAAGTTGGACAAGTATGGCACCCCAATTATTGCGAACGTCGCTATATTGGCGACAAGCAGCGCGAACAACAAAACTAATATAAAAGCGTCTAGGATCTGGACGCTCGATACTTTAGTTATTTTAATAAATGGGCATCAAAAAGACCTACTGTAAAATTGGTTTGATGAGACTAGGTTCTATTAGAGTGAAAAATAAAGTATTAGACCGTCTGTTTTTGGAAATTATTAGCCGAGACATTGGGTCGCATGTTGCTTTATAATCCAACTGAATGCGTCGAAGGAACTAAAAGCGAATGAGTTTTGCATCAACCCGATGAACCAACGTGGAGGGGAATTCATGTCAGTCAGGAGTATTCGCAAGTTTTACAACGGTAGTCTGCCGCGCAAGATCAGGTTGTTGTTGCTGTTGTTCATGATCATTGTATTATCTGCCTTCATTGGATTCTCGATCTACCACAGTAATAACGTCCTTCGCGAGGGCGGCGAGGAACGTGCCATGACACTCATACAGACGCTAGACGCTAGTGTCAACAAGGATACGAGTGTGGATCAGCTCCAAGGCATCATCAACGAGCTGGTGAAGCAGGATGAGGAAATCATCGACCTGACGGTCTATTCGATCGGAGACGGGGCATCCGGAATTGCTGCGATGGATCCAGGGAAAGTCGGCAAAAAGCTGGACCCTGAGGATATGGAAGCGGCTAACGCGGATAAAATCGTAACGATTTTTGAGGGCGATGTTATTGATGTGACAGCCCCCATGCATGATGTAGACGGCAGTGTAATCGAAGTTATCGGCGTCCACTATGATGTCGGGGATGAGGTTGCGAGCAACCAGCTGTTTATTTATGCGATTGCGCTCAGCGGCTTAGCCGCTCTAGCCATCAGTCAATATGTGTTTTATCTCATTTTCCGCTCCATGATTTCCAAGCCGATCTTGGCTGTCTCTTCAGCAGCGAACGAAATATCAAACGGTAATCTCACATGGAGAAATGGAGATAAGACGCGTCATGACGAAATCGGCGTATTGCTGCAGTCGTTCGAGCATATGGCGGGAACGCTGCTGGATGTGATGAGTGGTGTAAACCGTACCTCAAGCCAAATCCAGCAGGCGATGAAGCAATTGGCCTTCAATGCGTCTCAGACCTCTGCCTCGGCGAAAGACATGTCCGAGATGATGAAAGACATAGCCGTCGGCAGTGAAGTTCAGCTTCGGACATCCGAGGAGAACAAACGGGCGATGGCCGGGATGGTTCAAGGCGTTAGCCGTGTGGCTGCTGCTTCCCAGGAAGTCGCACAATCGTCAGATGATGCACGCAGCGAGGCGCAGAACGGAAGTCATTCGGTTGCCGATTCGGTATTCCAGATGAATACAATCGATCGCTCTGTGCAGGAGCTTGCTGTTCTGATCGACAGCCAGCTTCAGAAGTCGCATGAGATTAAGGAAGCATTGTCGGTCATTACGGAGATTGCCTCACAGACAAGCCTTCTGTCGCTGAACGCAGCGATTGAAGCGGCGCGGGCAGGCGAAGAGGGCAAGGGCTTCGCGGTTGTAGCGAGCGAGGTGAAGAAACTGGCTGAACAATCCTCGCAGTCCGCTAAGGATATTACAGCACTGATTACGACAATTCAGACCGAATCAGAGCAATCGGCAGCTTATATGAATAAAGTGCGCCTCGAAGTGCAGCAAGGCCTTCAATCGGTCCAAATTGCAGGCCAGTCCTTCGAAACCATTATGCAGAAGGTCATGCTTGTATCGAATGAAATTCATGGCGTATCGGCTGCTTCCCAAGAGATATCGTCGGGAACCGAGCAAATGGCAAGCGCCATCGATGAAGTGACGCAGATTGCGAAGCAGTCTAATGAGAAGACGAACGAAGGACGTCTTAGCATCGAGGGACAATTAGATAATATGTCTCAGGTTCATCGGCTTGCGGAGAGCTTGAACCAATACATGAAGGAATTAGAGGAGAAGCTTGTTTATTTTAAGCTTAGCTGATCTTTGAACACCTAACACGGAAATGGGCGCAGCGATGAAGCTGCGTCTTTTTTATAGCGTAACCGTCGAAGCCTTCGTCGGGACAATATGGGAGAAAGCTTGCACTTGGCTACACCGGGGCCAAAGCGCAACTATCATTCATTGTGCTTATCGGTATGTATGTGCTGATATTTTGTCTTGGACGTTACTCCGTTCCGATGATTGCCATCGTACTGGTATGGGGAGCCGTCTTTACCGGCGGTCTCATTATAAGCCAAACATGGTTAACCTCGGAGGCCCGTGAAGCACCTGAGTTTGCTACCAGCTTATTTGTCTCCTTCGGAAATCTGGGTATCACACTCGGCACTGCCCTAGGCGGATGGTTTCTATCCCATATGGGAACACATAACATTACGTGGAGCGGAATATTGTTTCTGCTGATTGCATTGTTATGTATTGGATTGAAAGTTAAGTTGTTTGATCTGAAAGAGGACAAGAATTTAAGCGTTAAGAAATCTCCAAATGTTCAATGATACGTTAAACGAAGAGCGGTTTACATATGAAGCCGCAGGTATCGGGGATCCATATACAGCTCAGATAGTGTACATGCATCGGCTCAAACAACAAAACATTACAGTGAATTAATCAAGGGTATCGAACGCGTTGATTTATTTTGCGCAGATAATAAAGTGATGTTCTACGAAAAATGGGGGTTTCAAAAAGTTCCAGTAACCACCAATTACATGAGTTTAATAAAGTGAGTTCAAAGGATTAAACTGAATTACACAGGCGACCCTTTAACATGCAACGGATCATCTTCAGGGTTTTATAGCTTACAAGGCGGCCAACAAGCGGGTCAAAAGAAAATCACAATTGGGACGGATGATTTGGTCGAGTTAGTACAAGTCCTCAACCAATCTCCTGCGCCGTCTCTTCTCGAAGCCTTTTGATATCACTGATCGGCGGGAGACCGAACAACCTTGCGTATTCGCGGCTGAACTGCGAGGGGCTCTCGTAGCCGACACGGTAAGCGGCATCGGCGGCATCGAGGGATTCGGCCAACAGCAGACGGCGCGCCTCTTGAAGGCGAATCCGCTTCAGGTACTGCAGCGGGCTCAGTGCAGTCACTTCCTTGAAGTGACGGTGCAGCGACGAGGGACCCATATGGGCCATTCTCGCGAGCTCGTCGATATGAAGCGGCTGGGCATAATCCAGCTTGATCCGGGCGATGACTCCGGCGATCCGGCTAATGCCGCTACCGGCGAGGCCAAACTGCTTGAAGGCTGCACCTTGGCATCCCCTCACAATCCGGTAATAGATTTCACGGACGATCAGCGGCGCTAGATGAGGAATGTCGCGAGGCGTATCCAGCAGCCGGACGAGCCGAACCGCCGCATCCAGAAGCTCGGGACTCGTCTGGTCGACGAATGCGCCCCGCTTCGCCTCCCTGCCGTCTTCCGCCTCCGGCTCCGCGTCTTTCATCACTTCCAGCACCAGAGCGGGATCCAGACCAAGCCGCATGCACAAATAAGGCGCTTCGGGAGAAGCCTGAATAAGCCGTGAGGTGACCGGCAGATCGACCGATACTACAAAATGCGAGGAGGGACCATATGTAAAGCTGTCTCCTCCCAGCATAACGACCTTCGTGCCTCTGGCGACGATGACGATTGCTGGCTCATACACCGTATTGACCGGTAGTGTGGTTTTTGAACTGCGGATCAAATGCAGCAATGGCATGGACGTTCCGAACATCCCGTCTCTGCCCGTATGACGCTCAATCAACCAGACCAGCTCGTCGAGCATGTCAACTGACTTAAGCCCACAATAGCACGATTGCCTGTCTTGATCGTCGCCTAACAGCGGCCCTGCAAGTTGCGGTTGCGGCATTTTTCCCCCTCCATCGTTTATCCCTTTGGTAAATTCATTATAACACCGAACTCCTGCACCGTCTGTTCGGTCGGAGGATTAGGCAATAACTTGATACGAATCGGTTACCTAGAAGGGCACCCATCGTTGCATAATAAAGGCGAAGGTCAAACTTACCTGAAAAGAGAGGCGAAACCGAATATGAAAAGAAGAATGTTAGGCAAGAGTGGGCTTGAAGTGTCGGCGCTCGGACTCGGCTGCATGGGAATGTCCGACTTTTACAGCGGCAGGGACGACGAGGAGTCCCTGCGCACGATCGACCGCGCATTGGAGCTAGGCATCAATTTGCTGGATACCGCGGATATGTATGGCGTCGGCAAAAATGAAGAATTGGTCGGCAAAGCGCTCAAAGGACGCCGCGACAAAGTAGTAGTGGCGACCAAGTTTGGCAACGTGCGTAGCGAGGACGGCAAGTACCTAGGTATCAACGGCCGTCCAGAATACGTCAAGGCCGCCTGCGAAGCAAGCCTGCGTCGTCTCGGCGTCGAATACATTGATCTGTACTATCAGCACAGAGTCGATCCGAACACGCCGATCGAAGAGACGATCGGCGCAATGGCAGAGTTGGTACGCGAAGGCAAGGTGCGCTACCTTGGCATGTCCGAGGCGGCTCCGGCTACCATTCGTCGTGCGGTAGCCGTGCATCCGATCGCCGCGCTGCAGACGGAGTATTCGCTGTGGAGTCGCGACGTCGAGGACGGGATCTTGGCTGTGTGTCGTGAACTTGGCGTCGGCTTCGTACCGTACAGCCCGCTTGGACGCGGATTTCTGACCGGACAGATTCGCAAATTCGAGGATCTGGCGGAGGACGATTACCGCCGATTCTCCCCTCGCTTCCAAGGAGAAAACTTCCAGCGCAATCTGGATCTCGTCGAACGGGTCTCCGAGCTGGCCGCCGAAAAGGGCTGTGAGCCGTCACAGCTAGCGCTTGCCTGGTTGCTGGAGCAGGGAGACGATATCGTGCCAATCCCTGGTACAAAGCGAATCAAATACCTGGAGGAGAATGTAGGCTCGCTTGCGGTCGAGTTGACAGAAGCAGACTTGGCGAGCATCGACAAAGCGGCACCGCGAGGAACGGCCTTTGGCTTGCGTTATCCCGAAGCTGCGATGAGTGGCCTCAACCTGTAAGGCTGGTTCTCACCATCTAATCGCATACGATAAAGGCAGCCGATCTTTGTTGAGACACTGCTGATTATTAAAACCTCTCCTTAGAAGCAAACTAGATTTAATAGCTTCTAAAGAGAGGTTTTGTTATGCAATTAAGTGAGCTGTGGAGGTTGTATGAAGCTGACAAGCGCATTCAAGGAGTAGTACGAGAACTTTAAAAGCATACGCCCTTAAGCGCAAAATGTTGGTGCAAGAGCTTGAGTAATCTTGCTATCACAGAGGAGAAAAAGCGATAGATCCAGGTGCAAATTGGAAAATGCCAAGGAGAACGATACAATGAAAAAATACATACTCTTCGACCATGAAGCTCAATACTTCCGCGACATGACCCAGTCATTGGGCACTTGGGCTCAAGCAAAGGCGGCAGGTATTGATGAACCGACCATCAGCAAGCAACGTGAGGTCCGAAACGTCTATTATCAGGAATATCTAAGAACAGAAGCCATAGAGATTGAAGGCGTAGTTGAAACTCTAGCCGAACTTTCAAAGTACGCCCGCATGGCCATCGTGACAACTGCAAAACGTGCGGATTTTCAACTTATTCATGAGAATCGCCAGATTACAAAATTCATGGAATTCGTTCTTGTTCGCGAAGACTACGAGCGAACCAAGCCGCACCCGGAACCATACTTGACCGGTCTAAAGCGTTTTGGAGCTTCCAAAGAAGAGACCCTAGTTGTAGAGGATTCAAACAGAGGGTTGAACTCAGCCGTGGCGGCCGGTATCGACTGCGCTATTGTCCATAACGACTTTACAAAAACACATGACTTCTCACAGGTCAGCTATCGTATCAAGACTTTGATTGAACTAAAGGACATTATCCTGAATGTAACCTGAGAGAACATTCGCCACCACCCTGCAGAAATTGAGCAGGATGTGCCGGATGTTTGCTGAAAATGCTTGCTATTCTATAGATGAAAGGAGGTCGTTGGATGAATATGCTCGAAAATTTGAACGGAGCATTAGACTACATCGAACAGAATCTTCACAATGAGATTGATGAACATGAGGTAGCTAAACGTGCATACTGTTCGATTTTTCATTTCAAAAGGATGTTTTCTTATTTGGCAGGTATTCCTCTTCAAGAATATATTCGTCGCAGACGTCTGACGCTAGCGGCATTTGATTTGCAGGATAGAACCCTCAAAGTGATCGACATCGCCATTAAGTACGGCTACAATTCACCTGATGCATTTACTCGCGCTTTTCACGCCTTACATGGAATTACACCAACAGAAGCGAGAATTACCCGCCGTTCACTAAAAGCATTTCCTCCAATGAACTTTCGGTTATCTATAGGAGGTAGTGAGCCAATGAAGTATAGAATTGAGCAAAAGGACGCTTTTCGAGTGATTGGGGTTAGTAATAGAGTTACACCAATAGATTCTGGTGAACATCCTGGTGTGGAAGAGGTTTGGAAAACGACTGAAAACGAAACGTATACCACACTGAAATCACGTAACAATGTAGAACCGTTCGGCATATTGCATGTAAGTTTCGGTGAAGGCGTACGTGCGAAGCGTGATTATGATTATTACATGGCAGTTGCTTCAACGGACCCCTGTCCAGAAAACCTCTCGGAGTTAATTGTGCCAGCTATGACCTGGGCAGTATTTGAAGTAAAGGTGCCTTGGGAAAAGGAGAAATGGCACCGCATTTATGGAGAATGGTTTCCTTCCTCAGGATACGAGCAAGTTGAGGGTCCAATGATACAAGTAGGCCCAGAAATCGAGGTAGGGTTAGAAAAACGGGTTTATACCGAAGAAATAGAAGTTGAGTTATGGATTCCTGTTGTTAAAGTCCACATGAAATAGTGGGATCTTATAAAAACGACCATACTTACTGGAAGGCGCGTAGAACCGTATTATAAATAACCGATAGGCTAGCGGCGAGCGTTAGTTCAACAACGTTCAGCATCCGATCAGAATGATCGGATGCTTTTCATCTGTCCACCATATATGGATCGCTCTAAGTTTACTTCGCGTTGATCTATTTCTTTAGCGAAAAGCGGATAATCTTATTCTTAGCATCTTGTTCAATAATATAGTTCAGTCCGAATGTGGGTAAGAATTCATCCACAGGTATCCAGGGCATTCCCTTGTGATAGATGGCACCTTGAATGTTACTTGGATTCGCGGAGAGAACATAATGTTTAGTTTTATCTGGACTAGTCAGTGTGATTTCAAAATAGCTAGTATCCTCGTCCATGTACTTCACTTCTGTTGTTGAAAAAGGGTAGGCCTCATTGAATTGAATACTCCCGGAAAATAAAGGGACTTCGCTTGGTGTAATCGTATACCCGTATTGATATCCGTAGTTAAGAAGATCTGCTGCTAAAGTTAATGTGATATAGTACTTTCCATTTAGCATACTGACATGAAATATGGAAGCGTCCATGAAGAACGTGTAATCTTTATTATCGATTTTTAGTACAGGTGTATGATGAATGGGGAATTCTCCTATGGACGTTGTAGGTCTAATTTCGATGCGGGATTCTTTGTTATTCCACTTCACGTCAACACCTAGTGCCTCTGCGACTGCTTTTAAAGGTGCGTAAGTATTTCCTTGATAATTTAGGAAGGGTAGAGTGCTGGAGAGCGCCTTGCCGTTTACAAGTATAGGTAATTCCAATTTAGATAGTGTGTATTCCTTCAATGGTGCTGCTATAATCTGAGCTGAAAACATCAATGCAGCGCCCGCTAAACCGCCAATTAAATACTTTCGCATGAAGAGGTGTCCACCCTTTGTTCTGTTTAGCTATCATGTTAAGTCTATAGGAAAAATAGATTGCAGCCAATACTATGAGACGTCCCCCTAAAAGCTACACTCGCAATCACACAGCTCCAAGCGTAGGAGGGGGCGGCGGGATAAGCAAGATTATCCCGCCCTCATCCTTCATATTTCTCAAGCAGTTCGAACAGCCTTCTGCGGATGGATGCTTTCCGCCGGCTCGATCAGCTCGACTTCGTCTCCCAGCGCAATGAAAAACTCGGTATAAAAGGGGATGTCGCCCCGACTGACGTCCGCATCAATCGTTCCGCTCCCGTCCTCGCGCACATGGATCAAGGGGGAGAGCCAGAGCTCGGCTTCGCAGCGCTGCGTACCGATGGGGGTCAGCTCGGCTCTCAACCTGATGGCATCCGCCGGTGACGCTGCTTCGTGCCGGGACAGGCGGATATTGCTCAGTTGAAGCGGCTCGGTCGGATCGTCCACCGCATCACGGATCCGGTCGCAGCGGAATAATCGGTAGCCCTGGCGCAGAAAGCAATAGGCCGTACAGTACCAGAAGCCGTTGTGCGCATATAGGAACACCGGCTGAATCGGACGGCTGGTCGTGCCTTCTTCCTTCGAGCCATATACAACCTTAAGCACCTTCTGCTTAACGGCGGCATCCAGCAGGACGGCCAGGAAGGGGGCATCGGACCGCCGCGTTGGCGTTATAAAATCAACCCGCTCCTTCATCTCATCGATCCGATCCCGAACGTCGCCCGGCATGTGCAAATAAAATTTGCTCAAGGCCGAGGCAGATTCCGCATCGAACGGCAGCGAGGAATAATGGCGAAGGGCATGCACGGCAAAAAACATGGCACCCGCCTCCCCCTCGGTGAAAGCAATCGGCGGCAGCACGCGTTCTCTCACCACCTGATACCCTCCGTGCGGTCCCACCTCCGAATAGAGCGGCACGCCAAGCTCGCTTAGTTCCTGCAAATCCCGCAGGATCGTCCGAGTGGAGACGCCAAATTCATCCGCCAGTTCTTGAACCTTGAACCTCCGTTTACGGTTCACCGTCATCATGAGCTCCATGAGCCGTTTGGATTTCGTCATCGCTGCTCTCCCTTTAGACTCGCCCAAGTTTCGATCTATTGTACTATTCGCCAAATGAATGAAACGAACCTGCCGACGTAATACAGGCAGCGAACCAAAGCCCGATCTGCTCCGCGGCGGAGATTGATGTCCCGAAAGTAATTTCAAAGACAAACAGGAGGACGCTCTTCGAAGTAGAGCGCCCTGCCACCAAAATGTTCTAGTTTAGTCGCTGTTCACCTTTGAACCATACGGCTTTAATGGACAACGTATCCGAGATGTTGGTTGTCGGATCGCCGTCTACCAGGATAAGGTCAGCGCGCGCGCCCTCGGCAATACGGCCGCGATCGAGAAGACCGAACCGACGGGCTGGTTTCGCGGTAGCCGACTGCAGCGCTTCTATCGGCGTGAACCCGGCCTTCACCAGCAGTTGCATTTCATGATGGACGCTGGCTCCATGAGCAAGGCCGCCAAGATTCGGAACGGGAACCGGGGCGACATCCGTTCCCACCAGAATGTCCACGCCGGCACGGTGAAGATCCATCACATTCTGAAAGCTATTCTCCATATTGCCTTGGGGGAACGTATTGAAGCTGGAGTTCAACATATCGATCCAATCCGGACTTAATTTGGCGTGAACACGCGGGTCATTCGCCAATGCCGACGCCGGATGGCCAATAATAGATGAATTCAACACCAAGCACGGTGTAACAAACGCGCCAGAATCAACGATGGATTGTACGACCTCCGGCGTGTACGCGGGTCTGTCGATAAACAAGTGGCCCAACCCATCGACGCCCAAATCGATGGCTTCTTGCGATGAACGAGCCGTCAAGACGTGGGCGATGACCAGCTTATCGAACTTGTGGGCTTCATCCACGGCAGCTTTGAGAATCTCGTCGCTTAGTACAGGCAGGCCAGGCGCGCCCATGACCGTTCCTTCTTCAATCATGATCTTCATATAGTCGGCGCCATTGTCCACCTGGGTATGCACATGTTTAATCGCTTCTTCCACCGTCGTCACTTGCGGTATTTCTTCGTGATCGTGCGCGTATGCGGCCAACATCGCTTCCCGGTCTTCCTCCGATAGCTTCGCGAGCTCCTTTAATACGAATTCCGGTATTTCATCTCCATCCGGCAGCAATTCATCGGGATGCCCCCCTGGAGCGGTAATCGCTGTGCCGGCAGAACGGACATCGGCGACGTCATTCACATTTTTCAACTGAATCTCGCGTCCTCTTTTCGTAAAATCGCCGTTCATTTCGAGTTCGGTCGTCACGCCGAATTGCAAGGCATCCCGTAATCCGCCGATAGAGGTGTGGACGTGGGCATCTATCAGACCGGGCATTAGAGTCGCATGGTCTCCATTGATTATCGTTGCATCGGCCGGAATGTCTCCGCCCACGGAAATAATGGACTCCCCTTTAATGACAACATGGCTGGGCGTAATCAGTTGATTCCCATCAAAGATTCGTACATTTGTAATCGCCGTAACTTGTTCTACCGCAGCAGGTTGAGTAACCTTCTCCATTTGAATGCCTCCCAAGTGTTTGTTTATGGACAATTCGAAGTATAATTGTTAGATAACTAACTGTCAACAAACTAATGTTTGTTTGACATGCGGCCTGGCTCTCTGTATAGTTTAATTGCTTACAGTTAGTTCTCTAACAATATGGGGAGGTACGATCATGAAGCCTCGCAAAGATACGCCTTATCTGGATTTGTTTCAGATTATTGGCCTTAAGTTAAAGAAAAAAGCGGACGAGAGCATAAAAGAATTAGGACTAAACGCGCAACAAGGAAAAATAATTAACTATATCTACGAGAACCAAGAGACGGAATTAATTCAGCGGGATCTTGCGGATCGGTTTCATCTGCGCGGGGCTAGCATTACAAGCATGCTCCAAGGTCTTGAGCAAAGAGGATTCATCGAGCGGAAAATCCCGGCCAACAATGAACGGCAAAAAAATATATATGTTTTGCCCAAGGCCGTAGCATTGATTGAAGACTTTAACGACTCCTTCCAAAAGGTGGAGGATGAAATCGTTCAAGTTCTATCCGAAGAGGAGAAGCAAACGTTAAAGGAACTGTTGATCAAAATTAATGAACGGCTATAAAGGGAACAACCTCGAATCCGTGGATCACGGCATCGAGGTTGTTTTTTGTCTGGGAGCGCCTGCCTATCCCTCGCGCGAGTCGAGAGCTTCTCTTATTGGTCAGTGGGGGAGGGTTCAATCCGGGAATAAGCGGTTGGAGAGACGCCGGCGTACTTCTTGAACACTTTGCTGAAATGATAAATATCGCCAAATCCGACCAGATCGGCGATTTCCGAGGCCGTCAAACTGGTGGTGAGAAGCAGCTCGCGAGCATGATCGATGCGCACCTTGTTGACGTAATGGGCAATCGAATAGCCGGTCAGCTTATTGAACGTGCGGTTCAGGTAATCGAAGTTGATGTCGAACTCGCGTTCTATGCGTTCGCTTGTCATCTTTTCGGCATACTGCTGATGGATACAATCCAGCAGCGCATACGCCTTGGCGATGGCTTTCGTCGTTCGTTTGCGGTTGTTCTGCAGGATGGCCATCATATGTTCGCGCGAGAGATAGATGAATAGCTCCGACAGCTTTAGCGCGGTCAGGCTGCGGTTATAGTTTTTTCTTCGATGGAGCATATGCATCTCGTTCAACCCGCCCAAGATTTGCGACAAGGCAGATGGATTCGCAAGGGTAAACACCTTCGGAATATAGCAGCTGTTGCGCGTGTCGGCTTCTTGATCTTCCAAGAAAAAGGAGCGCGCAAAGGTCTCGGGATCCTCCACGGCATATGGGGATAGATCCGGATGCTTAAAGTGAATGTAGTAGTAGTCGCAGGCATGCATGTCGAACCCTTGGTGTTCAACGTGCGGCTCGAGCAGCAGCACATCGCCTCTCCTCAAGCTATATGGAGTTCCCCCTTCCAAAATATGGAGTTCGCCGCGTTGGATCACGTAGAGGATATATTCGTCCGTGGTGCGTTTGAAGTGGATCCACGGACTTTGGTAAGACACGAACCCCATCAAGGTGATCTGCGGAATCCAGTCCATGTTGACGGCCAGCAAGCGCAATCCTCCTCCCTTAATTTCGAAGTAAAAGTCGCGATTGTACAAATGAGTCTCGAATCGCCATTTTCATTCATGCTATCACAAACTATGCTGGTGATGAAGCTTCTACTAACCTTACGACGAGGAGGAGAACGAATATGGGCAAGTTAAAAGTCGGCCTTATCGGACTGGGCGGCATTGCGGATTTTCACAGCCAAGGGATTCTGGCCAGCGCGGACGCCGAGATTTGGTCCATCAGCGACTGCAATCCGGAGATGCTGGACCGCAGAAGCAAGGCGTGGAACATCCCGGCTTCAAGGGCCTATTTGGATTACGAGGCCATGCTGCAGGATCCGGAGCTGGATGCGGTGACGATTGGCACGCCCAATTCCAGTCATTTTGAGGTGGCTAAGGCTGCAATCGCCAGCGGCAAGCCGTTCGCGCTGGAGAAACCGGTTGCGCTGGATGCCGGCGAAGCGGCAATACTGAAGGATTTGCTTGCGCAGAATCCGGTTCCGCATCTGATCTGCTTCTCTTATCGGTATAAGAGCGCCGTGCGATATGCAAAGCACTTAATTGCAGAGGGCAAGCTCGGAGAGATCCGCCACGTGTACGGCCAATACCTGCAAGGGTGGGCGATCGACGAGGACATTCCGCTTGTATGGCGGTTCCGCAAGGAGCTGACCGGCTCCGGCGCGATCGGCGATTTGGGCAGTCATATTCTCGATCTGACGCGCTTCCTCGTCGGCGTTACGCAGCGCGTGCTGGCCGATGCGGGCACAATCGTCGCCGAACGGCCGCTGTTGGACGGCTCGGGCAACGGCGAGGTGGACGTCGACGATTACTGCCATGTCTTATCCCGGATTGAAGGCGGCGTATCCTCGACGATGTCGATTTCGCGGTTCGCTTACGGGCGCGGGAATTACCAGCAGATCGAGATTTACGGGACCCGCGGCGCGCTGATTTACAATTTGGAGGAGGAAGATACGCTGCAAGTGAAATTCGCCGAGGAGAAGGACCGGCAGTTCCGCCGGGTGGACATACCGGACACGTTCAAATCAGGGCAGATGCAGGCCTTCTTCGATCTCGTTCAAGGACGCGGAGACGGAAACGACGCGACGATAGAGGACGGGTACATGAACCAATTGGCCGTCGATGCGATCGTGCAATCGTTCACCGAGCAAAGATGGATCGCGATTCCGAAGGAGGCGGCACGGACATGAAGACGATTCGAGTCACGGTATGGAACGAATACCGGCACGAGAAGACGAACCCGCAGGTGGCGGAGATTTATCCGGAAGGCATTCATCGCGCGATCGCCGGGTATTTGAGCGCCGAAGGTCCGTTCGAGGTCGGCACGGCGACGCTTGACGAGCCGGAGCATGGACTGACCGACGAGGTGCTCGGCGCGACGGATGTGCTTATCTGGTGGGGACATATGGCGCATGGCGAGGTGCAAGATGAGATCGCGGACAAAGTGAGAGACCGCGTATTGCAAGGGATGGGGCTCATCGTGCTTCATTCCGGGCACGGCTCCAAGGTATTCGAGCTGCTGCTCGGTACTCGCACCGGGGCGTTGAAGTGGCGGGATGACGGCGAGAAGGAGCGGATCTGGGTCATCGAACACGGTCATCCGATCGCCGACGGGTTAGGAGAATATATCGACATTCCGAAGGAAGAAATGTACGGGGAACGGTTTGAGATTCCGGCTCCGGACGAATTGGTGTTCATCTCCTGGTTCGAAGGCGGCGAAGTGTTCCGCAGCGGCTGCTGCTACCGGAGAGGCAAGGGCAAGCTGTTCTACTTCCGCCCGGGGCACGAGACGTTCCCGGTCTACCATCATCCGCAGGTGATGCAGGTGATCAAGAACGCCGTCCGCTGGGCGGCGCCGGTGCAGGGAGCGGCCGTATCGTACGGCCGCGTGGCGCCAATCGAGCCTATTGCCGGTCGTTGACGGCCGGGCGTATTCGAATCTATACTTTACGTAACCGGTTACGTAACGCGTAACCCCAGGATTCGAATATCCGGCAGGATGTGACCTATGAGCGATATACCGACGATAAGAGATGTGGCCAGAAGGGCTGACGTATCCGTTGCGACCGTCTCCCGCATATTGAACGGCCTGAGCGGCTATTCCGACAAAACGAAGCAGAAGGTGCTCGCGGCGATCGAGGAGATGGGCTATCGTCCCAACGCGATCGCCCGTTCGCTCAACAACCGAAGAACGCACACGATTGGCGTCTTGTTCCCGGCGCTGAATAGCGAATTCTCATCGGCCCTTCTTCACGGCATTGAGGATTACGCGCATCGCCGCCAGTACAGCGTGCTCGTGTGCAACACGGACGTGGACGGCCGTCGCACGATGAATTATTTGAAGGTGCTGCGCGAGAAGCAGGTAGACGGCCTGATCTTCGTCAGCGAGGTGCTGACCGATGCGTATAGAACCGAGCTAGCCGCCATGAACATACCGGTCGTCCTGGTGGCGTCCTCGGACGACGACCCGCGGTATCCGCATGTGAAAGTGGACGATCGGCAGGCCGCCTACGACGCTACCAGCTACTTAATTGGCAAAGGACACCGGCGCATCGCGATGATCAGCGGCACAGCTGACGATCCGATTGCTAGCCGCCCGAGAATCGAGGGCTACGAGCAGGCGCTACTCGACCATGGGGTTGCCGCACTACCTGAATGGATCGCCTACGGCGACTTCTTCTACGAAAGCGGGACGCTTGCCATGGAAGCGCTGTTGAAGCGGGGCCTCGATCTGACGGCGGTATTCGCCGCCAGCGACGAAATGGCGGCAGGGGCGATGCATGCCGCGGCCCGGGCGGGACTGCGCGTACCGGAGGATCTGTCGATCATCGGCTACGACGACATCCGGCTTGCGATGATGGTGCACCCGCCGCTCACGACCGTCCATCAGCCGCTCAGGGAGATGGGGCAAGAGGCGGCCGCCAAATTGCTGCTGATGGCCGAATCGGCCCAAACGGCGCGAAGCCTCATCGTGCCCCACCGGATCATGGAACGGCAGACAGTGAGGGATATTAACGAGATCAACTCGACATGAGAGATTAGGAGATTACGATGGCGAACAAGTGGTGGAAAGAGAGCGTTGTGTATCAAATTTATCCGCGCAGCTTCATGGACAGCAATGGAGACGGCATCGGCGACATTCCGGGCATCATCGCGAGGCTCGACTATCTCAAATTGCTGGGCGTCGACGTCATCTGGCTGTGCCCGGTCTATGAGTCGCCGAACGACGACAACGGCTACGATATTAGCAACTATCAATCGATTATGAAGGAATTCGGCACGATCGGAGACTGGGAGCGGCTGCTAGCGGAGATCCATAGCCGCGGCATGAAGCTCATCATGGATCTGGTCGTCAACCATAGCTCCGACGAGCATGCCTGGTTCGCGGAATCCCGCAAGTCCAAGGACAATCCTTACCGGGACTATTACATCTGGCGCCCTGGCAAGAGCGGGCGCGAACCGAACGACTGGGGCTCTTTCTTCAGCGGTTCGGCTTGGCAGTACGACGAGGGGACGGACGAGTACTTCCTCCATTTGTTCTCCAAGAAGCAGCCGGACCTGAACTGGGACAATCCGAAGCTGCGCCGGGAAGTCTACGAGATGATGACCTGGTGGCTGGACAAAGGGATCGACGGCTTCCGGATGGACGTCATCAACTTGATCTCCAAAGCGCCGCAGATGCCATCGGTCGGCGACGGGAAGGGCTATCACTTTGGAGGCGAGCACTTCATGAACGGCCCTCGCGTACACGAATACCTCCAGGAGATGAACCGGGAGGTGCTGTCCAAGTACGACGTCATGACGGTCGGCGAGACGATCGGCGTGACGCCGGAGGAGGCCGCGCTCTACGTCGGCGAGGATCGGCACGAGCTGAACATGGTGTTCCACTTCGAGCTGATGGACGTGGATTCGGGCCCGCGCGGCAAGTGGGACGTGAAGCCTTGGGAACTGCGGGACATCAAGCGGATCATAGCCAAGTGGCAGACCGGTCTGGAAGGCAAGGGATGGAACAGCCTGTATTTGAACAACCACGATCAGCCCCGCATGCTGTCGCGGTTCGGCGATGATACGATCTACCATAAGGAATCGGCGAAGATGCTCGCCACGCTGCTGCATACGCTTCAAGGCACGCCTTATATTTATCAGGGCGAGGAGCTTGGCATGACCAACGTGAAGTTCGCTTCCATTGACGATTATCGCGATATCGAGACGTTGAATATGTACAACGAATATGTGGCGGCCGGTCAGGATGTCGACGCCGTCATGAATGCCATCTACGTCAAAGGAAGAGACAACGGACGGACGCCGATGCAGTGGGACGGCACCGCGCATGCCGGGTTCACGACGGGGACGCCGTGGATTGCCGTCAATCCGAATTACGCGCACATTAACGCCGAGCAGGCGGTGAGCGATCCGGACTCGATCTTCCACTACTACAGACAGCTGATCGCGATTCGGCGCGCCCATAACGTAACCGGTTACGCTTCTTTCCGGCTATTAATGGAAGAAGACGAGCGCATCTTCGCTTATGTCCGTACGCGGGGCGAGGAGCAGCTGCTCGTGGTGCTGAACTTCTTCGGGGAGCCGGCCTTGTTCCAGCTGCAGGAGGACATTGCGTTCGGCCGCCACGAGCTGCTTATCTGCAACTATGAGGTAAGCGGGAACCCGGACATCCGGACGATCGCGCTGCGTCCTTATGAGGCGCGCGTCTATAAACTACAGCGTTAACGATCACCGTGCGTGACGGGTCTACTCGATAGGCCCGTTTGCGCATTTTTCCACATTTGCCGCAGGAGGCTCTAACGCGATGACCACGAAGAAACCCAAGAGGCTGAGCTCCCGTTTCATCCTGCTCTTCTCGGCGCTTACGCTGCCGCTCCTGCTCATTCTATTCGCGGCCGGCAATTACGCCCAGCGCGTCGTGCTTACGCAGGTGGCCAATTCGTATCAGAACCTGGTCAATTCGAATCTTCATATGCTCGACCGCAGCTTGGACGACATTACGACCAATATGGTCTATATCGTCGATCATGACGAGAACTTTCAGAAATTCGGAAGAAGCGGGCTATCCGAATCCGAGTACTATTTTGCCCAAATGGAGCTGCTTCAGCGAAACACCGCGTACCGTTCCTACTACCATACGGTAGACATGTTCTATATCTACTCGGCGGCCAACGATCAACTCGCGACGACGAACGTCATTCCGGGCTCGGATCATGATGAGGTCAAACAGTGGATCACCGATTCCTTGCGGCATTCGGACGCGCGTCAGCCGCTCATGTATCAATGGTCCGTCGTCCGGATCGGGAAGCAGTATTTCCTGCACCGGGTCGTGAGCGACGACATGAGCAACAACGCCTTCATCGGGGCGTTAATTAACGTCAATACGTTGAAAACCGCGCTGGGCAATCTCGATCTGCGGGAAGGCGGCGACGTCTTATTCGCAGGCGAGGACGGGACGGTATTATCCGACTTATCCCCGGCTTTAGATAACGGCTTCCGGCTGCCTGCCGGCAAGCTGGCGATGAATGCTTCCTTCTCCTACTCGTTCGGCGGGCAAGACCTCTTCATCGTCACCAGCCGTTCTCCCGTCAGCGGCATCAACATGGCCGTCGTGCTTCCGTATGCCGAGCTGCTTCGGGGCCTGCAATCCTTCCAGACGTTCATCAAGCTGCTGCCGTTGTTCGTGCTCGTTATTCTGCTCGTCTACCTGTATGTTCTGCGCCGCATTATTTACCGACCGATTCTGCAGCTGCTCGGGGCGATCCGCAGAACGAAGGACGGGGACATGGAGATGAAGCTGCCGGGCTCCTCCATTACCGAATTCGATATCATCCATCATACGTTCAACAACATGGTGGACGAGATCAAGGATTTGAAGATCGGGGTGTACGAGGAACGGCTGAACGCGCAGAAGGCGGAGATGAAGCATCTGCAAATGCAAATCAATCCGCACTTCTTCCTGAACACGATGAACATTATCTTTCAGCTGGCGGATATGAAGCGCTACGAATTAGTGAAGAAGACGGTCCGCCATATGGTGCAGTATTTCCGGTTCATGCTGCAGGCGAGCCGGGATACGATTACCGTGGGCCAGGAGCTGTCGCATATCCGCAACTACTTGGAAATTCAGAAGATGCGCTATCAGGAGACGTTCGAATTTACGATCGACGTTGCGGAGGAGCTGCTGGAGGCGCAGGTGCCGTCTCTCATCGTCCAGCCGTTCGTGGAGAACGCCATGATTCACGGGATGAGCGTCAGAGGCGAGCCGTTCGTGCTGTCCATCCGGGTAGGACCGGACGACGGTAATGATACGCGGATGTGCGTGGAAGTGAAGGACAGCGGCAAGGGGGCTGCGCCTGAGCTGCTCGAGGCGTTGTCCTCCGACGGCCAAGCGCCGAAATCGGATTCGGAAGGTTCGGAGGGCAGCCATATCGGCATCTGGAACGTGAAGCAGAGGCTGTCGATGCGCTACGGCGGAGCGGCCGAGCTCCGCTTCTTCCACAACCGACCCAAAGGCGTCGGCGTACGGCTGCGCCTGCCTATCGAATATGTAAAGGAGCAAAATGCGCGATGACACAGATGCTGGTCGTGGACGACGAACGTTTCGCGGTGGACGGGATATGCCAATGCGCCGATTGGGGCGCGCTTGGCATCGAGACGCTGCATACCGCCAATCATGCGGACGAGGCGAGACGGATATTGACGGAGAATCGGATCGACATCTTAATCTGCGATATCGAGATGCCGGATGAGGACGGGCTGTCGCTCGTCCGATGGGTAAAGGCGCATTCCCCGCATACGGAATCGCTGTTCCTCACCTGTCATTCGGAGTTCGCCTACGCCAAGCAGGCGATCGCGATCGGCGGTTTCGATTACCTGCTCAAGCCTGTGGACGGAGAGGAATTGGCGCAGGTCGTAACGCGCATGCTGCAGACGATCAGAGAGAAGGAAGAGAGCCTGCAGCATAACGAGCAGTACCGGAAGTACAAGGAGCTGTGGAGCAAGCAGCAGCCGTTGTTGGCCGAGCGGTTCTGGCAAGACCTGCTGTCGCGGCGCATTCTCTCGTTCGGCGATTTCCTGGAGCGGTCGCTTCAAGACGCGCAGATCGGGTTGAACGCGGCAGACAAGGTGATGCCGGTGCTGATAAGCATCGAGGAGTGGAAGAAGCCGCTCTCTGCGCGGGATCAGGAGATTATGGAATACGCGGTGAAGAAGGCGGCCGGCGAAGTGCTGCTGGCCGTCCGTCCCGGTCTTGCCGGCGATGTCGTGACCGACCGGAGCGGCGTCCTGTTCGCCATGATCTATGCCGGGGAGGAGGAGCTGGCCGCGAAGGACTGGATGCAAGCGAGCGCTGACTTCGTGGACGTCTGCCGGACTTATTTCTACTGCCAGGTTACCTGTTATGTCGGAAGGTCGGTGCAGCTTCAGGACGTACCCCGGCTTTGCGAAGCGCTGAAGACGATGGAGCGCGACAATGTGAGTCGAAGAGACGCCGTCATCCTCTATACGCCGCGTGCCACGGCCCCTTCTGCGCAGCTGCCGGTCCCGGATCACCTCGACGTGTCGTTGTGGTCGATCTATATGAGCAGCGGAGATCGAGACAAGGTCATGGCGCTCATTCACCGGAGCGTGGAGCGGGCCGAGGCCGGCAAGGTTCTCAATCAGAAGCAGCTAGAGACGTATGTTCACGATACGCTTCAGGTCGTCTACAATTTCCTTCACGTGAAGGGCATTACCGCCGATAGCGTGCCGCAATTTTCGCTGTGGACATCCGCCCAAATTCGCAGCTTGTCGCAATACAAGCATTGGGCCGAGAGCCTGATTTGGGCCGTCATGGATGCCGTCTTCGCGGACCGGGAAGCGGACGGAGTGGTCCAGCGGGCGATTCATTATATGAAGGAATGCGTGGAGGAGGATATCTCGCGGGATGACGTCGCTCATCACGTGAATCTGAATCCGGCTTATTTGTCCCGCCTCTTCAAGAAGGAGACCGGCGTGAGCCTGATCGATTATTTGATCGAGACGAAGATGAATCGCGCCAAGCAGCTGCTGGAGGCGACGCCGATGACGGTGGGCGCGGTCGCCCAGCAGGTCGGCTACAGCAATTTCTCCCATTTTACGAAAATGTTCAAAAAGCAGTTCGGCGTGAACCCGCAGGAATACCGCCAGGCCAAGTCACAAAACGACTAAGCGCAGGTGACAAAAACGGCGGAGCGGCATCCCCGACCGCCGTATACTAAGGTCATACAAAACCAAACAAGTAGGTGGAGCGTATGGCCGCAGTAGATCTGGCGGTAAGAAGCAACGCCCGGACGCATACTCGCCGGAAGAGCGCGCTTAGCAAGCTGTGGAAGTATCGGGCGCTTCTGATTCTGGCCTTGCCCGGGATCGTCATGCTGTTCATCAACAACTATCTCCCGATGTTCGGCATCTTCCTTGCGTTCAAGGATTTGAACTATACCGAGGGCATCTGGGGAAGCGAATGGGTGGGCTTGCGAAATTTCGAATTTCTGTTCGCCTCCAATGACGCCTGGAACATCATTAAGCACACGCTGCTGTACAATCTGGTCTTCCTCGTCATCAACACGGGGCTTGCCGTGCTGCTGGCGATTCTGCTGAACGAAGTGAAGAACCGCGTGTTATCGAAGTGGTTCCAGAGCACGGCGATCCTGCCTAACTTCGTCTCGATGGTCATCGTCGGCTATGTGGTGTTCGGCTTCCTGAATCCGGAGCTCGGGTTCGTGAACAAATCGATGCTCGAGCCGCTCGGCAAAGAAGCGGTCGCCTGGTATGCGTCGCCGGAGTACTGGCCCTACATTCTCACGATCGTCAACACGTGGAAAACGGTTGGCTATGCGGCCATCGTCTATCTGGCCGCGATCGTCGGCATCGACCAGGAATACTACGAGGCGGCGCTGATCGACGGGGCGGGCAAGTGGAAGCAGATGACGAAGATCACGATTCCGCTCATCACCCCGGTCATTATCATTCTGACGCTGCTGGCGATCGGCCGCATTTTCAACGCGGATTTCGGACTGTTCTATCAAGCGACGATGGCTTCCTCTATGTTGAAGGAGACGACCGAGGTTATCGACACCTATGTCTACAACGCCTTGCTGGTGACGGGCGATACGGGACTAGCCTCCTCCGCCGGCCTGCTGCAGTCCGTCGTCGGTTTCGTGCTTGTCCTGTCGGTCAACTTCATCGTCAAGAAATTCAGCAAAGAGAACGCGCTGTTCTAGGGGGGGCATGAAGCATGATGGCTAAGCAACGCACGAATCCGTTCATTCTGCTGTTCTTGAGTCTGTTCAGTCTGGCCTGCATCCTGCCGTTCTGGCTCGTGCTGACGGTGTCCATATCGAGCGAGAATGAGATCACCCGGGACGGGTACAGCTTCTGGCCCAAAACGGTCGATCTGGTCGCCTATCAATACTTGATGCAAGATTCCGGCAATATTCTAAGAGCTTACGGGGTGACGATCTTCGTCACGGTAGTCGGCGTCATCGTCAGCTTGTTCATCACGTCCGCGATGGCCTACACGCTGTCGCGAAGCGATTTCCCATATCGCAATGCACTCGGCTTCTATGTGTTCTTCACGATGTTGTTCTCGGGCGGCCTGCTTCCCTGGTACCTGGTGTATACCCGGTTCCTGCATGTGCAGGATACACTGCTGGCGCTTATCCTGCCGGGCTTGATCAGCGGCTTCAACGTGTTCATCATGCGGACCTTCTTCACGAACAGCATTCCGCCTTCGTTGATCGATTCCGCGCAGATTGACGGGGCAAGCGAGTACCGGACGTATTTCAGCATCATCCTGCCGCTCTCGCTGCCGGTCATGGCGACCATCGGGTTGTTCACGTTCGTCTCGTATTGGAACGACTGGTTCACGAGCCTGGTGTTCATTAATAACGAGAAGCTCTACTCCTTGCAGTATTTGCTCAACAAAACGTTAATGAACGCGGCATTCCTGCAGTCGATCGCGAACAAAGCCTACAGCAATACGGCTAATGTGACGCAGCCGCTGGAATCGATCCGCATGGCGATGGCCATGGTGGCGATCGGACCGCTCGTGCTCGTGTTCCCGTTCCTGCAGAAGTATTTCGTCAAAGGGTTGACCGTAGGCGCCGTGAAGGGCTAAATCCGAAGCTCGCTTCGGTTTAGTATACAGAAAGCGAACAGGCTTGTTCATTCATAGGGGGAGGTTCACAGGATGAAACGATTCAAAAAAGGGACCGTCGTATTGTCGACGCTGCTCATGTCCGTCGCATTGGCGGCGACCGGCTGTTCGAGCGGCAATAGCGCCGGGGGGAACGGCAATGCGAATGCGGGCACGAATGCTAACGCGAATGCAGGGTCAGGGAATACGCAAGCTGCACCGGGCGGGGAAGGAACGAAGACGTTAGAGCCGTACGAGGTGGTCATGGTGTACCCCGACGCGCCGCAGAACGATCTGGGCACGGTGCAGAGCGCGATGAACGATTACTTAAAGCAGACGTACCCGGAGCTCAATATGACGGTGAAGCTGAATCCGATCGACTGGGGCGCCTGGAGCGACAAGACGAATCTGATGATGGCGTCGAGCGAGAAGTTCGATCTGCTGTTCACGGCGGATTGGCTCGGCTACAATCAGCAAGTATCGAAGGGCGGCCTGCTCCCGCTGGATGATCTGTTGGCGCAATACGGACCGGACATCGAAGCGGTCGAGAAGGATTTCCACGAACCGGCCAAGCGCGGCGGTAAACTGTACGGCATCCATACGCATCAGGAGCTGGGCGGCGCGCAAGGGGTGTATCTCGACAAAGCGTTGGCGGACAAATATAAATTCGATCTGAGCGTGTTCAAGTCCGGCAAGGTGGAAGAGCTCGAATCGATGCTGGCGACGATTAAGGACAAGGAGCCGGGCATCACGCCGCTCGTGGCGCCAAGCTTCCCGCTGGAGGCGTATTATTCTTCGGGAACGACCGATGGCATCGGCAGCTTAGCCGTTCTGAACGTGCTTGGAACGGCGCCGGATGATTACACCGTCGTCAACACCTATACGACGCCGCGCTATATGGAGCTGGCGAAGCTGACTTATAAGTGGTTCAAAGCCGGCTACATCAACAAAGACGCGCTGACGCCAGGTCTAGACGCCTGGAAGAAATTCCAGGCCGGCAAAGCGTTCGCGCTTGTCGGAGACGTTGACATCCTCGCGGATATGACGATCGGCTCCGTAGCCAAATCGCCGAACGGCTCCTTGAAGGCAGGCCGCGAAGTGCTGCAAATCCCGCTCAACGTGGACCGGCTGCAGACCGGCAAAATGACGGCGACGATGCAGGCGATCTCCAAGACGTCCAAGGATCCGGCCCGCGCCATGACGCTCTTGAACCTGTTCTTCAAGGATCAGAAGCTGCTGACGCTGTTCAACTTCGGCGTCGAGGGCAAGCACTATGTCATGAAGGACGGGCAAATCGCGCTGCCGGATGGCAAGACGAACAACGACGTCGGCTTCTACCATGACATTATGTGGCAGCTCGGCAACCAGATGCTGAACTATACCCGCGTCGGCGAAGATCCGAAGAAATACGAGAATTACGAGAAGTTCAACGCGATGGTGTCCGGCAACCCTTCCCGCATCTTCGGATTCATCTTCGATCCGGAGCCGGTGAAGAACGAGATGATCGCGATCGATACGGCGCAGAAAGCATTCGCGGACGGGATCAAATCCGGCCAATTGGATCCGGAGGAGAACGTCCCGAAGATGCTCGACAAGCAGAAGGCGGCCGGCGCGGACAAAGTCATTGCGGAAGCGCAGAAGCAGCTGGATGCCTGGCTGAAGGCGAACGGCAAATAAGAGGCGGCAAACCGCACAGCTAGAGATGTTCACCAAGGGTATGACTACGAGAGGTTCACTCGCGCGGTTATACCCTTTTTTTGGCGCGTGCACGATCTATTCACTAGGGAGGCAGCTATGGGAACCAAGAAGAAAGCGTTATTCAGCGCATTAGCGGCGATGACCGTCGTGCAAGGAGCGCTGCCGTTATCGGTCGAGATCGCCGGTGGCGTACAGGCGGCGCATGCAGAGGGTTCAGGTGATCCGGCTAACGTTCAGCCTGTTATGAAAGCGATTACTTCAATCACGGTAGATAAAGCCCGGTACATGCCTGGCGAAGAAGCGACGTTGACGTTCAAGCTAACGGATCAAGAAACTTGGAGCGGTACATTGAACGTTCGCATCTATCAGCTGAACGAGCTGGTCGCCAGCGGAACGAAGGCCGTGGAGGTCAAGCAGGGACAAGGCGAGCTGCAGGTCAAGTGGGAGACGCCGGAGCGGGATTTCACCGGTTATCTGGTGAAGGCGTGGGTCAACGGATCCGGCGAGCACGATTTTGCAACCGCTGCCATTGATGTGTCGAGCGATTGGAAGCGGTATCCGCGGTACGGGTATGTCAGCGATTTCCCGGACGAATCGGCCGTGCAGAGCGATGCCAAGCTCAAGCAGTTATCGCAGGACTACTACCTGAACGGCTATCAGTTCTACGACTGGATGTGGCGGCACGACGTGTCGGTCTATTCCAAGACCGATGCTAACGGGAAGCCATTGAAGGACGAGAAGGGCGAGTTCATCACGGAAGTCATCGACTCCGATTCACATTATACCGACCTGCTTGGCCGCACGCTCTATCCGTTATCGGTCAAGCAGCAGGTGGAGGCGGCGCAGAAGTACGGATCGGCCGCGATGGCGTACCAGATGAATTATGCGGCCCGGGAGAATTATGCGGACTTCGGCGTCCGTCCAGAGTGGGGGCTGTATAATAAGTCGGCGCAGTTCCCGCTTGACCCCGCGAATCCGCAGAAGGATCAGAACGGGTTTACGTTCGACGTGAACGGCAAGCCGACGTCGTTATATTTGCAAGATCCGGGCAATACGGACTGGCAGGCGTATATCACGAAGCAATTCAATCGTTCGGTGAACGTGTTTGGCTTCGACGGCATCCATCTGGATCAATGGGGCGCGAATGACCACGATTTCCTCTATGACTATACCGGGAACAAGCGGTACTACGCGCTCGATTACGATAAGCTGATCGGCGCGGTCAAGGATTCGCTTGCGGCGAACAATCCGGATAAGAGCGACGTGACCTTCAACATGGTCGGCGGCAATGCGGAATACAGCGCGGTGCCGAATCCGGCGACGAAGACGGATTTCGATTACAGCGAGATTTGGCAGGATCGCAATCAGTACCGCGACGTGCAGAAGGTCGTGGAGGATACCCGCGCGAAGAACGGCGGCAAAGCGATGGTCATCGCCGGCTATATGAACTATAAGCAGGCGACCGGCGTGACGACGCGCGGCACCGAGGCGAAGGACGTGCCGGCAGCAGCCGATTACCAGTCCCGCATCGCGAAGGCTTACGGCTGGGTCGGCAACTTCGGCCGCAAGGATACCGATGCCGTCACGTTCACCGTCCATGCGCCCGTTAAAGGCACGTACGACCTGACGTTGAATTACGGCCACGGCAATGGCTCCGGATATCCGGAAGGGAAATTGACCGTGAATGGCGCGGTTGCCGCGGAAGCGATCCCTTTCGCCGCGAATACGGGCTGGGGGAACCCGGTCTCGAGCTATAAGGCGACGGCCGAGCTTGAGGCGGGCGACAATACGGTGAAGCTGACGCTGAATACGAATGGCCTCTGGCTAAACCTGGCGAGCCTGGATGTGAAGGGGCAAGGGATCGAGGATCGGTACGAAGCGGTAGAGGCCGCGCTTGATACCGTCATCGTCGATCAGTACAGCCATGTCTACAACTTCGATACGAAGGGCGACTATATCGCCTTCCGCGTGAACGTGCCGGCAGAAGGCGATTATCCGCTCGGGTTCAGCTATGCCTCGGAATGGCAGCAGGTGGAGCGGGAATTGATCGTAGACGATGCCGAGCAAGGCAACGTAGCGTTCCCGGCAACGGGAACTTGGGACAAATTCACGCAGCGCGATCAGATGGCGACCGTGCATCTACAGGCAGGCGAGCAGATCGTCAAGCTAAGAGCGCCGAAGGATGACATGGGCGTCAAGCTGCAATCGATGACGGTCGGCGGACGCAAATATGACGCGTTGTACGCGGCAATCCCGCAGACGAACAGCATCAAGCAGAGCGAAAGCAAAACCGACAATTTTGGCCAAGCGGGACAGAGCGTGACGTATACAGTGAATGCTGCTCGAGCGGTGAACGAGATGACGGTGCTCTATCATGGCGACAATGACCCGGTCATGTCGGTGCTGGTCGATGGTCAGCCAGCCCCGCAGGCGCAGAACGTGACATTCACGCGTACGCCGGGCGGCTGGAGCGGAACCATGCAGCCGAAGACGCTGCCGGTGGCCATTCCGTCCGGCAAGCATGAGGTGACGCTGCAGATGGAATCGAGCGGTCAATATACGAATATCGGCGGCATCCTCGTAGACGGCATGGAATACAGCACGGGCAGCGCGCAAGCAGACGGCGGCGTCGTGCCAGTCGTCGGTTACACGTACGATTTCAACAACGAGAACGACCGGATCGTGTTCGACGTGAATGCGGATGAGGCCGGTATGTATGATTTGACTTGGGTGTACCAGAACAATGCCCAGGGTGCGGTAACGGCGATTCGCAGTGTAACGGTTGGCGATGGCGCAAGCGTGCCGGTCAGCTTCGCGTCTACGGCAGGAGAGACGTGGCAGCAAGCCGTCACGAGCGGCGTACAGCTGCAGCAGGGCGCCAATCGGGTCGTCATCAAGATGACCGAAGGAACGGATAGCGGCATCAAGCTGGATCAGCTGAAGGTCGGCAAGAGCGGAGCCGCCGCGGACGAAGCCCGCGCCTACGAACCGGAGAGCATCCGGGAGGCGGAGTCGTTCTCGCTGTACAAGGATACGGTCATGAATTTCGGCGAAGTCGGCCAGCAGGTGACGTATCCGGTGACCATCCCTCAGACGGGCGAGCAAAGCCTTATTTTCACCTACTCGAATCCGGGGGCAAGCACCTCCCGCTCGGTCTATATTGACGGAGTACGGGCAACGGACGGTACGGGAAGCGGCTTGAAAATTTGGTTCTCCGGGACGGAGAGCAAGGACAAATACAGCGGCGATGGCTACGTCATCATTCCGCATATGACCGCTGGCGCGCATACGGTCACGCTGAAGATGGAGGCGGAAGACGCGCCGGGCACGATTCAGCTTCGGGGTGTTGCGGCCGGATACTTCAACGAGCCTTCGGTCCGGCTGATGGATGCGGCCTTGGCCGCGATGGGCGCGACGCATATCGAGCTTGGCACGGCTGAACGGTTCGAGGAAGGCCCGAATATGCTCGCCCACGAGTATTACCCGAACCGCAGCAAGAAGATGACGGCGAGCACGAAAGAAGCGATGAAGGATTATTATCAGTTCTTCGCAGCCTACGAGAACCTGCTGTTCGACAGCAAAGCGGATGCCTCCGCAGCCATAAGCGTCAACGATGCCGGCGGTGATCCCGTGCTGCTGAGCAAGGATGGCGCTGCCAATACGCTGTGGACGACCGTCCGCAAGAATGCGGGCAATGCCGGGTTTGAGTCGTATGATCTCATTCATTTGGTCAATCTGCTGAACAACGATTCGGATTGGCGCAACGCGGCCAACGAACCGGCGCTGCAGCAGCATATGCAGGTGGATTACGCGGTGGGGCTGACGCAGCAGGCGGCGCCGGGATTGAAAGTGTATGCCGCTACCCCGGATAGCCATGAAGGGGCGATGCAGGAGCTGAGCTATAGCTGGAACGGGGATCATATCGTTATCGATGTTCCTTCGGTCGCGTATTGGTCGATGTTGATCGTGGACCGTAACCCGCAGCAGGGCAGCGTGCAGCAGCTGTTTCAAGATGGCGGAAGTTCGAACCCGGGGCCAGTCGCAGCGCTGCCGGTCGTTACGGGTCCGGTCACTGAGTGGCATCGCGTTGTAACGGAGCAAGAGCTGCGGCAGGCCAAGAACGGCAAAGTGACGATTCTGCTTGCGGATGGCGTGAATACGGTACGGCTCCCGGCGGAAGCGGGCGAGCTGCTGGAGAGCAACCGGCTCGAGCTGCAGAACGGGCCGTTATCGATAAGCTGGGGTTCAGATACGCTGCGGAAGCTAGCTTCCGGCGCACCGAAGAACAGCGGGGCTTATGTGGAACTGACGCTTACGCAGACGGCCAACCCGGTCATAGGAGGACAGCCGGCAGAGATGACGCGGAAGGGCGGCGTCTACGCGCTCGGTACGGCGTTGAAGACGAAGGATGGCGTTGCGCTCCATGCCGAGCGTTCGGCCGCGCAAGCGAAGATTGCCATACGCGTGGACGAGGCGAAGCTGAAAGGAAAGCTGCTCGGGCTGTATATTGATGATGCGAAGAGCGGTAGTTGGCAGTATGCCGGCGGTCATTATCGCATGGCGGAAGGCCTATTCTATGCGGAGCTTCAGAACGAGGGTACGTTTGCCTTGTTCGAGTATGAGAAGCCGTTCGCCGATGTGCCGAGCGCGCATTGGGCGTATGAGGCGGTCTCCTCTTTGACGGCCAAGCAGGTCGTCAGCGGCATGTCGGACGGCACGTTCGCCCCGTCGCAAGCAAGTTCGCGCGCCCAGATTGTCGCGATGTTGGCGCGTGCGCTGAACTTGAAGAGCGATGGCAGCGGTATGCCTTTCGCGGATGTGTCCGCAACGGCTTGGTATGCGGAAGCAGCAGCGGCTGCCTACAAGGCGGGGATTGTGGAGGGCAGCGAAGACGGGAAGTTCCATCCGGATGCGCCGCTCACCCGTCAGGAACTGGCGGCTATGCTGGTCCGAGCGTATCGGTTCGCCGGAGGTTCCGCCCTGGCTGGAGAGACGAAGGAATACAAGGATGCGGGCACGATTGCCGCATGGGCGAAGGAAGCCGTTCGGCAAGCGGCGGAATACGGGCTGCTGCAAGGCGATACGGAGGGGAGGTTTGCTCCGGCGCGCACGACCACGCGCGGAGAGGCCGCGCAGGCGCTGGACCATTTGCTCGATCGGATGATGGCCGGGGATGCGTTAATAGGAGCGTAGGCGCCTAAAGCTCACAGCCTTTTTCATCGACAATTACAACTTTTTCATTCGAACGACCTCAAACACCTTCAAGTACGTAACCAAATCGCTATCGTGAGATCTGGCTGCCGGCTTGGAGGTGTTTTTTTGCGCGCATTCCAGAGCCAGGCGCGATGAGCCAAGCCTTTGAAAGGGGGGATGCCGAACCGAGTTGGAAGCTTGAGGTGCGCAATCATGCGAATTCATTAGAGAGGTGTGATGCTACATGAAAATGAAGAAAACGATTCACCGACTGTTAGTCGCGGGGTTCGCGGTGCTGCTCCTGAGCAGTCTGGCGCTGCAGCCCGCCCGGCGGGCGGAGGCGGCAAGTACGGGCAAGGTGATGTATGATGTGACGACGGATAAATCGATGTACAACCCCGGCGCGACGGTCGAAGTCCGCATCGATTTGAAGAACAGACTTGGGCGCGACATTACCGGCGGATCGGTGGAGCTTCGCGCCTTTCATCTGGAGAAGCAGATCGGTACGACGTTGACGAAGCCGCTCTCGCTCGGCCAGAACGCCGACACGATCATGACGATCGGCTGGACGGCGCCGTCCGCCGATTTTCAGGGGTATCTGCTGGAGGCGGTCGTGAGAGACAACGCCGGCGCGCAGCTGGATTCGGATACGGTCGGCGTCGATGTATCCTCGACATGGACCAAATTTCCGCGTTACGGCTACCTATGGGATTTTACGCAGCAGGTGGATACGGCCGCGCGAATCGATGCCTTGAAGAATTATCATATCAATGCGCTTCAGTACTACGACTGGTTCTACCGCCATCAGAAGCCGGTAGCGCCGAATACCGACGTGTGGGACGACTGGTCGGGCCGTCTTATCTACGGCAATAAAGTCAAGTCGTACATCAGTCAGGCGAGAGCGGTCAATATGGTCAACATGGCCTATAACATGGTGTACGCGGCGACGAACGGGTACGACAAGGACAATATCGATTACCGCTGGGGGCTGCAGTGGGCGGAAGGAGACAAGGCCGGGCAGCAATTCAGCTTCAAGATGGCCGATTCGACGCCGACCGGCATTACGACGCTGTACTTCTTCGATCTCCAGAATGCGGGCTGGCGGAATTATATTTTCAATGAAATGAACAAGGCGTTCCTGACGTTCGGCTTCGACGGCTGGCATGGCGACAGTATCGGGGAATGGGGCAAGATGAAGGATGCGGGCGGGAACAGCTTCTATGTCAAAGACACGTTCACGCCGTTCCTCAACGCCGCGAAACAGGCGATCGGGTCCAAATATCTCGCCTTCAACCCGGTCGGCGCGCAGGGGATCGAGAACGTCAACCGCAGCAGCGTGGACGTCCTGTATACGGAAATTTGGCCATGGGATAAAGACAGCGACGGGGTGGCCTACGATACCTACGCTTCGCTGCGCAAAGAAATCGAACAATCGAGGCGGGAGAGCGGCGGCAAATCGCTGATCGTTCCGGCTTACATGGAATACGATTACGCCAATAACAATCCGGGCAAGCCCTTCAATACGTCGGCCGTCCTGCTCACGGATGCGGCGGTATACGCTTCGGGCGGCTCTAGATTCGAGCTCGGGGATAACGGCAATATGCTGAGCAGCGAGTACTTCCCGAAGCAAAATCTGTACATGGATGCAGACTTGAAGCAGCGGGTCTCCAAACTCTACGACTTTATCGTCGCGTACGAGAACTTGCTGCGCGACGGTCAGGAGGAGACGGCCAATCGGATCGAATTCCCGGCTTACGCGAGCAGCGGCGACGGTCAACCGAACCGCATCTGGGCCTTCGGCAAGAAGGATAGCAAGTACGACATTGTACACACGATCAACCTGCTAGGCGTCAGCCGGAACGATTGGCGGGCTGCGGACGGGAGGAAGGAAACGCCGTCGAAGATCAGCAACTTCGAGATGAAATACTACACCGCGAAGGACGTCAACTCCGTATGGCTCGCTTCGCCGGATGCGAATGACGGCCGATCGATTGCGTTGACCTTCTCGAAAGGAAGCGACTCGAACGGCAATTACGTCCGCGTACAAGTGCCGTCGCTTGCGTATTGGAACATGATCTACTTTAGCGGCGATGCGGCGGGAGGCCATCCGGGATCAACGAGCGGCGAACTGATCAACGGCACATTCGAAGACGGCGAGAGCGGCTGGCTATATACCGGGACTGGCGCGCATGGCGTAGACGCGAACGATGCCTATGCCGGAAGTAAATACTGGCTGTGGAGCGATAGCGCCTACACGGGCAAAGTGGAGCAAACGGTTAATAATCTGCCCAACGGCAGCTACACGGTAAGCGCGAGGGTTAAGCAGAACTTGGGTTCTCCTTCGCTTAGCCGGATGGAGTTGTCTGATTACGGCGGCAGCACGGTATACGTCAATATTCCGCACGGCGACAGCTATGTGAGCATATCCGGAACGGCGACCGTTACGAACGGCACCTTAAAAATCGCTTTCTACCAGGCTGCTCCTGGCAGCACGAATTTGCAGATCGATGACGTGAAGCTTAGTAAGCTGCCTTGATTGGGTGGTTAGAAGGAACAAAACTAAATCTTTTGCAAACGACAAGAATTAAGTACACTCGATATTGTAGGTATTTCCGCTGCAAGACAGATAAATAGAGTTCAGAAATCTTGTGGAGGGATCGCAATTAAAGGTGCAAGAATTAAATATTTGTTAATTGGTTATCTCGTTGGTTTTGTTATTAGTCTAACAATCACGGGTGTTCCAAACCTCTTGTATTTACAACCTGTGAAAGCAATGGGCATTATTTTTTCAATTACGGTTGGGAATATTCTGTACTATGCCATTGAAAAGAGAGAATTAATATTTAGGGGGGGATTTCGTTCACTAAAGTATGTAATACTTGTTGTTATCTTAATAATTGTGTTTACTGAGGTCGAACTATACTTTTACGAGAACAAGGGAATTGATCTTCGATTTATGATTGGCTTTATGGAATAATTTTGTTCAACCACATACGGTTGAAGCGCTAAAGCTATTGGTGATTTATACAGAAGGGATGTATCGTGAGCATTATAGGGGAATTGTACCTATCGGGGAGGTTAGGCGGTGGAAAATATGGATTACTACTGCCCATTAATGGATGAATATATTGAACAAGGATTATGTTTAGATATTAACTACGAAAGAGAAAAGGTGTTCAATACAAATACTTTGGAGCGATTAAATATTTCGGCGAACCAAGCAAACGCTGCTTGTAAGACTTGTCCGTTTTGTCCAATTTGCTGATAAGCGTCACATGATTGCTTCAATTCGATTTCTGGGTAACCATAGTTTGATTATTATCTACTAATTTCTTTCTGTTTTGAAATTTTAAGTAGGGTTATCCCGAGCGGAGAGGTCACATGATTCTGGAGAAGCGTTAGCGTTCGCCTTTGGATGAATGCTGCGCTCACGAACAGAGCGCAAACCAATCATCCTTTGTGAACGGATTCCTACCTCCACCCGTAACATTCAGGGAATCCGGGAACAACAGCGATCGGAAGAACATGAGACCGCGCAGTGGAAGCGGTAACCCAAACTTTGTATTAAAAAGGCGGTGTCTCAACGTCATCTTTTTGATGAATTTTGGGACACCGCCGTCTTTTTTCACGCGTGCAAGCGCGGGGAACAGTCTAATGCCGTGTCCATTTCTTGCGGTATTGATGAGGTGTAATCCCCAGCTGCGATTTGAACAATTTGCAGAAATAAGAGCTGTTCGTATACCCGATCTCTTCGGCGATCAGCGAGACGGGCTTGTTCGTGGTGGTTAACAGCCGAACAGCTTGATGGATTCGGCGCGTCGCCATGTATTCCGTGATGGTGATGCCGGTCGCTTCCTTGAAGAGATGGGACGCGTGGAACGGCGAGATATGCAGGGACCGCGCCATATCATCCAGCCGATACGGAATGGCGTAGTTGGCTTCGATCCAGCTCAGAATATGCTCGACTTGATGCGTCTTGCGGCGCGTCTGATAGACGGCCGTATTCTCGTTCAGCCGCTCCCATTCTTGTTTCAGCACCCGGTACAGGTTAACCAGGAACAGCGATATTTCCTCGAGTTGGTCCGCCTCCGGCAGGGCAGGCATGCGCTCGTTCATATTCCGAAACAACTGGTCCAGCAAGGGAAGATCGTGTAACGCGTACAGGCAGGGGAACGGAAGCTGCCCGGAGCAGATAAAGGCATAAAAGTCGTGCAGCCCCGGCCATTGTTCAAAATATTGCTCGTACATGGTCGGTTCGAAAATAGCCATCGAGCGTTCAAAGCTCTGATCGTCGGCGTAGTCGAGCGTCAGATGATGGAGCTGGAACGGTTGGAAGATGCAGAGCATGCCCGGCTTGATCTCATAGCGGCTGTTGTTCACGATCATCGTCCCGCTCCCCTGATGGATCAGCAGCAGCTCGACCCCGAGGTGGGAATGGAACGTTTCTTTATGCTCGTCATTGACGCTCTTGCGCTTGTAGGCGAAATATAACGGCACCTCGCTGTAATGACCCGTCGCAACCGGCATGCAACTCGCTCCCATCCCTATCGTCTTGTAGGCACTCTCCTCTATCCACACTATATCGAAGCGACTTAGCCGCTTCAACCGGTACGCTTCGAAAACCGCAACCTAGCGTTATTTCCTCCACATGACGAATCACAATGCTCTCGTTGGCTCGACTATGATTTCAGTAGCACCTACATTTCCAGGGAGGCACATCCATGTTGAAAGTAGCGATTATCGGTACTGGAGCCATCTCATCCGCGCATATCGAAAGTTATCTGCAATTCAAGGACCGCTGCCGGATTGTGGCTTTATGCGATCTGTATCCCGAGAAAGCGGAAGCGAGGCGCGAGCAATTCGGGTTGAATGCCGCCATTGTCAAGGATTACAAGGAACTGCTCTGCCAGGGGATCGATCTGGTGTCGGTGTGTATGCCGCCGTTCGTCCATGCGCCGGTGACGATCGATTTCCTCCATGCGGGCAGTCATGTCATCGTGGAGAAGCCGATGGCCTCTTCCCTTGAAGAATGCGACGCGATGATCGAAGCCGCGGCGAGCAGCGGGAAGGTGTTGTCCGTCGTCGCGCAGAACCGGTTCCGCAATCCGATCATGAAATTGAAGCGCGTGCTGGACAGCGGGCTCGCCGGCAAAATCCTCCATGCCCAAGTGGATTCGTTCTGGTGGCGGGGGCATTGCTATTACGATTTGTGGTGGCGCGGCACATGGGAGAAGGAGGGCGGCGGCCCTACGCTGAATCATGCGGTTCATCACATCGACGCCTTGCTCTGGATGCTGGGTCAGCCGAGCGAGCTTCAAGCTTATATGAGCAACGTCGCGCATGACAATGCGGAAGTAGAGGACTTGTCCATCGCGATGCTCCGATATCCGAACGGGAGCTTGGGGCAAATCACAAGCTCCGTCGTGCATCATGGCGAAGAGCAGCAGTTCATCTTCCAAGGGCAGCACGCTCGGATCTCGGCGCCATGGCGGGTCACGGCTTCCACGTCATTGCCGAACGGTTTTCCGGATCGGAATCCATCCCTCGAGGCGAATATCCAACAATACTACGACGAGCTGCCGGATCTGCCTTACGAAGGCCATGCCGCGCAGATCGATAATGTACTGCAGGCCATCGAGACCGGGGCGCCGGTGTTGATCGACGGCGTCAGCGGACGCAGCACGTTAGAGCTCATTACGAGTATTTACAAATCCGCGAGCACCGGCGAGAAGGTCGTCCTTCCGCTGCGGAAGGACGATCCGTTCTACACGCGGGAAGGATTGATGAAGCAGGTGCCGCATTTCTACGAGAAAGGCGCCGCAGTGGAGAATTTCGCGGATCTGACCATTACGACAGGCAGCAGCTATAACGGGAAATCATAACCGAGGCGGAGGTCAAGACGATGACGAAGAACGACGGCATGAACTATGCGCCGAAAGGCAAACCGAACCCGGTGGCGGGTCCGGGCGAATTCACGATCGCCGCGGTGGCGCTCGACCATGGGCATATCTATGGCATGGTGAACGGGCTGATCGAAGCGGGCGCTGCGTTGAAGTGGGTGTATGACCGCGATCCGGCAAGAGCGGAAGCGTTCGCGCGAACCTACCCCCAAGTGAAGATCGCGTCTTCCGAGGAGGAGGTTCTGGCCGATCCGCACGTTCATCTGGTGGCCGGGGCGGCCATTACGTCCGAGCGATGCGCGCTGGGCCTTCGCGTGATGGACGCCGGCAAAGATTATTTTACGGACAAAGCCCCCTTCACGACGCTGGAACAATTGGAATCGGCCCGCGCCAAAGTTCGCGAGACCGGCAGGAAATACGCGGTGTACTACAGCGAACGAATTCATGTGGAGGCGGCGGTGTATGCCGGTCAGCTCATCGAGCAAGGGGCGATCGGCCGCGTTATTCAGGTGACCGGATTTGGCCCGCACCGGCTGAACGCGCCGTCCAGACCGGACTGGTTCTTCAAGCGGGAACAATACGGCGGCATTCTGTGCGATATCGGCAGCCACCAGGTCGAGCAGTTCCTGTACTATGCCGGCTGCAAGAAGGCGGAGGTGCTGCATAGCAAAATCGCGAACTATAACAACCCCGACTACCCAGAACTGGAGGACTTCGGCGATGCCACCTTGCTGGGGGACAACGGGGCCACGCAATATTTCCGGGTCGATTGGTTCACGCCGGACGGCTTAGGCACGTGGGGGGATGGACGTACCCTTATACTCGGCACCGAAGGGTACATCGAGCTGCGCAAATATATCGATGTCGCGCGCGAGAAAAGCGGCAATCACGTCTATTTGGTCAATCAAACTGGCGAATACCATTTTAACGTTAGCGGACAGGTCGGCTATCCGTACTTCGGGCAGCTCATTCTGGACTGCCTGAACCGGACCGAGAACGCGATGACGCAGGAGCATGCCTTCATGGCGGCGGAGCTGTGCTTGAGAGCGCAGCGGGAAGCGATTCGAATCGAGCGATAGGGCGCTTGCGTCGAGCGATCTGCAGAACAAGAAGACATCTGCCTCCGATGAGGAGGTAGATGTCTATTTGTCGTTGGCCGGTATACGGGCTAGCTGGCCTCAGACTCCATACTATGCTTGCCTGCTGTTGGCAGCGGGTTGGAGCCAGGTGCCGGTTTGCAGGTCAAGTCCGCTCATCGCTTGTCGAACAGATTGTCCGCGGTGAGCTGGATGTGCGCGCGAAAGATCTCGACGGCCTGGTCGCCGTCGCGGTTAAGAACGGCATCGGCTAACGCCTTATGTTCAGCGCGGCCGTCGCGAGCGGTTTGCTGCGGGGGCGAGTAATGCCGATAAAATTCGCTCAAATCCCACAGGCGCCGGCAGATATCAAGAAGCACCGGATTCGGACAAGCGGCGATAAGCTGGTAATGGAATTGCCGGTGAATGTCGGACCACTCTGCGCTAACGGCAAGCTTGTGATTCACTTCTTGATACTCGGCCGTCTGCGCTAATTGGTGGTGAATGGCGATGACTTGGGACTCCCAGGCGAGATCGCCATGCGCGATGGACAAGCGTAATGCGGCGGATTCATTGATCAATCGCGCCTCAATGATGCTGTTCAGTTCTGCTTCCGATGCCGTCTTCACCGAGAACCCGTGGTTCGGGTTTTGCAAGACGAGGCCATGAGTCGCTAACCGGGTCAGCGCTTCTCGCACGACGGCGACCGAGACCTCGAATCCTTTGGCTAATTCCGCAACAATGAGCGGACGGCCTGGTTCATATAGTCCGGCCAATATATCGGACTGCAGTTTCTTCGTGACATTCTCGCTTAACGTGGACGAACCGTTTCTTTTGGCCATGAAGCCGACAACACCATCCTTTTATGCGCATCGGGATTATACACGTTTTAAATAATGTACACGGTCGTCCATAAAAAAACAACATAAAAATTCGATAATAATAAATATAAACGATTTGTATTTACAGAATCGATTCTTGTTTATATAATCGAGTTGCAATCAACAAAAGGAGGTAATTACCAATGAGCAACAATCCATTTGCTAGAATGCCGGAAGCCGCAGTCTTTCAAGTGACGAGTCATGACATAGCGGAGGGCCTTCCTCTGCCGCCGCAGCACTATTCGGGGATGTCTGGCGTGGAGGGCGGCCAAGATCTTTCGCCTCACTTGAGATGGACCGGTGCGCCCGAAGGGACGCAGAGCTTCGCCGTAACCGCGTATGACCCGGATGCTCCGACCGGATCGGGCCTCTGGCACTGGGCGGTTATCAACATCCCTGCCAGCGTCACCGAACTGCCGACCGGCGCAGGCGACGAGCAGGGCAGCGGCTTGCCGCAAGGGGCGCAGCAGCTGCCGAACGATCTGCGGCTCGAACGGTTCATCGGCGCGGCGCCTCCGGCGGGACACGGTCCTCATCGGTATTATTTTGTCGTGCATGCGCTCGATGTCCCAACGATCGGCGTCGACGCGAAGGCTACGCCGGCTCTCTTAGGGTTCACCATGCAAAGTCACACGCTGGGGAGGGCCGTTCTCGTGGCAACAGGGGAAAGGAAGTAATTCATGCCCGGCAGGCAATAAGAAGTGACAAGAACGGAGCATGCGCCGCTTCGGAATCGAATGGAGGGAACGGTACATGATGGAGATCGCGGAACGGTTGGATCAGATCACCCGCGTTATGGAGACGAGAGGATATCGGTTAACCAAGCAGCGCGCCGTGACAGTGGAGATTTTATTGAGAGAAAAAGGGGCATTGACCGCCGAGGAAGTATTCGACCTGGTCAGACGCCAGTATCCTCCGATCGGAATGGCGACGGTGTATCGAACGCTGGAGCTGCTCGGCGAGCTGGGAATCGTGTACAAAATCGTTGCCTCCGACAGGTCGGTCCGGTTCGCCTGCCAACATGACCGGAGCGGACATGCGAAGCCTTGTTTGATCTGCAGCGAGTGCGGCCAGAGTTCGGAATTGAACGGGCATGCGCTGGGGGAGCTGGAATCTCTTGTACAACGCGTGTTCGGCTGCAATTTGGTGGATGACGCGATTTATTTTACGGGCAAGGCATGCTTGAGAACGGATTGCCATAACCGATCCGTCTCCTAATGCGTCCTCTACTCGAACTGCAAAAGGCGTCACAGGGACTTGCACGCCTGTGACGCCTTTTGTTCGCTTTAGAAGGCAGTGCTTCTCTGACAGCTCCCCTTATCAAAATGATGCTAGCACCTTTGCTGGATAGCTGGGCGCCAGATGGTGGTCCGGCTTATCGACGGGGAGCCGTAGGCGCTATAACGGTTGAACGCTGCTCCCGTCGGCGGCGTCCGGCCCGGTAGGCTGCCGTGACGACGAGGACGCCGGCGATGAGCGTGACGACGCTCGCCACTTGCAGCGCGGATACGGCTCCGGTAGTGAACGAGTCGATGATGGCTGCTTGCTGAGCGGGTGCGGAAGCAAGTGCCTCGGCGACCGTCCTCGGGACCGGGTCTTCCTGCAGCAGGCTTGCGGGCAAATGCCGGGTAAAGCGCTCGGTCAGCACGGTGCCGACGACCGCGACGCCGATGGCGCTGCCGAGTTCCCGGGTTGCCGATTGGAGTCCGCCGGCGACGCCGGCCTGCTCGGCGGGCAGCGCCGCCGTCAGTTCGGCCGTCAAGCAAGGGAGCGCGAGCGCGAAGCCGATCCCGATGAGGACGAGCCAGGCCGCGTAGGCGAGATACGGCTGATGCGCGGCAGAGCATAGGCCGAGCAATCCGATGCCGATGGCAAGAAAGGCGGCGGACAGCGTGGCGGGGATGCCGAAGCGCTTCGCCAGATCGGGAACGAATCGCGCGACAAGCAGCATGGGCACCGTCATCGGAACAATCGCGAACCCGGCTTGCAAGACGGAATACCCGCGGCCGTATTGCAGAAGCGATGCGTTGAGATAGAACAGGCCGAAGCTGCCGAAGAACATGACAAGCATGCCGAGGCTGACGGTACTGAGCATCGGTATTCGGAACAGGCGGGGGTCAAGCAGCGGGTGACGAACCCGCAGTTCGACCAGGACCCAAACTGCCCCGAGCACGACGCTGGTTGCGAAGGCGGCGATGACGGCGAAGCTGGTCCAACCGCGCTCAGGTCCTTCGATGATGCCGATTAAGAGCGCCACGGTTGCCGCGACGAGAAGGACTGTGCCAGCCGGGTCGAGACCGCGAGCGCTGCGGCTGCTGCGCCGCACGGCCAGTGCCACCCAGAGCGCGCAGAGAAGCGCGATGGGCGCAATGGCCCCGAACAACGCTCGCCACGAGCCGGAAGTCAGCAGCGCCGCGCCGGCGATGTTGCCGACGAGCCCTCCCATGCCGGTCATCGCGCCCCAGATGGCGAGAGCCCGGCCGCGTCGTTCGGGTGCGGTCGCGTGAACGAGCGTGCCTACGCAGTTCGGCAGCACCAGCGCTGCCCCGACGCCGGTAATCGCGCGTCCGAGAAGCAGGATCGTCACGTTCGGCGAGGCGGCCGAGATAGCTGCCCCAACCGCGAATGCAATGAGCCCGGCGATCAGTACGCCTTTGCGTCCGAACCGGTCGCCGGCCGCGCCGCCCGGGATGACGAGGCAGGCGAACACGACGACATATGCGTCCACGATCCACAGCAGCTCCGAAGAACTCGGGTGCAGCCGGCTTGCCGCGAGCTGCGGAACCGCCAGATTGATGGCGGCGACAAGACCCACGACCAAGATCGTGCATGCGCATACGCATGCCAGCACGAGCCCGGACTGCCTGGATGGGTTCGCGGCCAAAGCCGCGGCATCGCTTGACAGCGGTTGCGGGTCGCTCATCGTTCGCCACCTTTCTTGTATGCGCCGGCCATGATGTCATCCATTAAGGTGGGCCCGGCAGGCGCCCAAGCGAGCAGCTCGCGAGTGCGTTCGCTGGAACCGGTCATGGATAGGCTGAAGAAGCGGCCGACGAATCCGAAGTGCGCATTGGCTTCTTCCGGCGCGATCGAGACGACCGGGATATGGAGGGCGCGCCCGATCACCTCGGCGATCGCCCGGGTGGAGATGGCCTCCTCACCAATCGCATGCAAGCGCGATCCGGCAGGCGCGGACTCGAGCCCCAGCCGGATGAGCCGGGCCGCGTCGGAACGGTGCACGGCGGACCAAGCGTGGGTGCCGTCTCCAATGTACCCGGACACGCCTTGCTTGCGCGCGGCGGACATGAGGAAATTGACGAAGCCCCAGTCTCCGACCCCGTGGACCGTCGGCGCGAACCGGGCAATAACGGTCCGCACGCCGCGGCCGACGTAGTCGAGCGCGAGATTCTCGGCGCCCCCGCGGTGAGAGTCCGGGCCCACGTCGGGCGACGGGTCTGTCTCCAGCGCTGGCTGTCCCTGAACAAGGCCGGATAAGCCATTGGCCACGACGAGAGGCCGACCGGTACCGGCCAACGCCTCGGCGAGCGTCGCGACTGCGGTCCGCTCGGCGCGATTCGACTCCGCCGGATTCGCCCAGTCGTGCTTGTTCGCCAAGTGGACGACTCCTTCGGCTTCGGCCGCTCCTCGGCGGAGGGAGTCGAGGTCGTCGAGATCCCCGCGCAGAGCCGACGCGCCCTTCGCCTCGAGCGCCGATGCCGAGACGTCCGACCGGGCCAGACCGACGACCTCGTGACCGGCGCTCAGCAGCTCATCTACGGCGGCCGATCCGATCCAACCTGTTGCTCCAGTTACAAATACTTTCATATGGTTGACCTCCTTGCAGCCCTTCTGCGGACTGCAGCTCCTATTTTGCGGTTGCTCGCATCGTCGGGATTTCCATCGTCGGAATTCGCGCCGATGTACTTCTTATACAATAACGAGACACCGTGTAACTTAATATACAAGAATCGATACACTGTGTCCAGTAATTGTTTTTGCCCGTGCCGCCGAGGGTGTAGATCGCGTGCGCCGCCCAGGTCGAATCATAGACAAGGAGCCTTGCAGCCATGTATAGTTGAGACATGAATATGGACATGGACAAAGAACAGAATCATGGCGGTCGACCACGGAGCGAGCAAGCGAGGGCGGCTATTCTTAATGCGGTCGACGACCTCTTAGTCGAGGTCGGCTATGCGGCCGTGACGATGAAGGGCATCGCCGAGCGGGCGGGCGTGTCGAGGCAGACCGTGTATCGTTGGTGGTCGCACAAGGCGGAGATCTTGCTCGAAGCCAGCGCGGCCGATGCGGAGGAAGAGCTTGCGATTCGTCCTACCGGGGATGTGTTGGAGGACCTGACGGCCTACCTGGAAGCGCTCGTTCGCTTCCTCGCGCGCTCGTCGGCAGGGACCGCCTATCGGGCGCTCCTCGGAGAAGCGCAGCATGACGCCGCCGTGGCGGAGATGCTCTCTGCGAAGGATCCGCTCGGCGACAGCGCACGGATCGTGATCGAGCGCGCGCTCGGGAAGGATACGCTGCCAATTGCACTCGATCAAGCCACCGCGCTGCTCATCGGACCGAGCTTCTTCTGGATTCTGAGCGGACGCGATCCTGCTCAATTGAATCCGCGGGAACTGGCCAAGCATTTCATTCAAGACCTTCGGTCGAGATAATCGCGGTGAGCAAGGACGCGCCCTATGCGACGGCCTCTAACAATTTCATGACTGAGCGCAACCTAAGAAAGACGCCTAACGAGGCGTCTTTCGCTTTTTCGATGTGAGACTCACGAATGGAGACGATCGTCACGGTTCTGGCTGCGACCAAGCACGCCTATTAGCATTCAGATCCAGTTCAGTATCCAGCTCCTTCATCGTCTGAAAGAGGAGCTGTTATCCGGTGACGCTGTCGAAGGAATGACTCTGCTGGGGCATAGAAGGGATCGCGCATGGCATCGAACATGCCAATAGCTTGCAGCGCCGCTAGATCGGCGAAGATGGGGGAAGGACAGTCCCGGCTTAGCGGGGCTGTCCTTTTTCAATAACAACGTGAAGTTTTATTCCCATATGAGCTCAGCCGCACGGTCGGGGTCATGAGCGCTCGCAAGCTTTCAGTTGGTGGGCGCCCCCGTCTGAATATCGGCTTGAAACGTATTGGTTGCCCTAGGGACTTGAGCTGCTTTCTTCGCGCAGGCCGACGTGGTAGGATGTAGGAAAATTGATCCAAGGGGGATGTCCCATGCTCTCGCAGCCGCTCGACCTTCGCCGTCTCCATCGGATATTTCCCTGCTTCGGCGCGTTGCCGGATGCGGACTGGCGGGAGGCGGAAGTTGTCCGCCTGAATCCGGACAGCCCGGTATATATCCGGGAAGGGCATGTATTCCGGCATGCCGTCTTCATCTTGAGCGGGTGGGTGCGCGTGTATAAAATCAGTCCGTCCGGCCGCGAAATTACGCTGTACCGCTTAACGGGCGGACAATGCTGCGTCCTCATGCTGGCCAGCATTCTCGGCGAGCTGGAATACGAAGCCTCCATCTCGATCGAGTCCGATACGGAGGCGCTGCTTCTGCCGGTCGAGATGTTCCGGAGCTGGATGAACGCATACCAGCCGGTTCGCCGGTTCGTCTACGGGCAATTCGTCGGGCGGATGGCGAACGTGACGCGCCTGCTCGAGCAGATCGCGTTCGAGCCGGTGCCGCGCCGGCTCGCCGAGCTTCTGCTGGCGACGACGGCGGATCGTGCCTGTGTGCCGGTTACGCACGAGAACCTCGCCATCGAGCTGGGCACCGCCCGGGAGGTCATTAGCCGGTTGCTGAAGGATTTCGCTTCGCAAGGCGCCGTCGCTCTGGGACGGGGGCGCATCACGGTGCTTGACCGGGAGAGGCTGGCCGCCATTTCGGACGGTCAAGCGTGACTTTGTCACGGAAGCATGGCAGTGCGCTCTCCTATACTGGCTTAGGTACCGATAATCCAAGCCGACAGGAGTAGATGACATGTCCTCTTATTACGACCGCTCGAATTTGAACCGCATTCCCGACATGGTGAAGCTGGCGCAGCCTGCCGCGGCCGCTTACCTTGCTTTCGAACAGGAGGCATATGCCGATTCCGAAGTGCTGCCCGTCCGGACGAAAGAGCTGATCGCCGTGACCGTCGCGCATGTCACCGGCTGCCCGTACTGCATCGACGTGCATGTCAAGAAGTTCTGGGCGCTCGGCGGCACGCGGGAAGAAATCGTGCAGGCGCTCTTGGTAGCCGCCTCCACGCGGGCAGGCGCGGTGCTCAGCCACGGCACGCATGCGCTGCTGGCCTACGAGGAGAGCGAGCCAGGCGAGGCAGCGGCCGGAAGACAACAGGCTTCGACCGCGGCTTCCGATGGGCCTGAATGCTTCTGTTAGAGACGCCGAATACCCCCGGAATCGTCATTGGGCATCCATCCGATGACATTCGTGGGGGTCTTTCTTTTGCGGAGCACGGTAGAAGAGGAGACATTCTCAAATTGGCGCCGGAGAAATAAAAAAAGATGACCCCAGTGAATAGGAATGCGGGTCATCTTCGGATATCAAAAGTAACGAAAAAACTAATTGAACGCAAAATAACGCTGTGATATAATCAGTAGCGCCATTGACAAATTAGAGTGAATCAGCCTATGCAGTTTTTCCCCTAATTTAATTGTACAGCTGGAGCTTTAATCTGTCAATGCTCTTTTTTTACCCCAGAGAACGGAAAAAAGGAGTGTGTTCACGTAAATATGGATGCGAAGGATTGGCAGCAGGAACGGGAACGGCTAGAAGAAGTCAGAAACAAGCTGCAATCGAGAATCGCCGAGCTGGAGCCGGAGGTTGCCGGCCTGCATGATCAAGCGGCGGACATCCGCAGGCGATTCTGGGAAGAAGTCACGATTAACACGGCCACCGACGAAGATTTCGAAGAGACCTTCCATACGATTAATCAGCAGTCGGCGGTATTGGCCGAGCGGGAGCGTGGCCACAAGCTGTTGACGCAGCAATGGAAGAGCATGAATCGGCTGCTTCCGTCCCCCTATTTCGGACGCATCGATTATCGGGAGGAAGGCACGGACTTCCGCGAGCAGATCTATATCGGCGTATCTTCCTTCCTCGACGATGACGGCTTGAGCTTCCTGATCTACGACTGGCGCACGCCGATCGCGAGCCTGTACTACGATTATTCCCCGGGCCCTGCATCGTACGACACGCCGGGCGGCCGCATCGATGGAACGATGGAGCTCAAGCGGCAGTTCCAGATTCAGCACGGGCACATCCGCAACATGTTCGACGCAAGCGAGACGATCGGGGACGAATTGCTGCAGCAGGTGCTCGGCAAGGGAGCGGACTCGCAAATGAAGAGCATCGTGGCCACGATCCAGAAGGAACAAAACGCCATTATCCGCGATGACGCAAGCCGGATGCTAATCGTGCAAGGGGCGGCCGGCAGCGGCAAGACGTCCGCGGCGCTGCAGCGGGTGGCGTACCTATTGTACAAACACCGCCAGACGATCAAGGCCGATCAGATCGTGCTGTTCTCGCCGAATCCGATGTTCGCCAGCTACGTCTCCACCGTCCTGCCGGAGCTTGGCGAGGAGAACATGCAGCAGACGACGTTCCAAGAATATCTCGACTACTGGCTGGGCGAATCATTACGGCCGGAAGACCCTTTCGATCAGATGGAGTATGTGCTGACCGCGCAAGGCACGCCGGGGTACGAAGCTCGTCTTCAGGGGATCGCGTACAAAGCATCCGATGCTTACCTGCAAGCGCTGCAGCATTATGGCGCGTGGTTGGGGCAAGATGGGATGCGATTCAAGGGCATTCGGCTTCAGAACCGCGAGTTGATTACGGCGGAACGCATGCATGCGGAATTTTACGGCTACGACCGTTCCCTGCCGCTTCACAATCGCGTCGTGCTCTTGCAGGAATGGCTGCTGAAAAGATTGGCGTCGTTGGAACGTAAGGAACTGGGAGCGGCTTGGGTCGAGGAAGAGCTGAATTATCTCGACGCCGATCAGTACGCGGAAGTGTTCGGCGTGCTGCACAAAGACAGAGAGCTGTTCGACCTTGCGGAACACTATACCTCCGTTCGCGAACGATTGAACAACAAGCGCCGGGAAGAAGAGGGCGACTTCGACTTCGCGATGAAGGAAGAGGCGATGCTGCGCCGCAGCATCGTGAAAGAACGGTTCAGGCCGCTAAGGAAAAGCGTGAAGCGCTTCTTGTTCGTCGATCTCCAGGCGGTCTATGGCCAATTGTTCGAGAGTGAGGCTGCTTATCGGGCGCGAACGAACGGGGCCGACGTCCCTACGCTGTGGTCGGAAATATGCAGGCAGACGAACGAGAAGATGCTCGGCAGCGAGTTGTTCTATGAGGATGCGACGCCGTACTTGTATGTGAAGGAGCTGATCGAAGGCGTCCGCACGAACACCGAGATTCGGCATGTATTCGTGGATGAGGGGCAGGATTACTCGTCGTTTCAGTATGAATATCTCAAGAAGCTGTTCCCCCGTGCCCGCATGACGGTGCTCGGCGATTTCGGGCAGGCGATCTATATGCAGTCGACCCATTTGGCCGCATCCGATTCGACGCTGGTCCGCCTGTACGGCGAGGCCGATACCTGCCTGATCCGCCTTGTGCGCAGCTATCGGTCGACTAGGGAGATTGTCGAGTTTACGCGAGCGATGCTTCCGGGCGGGGAAGAGATCATGCCTTTCGATCGGAGAGGCCCGAAGCCCCTTCTGACGAGACTGGATGGCAGGGAGAAGCGCAATGCGCGGATTATCGCGGATATCGCGGCGCTCAAAGCCGAGGGCTTCGAGTCTATCGCCGTCATTACGAAGAGCGCGGCCGAGTGCCGGGATGCCCATGCAGCGTTAAGGCTTCATGGCGGTGAGGACTTGCAGCTCATCACGCAGGAGACGGTGGAATTCGAGCGAGGGGCTATGGTCATTCCCGTGTATCTCGCCAAGGGCGTCGAGTTCGATGCCGTCTTGGTCTATGAAGCATCGGATGAAGCTTACGGCCCAGAGAACGAACGCAAGCTTCTATACACGGCGTGCACGCGGGCGATGCACCGGCTTCAGCTGTACGCGACGGGCGAATGGTCGCCGTTCGTGCAGGCGCTGCCCGCGGATTTGTTCGAGATAGCGCCATATTGATCGATCGATTATCACCTACATTCAAGCTCTCGATGAGCAGAAAGCTGGAATCTATGTCAGTTCCTAAGCCAAGCGCAACGCCGGCAGCCGCCGGGGACGATTTCTCGCTGAAAGCGATTCTGCCGCCGCTTCTGGCGATTATTGTCGGCATGATCATGGTTATTCTGGACAGCACCGTCGTCAATAACGCCATTCCGAAGCTCGTGGCGTATTTCGATACGGACCTGAAGACGATCCAATGGACGGTCACCGGCTACACGCTGGCGTTATCCGCCGTCATCCCGCTCGCGGGCTGGATGACCGATCGATTCGGCGCCAAGCAAGTGTTTTTGATCACGATCGCCTTGTTCACGATCGGCTCCGTGCTGTGCGGCATCGCCCAGACCCCGGAGCAGCTGATCGTGTTCCGGGTCATTCAAGGCCTGGGCGGCGGCATGATGGCGCCGATCGGAATGGCCATGGTGTTCAAGCTCGCGCCGCCGGAGCGCCGCGGCTCCATCATGGGCATGCTCGGCATCCCGATGCTGATGGCGCCGGCGTTCGGTCCCGTACTGTCCGGCTGGCTGGTCGATTCCGTCAGCTGGCACTGGATTTTCTTCATCAATCTGCCGATCGGCATTATCGCGATGATGCTGGGGGTTAAATATTTGCCGAAATCCGAACGTCATGCAGCGCCGCATCTCGACGTCATCGGCATGTGCCTCGCGCCGATCGCCTTCTCCATGCTGGCGTACGGCGTTAGCGAAGGCGGCTCCAGCTGGTCCCAGACGTCGACGATCACGGGCTTGTCTATCGGGGGCATCGCGCTCATCCTCTTCATCTTCGTGGAACTGGGGCAGAAGCAGCCGCTGCTGGAGCTTAAAGTGTTCAAGTCATCCGACTTCACGCGCGGCATCCTCTTGGCGTGGATCGTGCAGCTCGCGCTGTTCGGCGCCATGTTGATCGTGCCGCTGTACTTGCAGAGCGTCATGCACTACTCGGCGCTTGAGACGGGCTGGATTCTGATGCCGCAGGCGTTATGCTCGGGAATCGGCATGCCGATCAGCGGCCGGCTGTTCGATAAGATCGGCGCGCGTCCGCTCGCCTTCTCCGGTCTTGCCGTTATCTCGATCTCCTTGTTCATCCTATCCGGCATTTCGGTGGATACCTCGCTCTGGGTAATCATCCCGTGCATCTGTCTCATGGGGCTCGGCATGGGCTTCGCTATGATGCCGCTTAATACGCATGTGCTGAATTCCGCGCCGCGCCGTCTGGTGAGCCGGGTCACGCCGCTGACGACCGCCGCTCAGCAAGTCGTCGTCTCGTTCGCGGCCGCGGGCTTGACGGGGTATCTGACGTCGCAAATCGCCTCCCACGCCGCAAGCGCGGGAGCGGACGCGAACCCGCTAAGCGCCGTCGTCGCGGGATACGGCGACACGTTCTTCCTGTCCGCGTGCATCGTGACCGTTGGCGTCGCGCTGTCGCTCATCCTGCGCAAACCGAAGAAGCAGGAAGACGGCGGCACGGCCGGCGGGGACGCGCCGGACCCGGCGATGATGGCGGGTCACTAGGGAGATGCCGGACATGAGAATTGTTGTAACTGGCGGAGCGATTATAAGAGATGGCCAAGGTAGAATCCTATTGCAGCAGAGATCCGATTACGGCGATTGGGGATTGCCGGGCGGAGGCATGGATCCAGGCGAGACGATTCAAGAGACGATGATCCGGGAAGTGATCGAGGAGACCGGACTAACGGTCGAGCGCTGCGAGTTGTACGCCGTCTATACCGGACCGAGAATGCAATACACCTATCCGGATGGCAACCAGGTTGTCTTCGTGATGTTTCTCTTCCACGCTTGGACCAATCACGAAGAGCATGTTGCGGACGACGGCGTTACGATCAACTTCCAGGATGATCGAGGCGAATCGTTGAAGTTACGATTCTGGGATCTCACCGATATCGCGCTGGAGCGAATCAACCAAGTACAGCGGCCGGTTTTTGAAGATTTGCTTCAGGGGAAGACCGAACTGCTTCGTTCTTAAAATGCCGATTCGATGAACGGACGGAATAATTTGTGCTAGCTGCCGGAGAGTGCCGGCAGCTTTTTTATGTTGAGCGATCGCTTACCGGTGCATGGCGATTTCCGATGCACTGTCTGCTATATGCAAATTGCACTGTCCGATCTTCCTTAGCTCGTAGACTCGTTGATTCATTCGTACTTTGACTCTATCTAGAGATGAGAATATAGTCTCCGTACTAACTTGCTTATGGTAGTATATAGAAAAAGTTAGATAGAACCAATGGAATGCTGAATTTTGATTTGAGGGGGACGCATGTGGAAACACAAGAAGTATTCATGAAGGGATACTTGAATCGAGGGATTAAAATAACTTTTCTAGATAATCTATCTGTAACAGGAATGTATGTTAACTATTATTATTTTAACAATGTGATTGTGATTATGCCGACCGAAGCGCGTGACGATACGCGACTACTGATTCCACTTAGCGCGATTAAAACAATAGAGCCTTGGACGGATGAGGATGTTTAGACGATTAGCAAAGCCCCTATTTATAATATAGGAGTCTGAATGAACATGGATAAATAAATAGCACGACTTCATAATCAGCACATTGATTATGAATTATTGAGCATCCGGTACCTACTCATTCTACACAGGAAGGCGCCGATTATATGGGGGTACGGGAGTTCCGCAAACGACATTGAAGATCCGGCTGAAGGATGTCGAGCAACTAAATCGTATCGCGGGATACATCAGATAGCGGTATCGCGAATAAAATTTCTAGAGATATAGGCGTCCCACTATAGCGGAGAGGTCAAACGGATGAGTTATACGCTGACTGTTCAACTAAAGGGGCTGAGCGACAGCGTTATCCCCGACTGGATTTCGGAAATAAACAAATTTAACATGCAGGTGGACGTGTATCCGGAATTCTCATTTCATGGTCACGCTGGTTTTGTGCCTTTCAAAATCGTCTTGCACGATTGCCCGAATAAAGCGCTGAATCATAGGGAGCTTATGAGCGGCTTCGAATTGTATGTGCACCCGATGGATACGAAAAGCAAGAATAGACCATTCCTTAGCAAGTTATTCGGCAGACCACGGCAGTTAAGCCCGATAGAGGCGAAGCTCTCCGAAGCTGATACGGAGCTGATCTTCCATATTCGCGCTGAAGATAGTTTTGAGTTTAGAATGGGCTGGTATGCAGCGGCTTCGATCGCTTTGTTGTGCAATGGCGTCCTGACGGATGTGCAAGAAGAGGTTCAATTGGAGGGGCAGCAACTCCTTCACTATGCCCTCCAAGTTGTTATGGATGATGAACGAACAATGACTGAAGAGGAATGGAGAACGCATCCATTCGAAGGATGGTTGGGGTAGCATTTCGCACGGGAAGCTGCGCGATACGATTTTGAATAAACACTTATGGCAGCTGTCGTCATGATGGCTGCTTTTTGGCTTGGAGAAACTAGAGCCAGTTTAGTTATAGTTGATCTTTCTATTGCGAAATCCAATACGTGATGTTAAATTCTGGATACATTAACATGTTAGGGGTTGAGGTGCTGCGTGTATATGAAGAAAGCGACCTTCATGAGGTCGTGCGAGCTGTGTCCTGTCGTTCTGGTAAATTGCTAACTTTGGAGGAGATCATATAACGCATAACGAGGTTGTAACAATCGCGGAGGCACATGTACTTCCGTTACTGTCGGAGTTGTACGGGTTGGAAGGCTGCGATATCAAGCTTGTTCCGGCACATGCCGGAGGGCGGAATGTCGTGTATACCTGCGAGAGGGAGGGCGCCGATGCCCGGATACTCCGAATCGCTTTCTTAAAGGACAGAAGCCGGGAACAACTACGGGGAGAAGTGGAATATATCCGGTATTTGTTCGAACATGGCGGCAGCGTCTCGGATGTCGTCTGCTCCAGGAAGGGCAATCTGCTGGAAACGATCACTCATCAGGATCACGACTTTGTTGTCTGCCTGTTCGAGAAGGCCCGAGGGAAGAGGCTTGCGGAGCAGCACTATCGGTATCGGGAGGGCGTTCCCATCACCGAATATTATTATAACTGCGGTAAAGTCTTAGGGAAGCTGCACCAACTGTCGAAAGGATACGCGCCTGTGCATCGCCGGTATCATTTTCAGGACAAATACAATGCCGCTTATATCGATCAGCTGCTCCCCGACTCTCTTGCGCTGCTTAAGTGGAAGCTGGCAGAGCTGCTTAATAAGTTGGACGGATTGGACAGAAGCCGTGAATCTTACGGCATGATCCATTGCGATTTCAACGACGGCAATTATTCGATCGACTATGATACCGGAAGCATAACGGTATATGATTTCGACAATTCCTGCTTCGGTTGGTATATGTACGACTTGGCCGATCTCTGGAAGAGCGGAGTGGGCTGGGTCGCAGCGGAGCCAGACGCGGGCAAGCGCCAACAGTTTATGACCGATTATTTCAATACGGTTCTCGAAGGGTACAGTTCGGAGACCTGGATCGAACCGTCGATGTTGGAACAGTTACCTCTATTTATCCAAGCCACTATCATGGAACATCTGGTGGATGAGTTCGAGCAGATGCGGAACCATGGCGAAGAACCGGCGTGTGACGAGGAGCTGTCATATTCAATCAGATGCCTGGAAGACGATATCCCGTACTGGGGATTTTTCCATGACATGTACGCGAGTGAAGCGCCGTTTGAGCTGGAGGCGCGTAAGATGTAGGCTGTTGCGCGGAAGTGTTTGGGTTAAGTAAGTGAGAGGAATGAAGGAAGGGAGCCGCTATCGCAGCCGCTCCCTTTTTGGCATGAATCCGTGGTCGGGTGAATTTGCTCTTCAAAAAGCAAGCGGCCCTGCCGCTGAATATGCGACAGAGCCAAGATCACCTGCTAGTTGTGCTAGAGCGGGGACTTAATGCGATAGATCACTGGCTCCCTTTGGTAAGGATCCGGAACGTGACGCCGAATTTATCCGTCACATTGCCGTAAGCGGGACTGAAGAAACTTGCCTGCAGCGGCTCATTCACTTGACCCCCCTCTTTTAGGGTTTCAAAATATTGGGTAGCCTTGTCTTTGTCATCGGTTTGAACAACGATGGTCAATTGCGTTCCCTTCTGATAGCTGCCGCCGGTAAAATGGTCGGAGAGCTGAAGCTCCGATTCGCCGATTTTCAAGACGGCGTAGTTGATCCAGTCTTTCTTTTCCGGAGGTAGCGGCGATTCCGGATTTTCCGGCATGTCGCCGAATCGCAGCATATAAACAACTTGGGCATCCAGCGCCTTCACATATAAATCGATGGCCTCGTTAGCGCTGCCGTTCATTTCAAGAAAAGGGATCAAACTCGTATTCACAACATTCATCTCCTTCGTTTAAATGTTTTTCCAAGGATACCGGCCGGTTTCCCTTGTCACTAGCTATGTCGTAAGCGGGCGAGGAGACGTGACCGACTAGCGAATAATTATTTCGCAGTGCACCGTCACATCTGCTGCGTTTCGTTCGACATATAAGTAACAAGGAAACGATGGAGGGGATGTGGCGTATGAACGATCGCAACTGGCTTGCGGAACAATTCGAGGCGCATCGGAATCATTTGCAAGCGGTAGCTTACCGGATGCTCGGATCTCTGGGTGAAGCGGATGACGCTGTACAGGAGTCATGGATACGTCTTAGCCGCTCCGATACTAGCGGAGTCGAGAATATGGGAGGATGGCTGACAACGATCGTCTCGAGAGTATGTCTTGATATGCTTCGGTCTCGTAGATCGCGGCGCGAGGAGCTTATTTTGGTTAGCGTACCTGAGCCGGTGAATAACCATCAAGACGGAACCGATCCCGAGCACGAAGCGCTGATGGCCGATTCTGTCGGTCTTGCCATGCTTGTGGTTTTGGGGAAATTAAATCACGCCGAACGAATTGCGTTCGTTTTGCACGATATATTCGCCTTGTCTTTCTCGGAGATCGCTTCAATCCTCGGGCGTAACGAGGCCGCGGCAAGAAAGCTTGCGAGCCGTGCACGTCTCCGGATTAAGGGGGCCGAGTCCAACTCGAGAGCAGATGAGCTCAGGCAAAAACGGGAGCTTGTCGATGCATTTCTTGCAGCATCACGCACCGGAGACTTTGAAAAACTTCTCTCCGTATTAGACCCGAATGTCGTACTCCGAAACGATACTGCATTTGCGCCAGTAGCCAATATACCGGTTGTTCGGGGTTCAGAGGCCGTTGGCAGGCAGGCCAACCAATTCGCCGGTCGTGCTCGGGGCGGCCTGAAGCCGGTGCTCGTGAATGGATCGGTGGGCGTCATCGCGGGTCATTTGGATCAACCGGTCTTCATTCTCGAATTCACGGTCGTGGATGGAAAGATCGCCGAGATCGACATGATTGCCGATCAGGCACGCCTTGGTCAGCTCGACTTGGACGTGTTGAACGATTGATAGGCTAAAGGGCAGTTTACGGAAATGAATTTAGTGACACAAATGTTAGATCGTGGTAATATCTATTGTTAATCTGTAAGGGGGTAAGCGTCAAATCCAGCCCACCTTCAACCGTCACTTCAACAACTGAAATACTGGCTGTACAGAGCCAAACGTCTCTCTTCATCAACTCAATCTTCCACATTGCCCGTTTGGGCACCTCTTTCTGTCGTCCAGTGCTGGAGGCTTATTCAGGTTGGCTGCGTCAACAGCGAGGAAAACTGCTGCCCAAGAGCAAGCTCGGCGAGGCGATCACGTACAGTTTGAACCAGTGGGAGAAACTGACGGCATTCCTAAAGGATGGCCGACTGGAGATCGACAACAACCGAAGCGAACGTTCGATCAAACCGTTTGTGATCGGGCGGAAGACGGAAGAATTGGCTGTTTGCTAACACACCTCGGGGCGCAAAGGCGAGCGCGACGATCTACAGTGTAATTGAAACAGCGAAGGAAAACGGTCTAAATTCGTTCCAATATTTGAAGTATTTGTTCGAACAGCTACCTCAGCTTGAAGATCCAAAGGATCCACAAGCGCTGGACGATCTCATGCCGTGGTCACCGAAGATTCCGCTGACCTGCCGCGTCTTTAAAAGCTAATGTAAGCATAGCAATGCCCACAACCTGATGGCTAGGTGTGGGCTATCTTCGCTTACTAATCAATCACTTCCACATACAAAACGGCAGCCGATAACTTCTCGGCTGCCGTGTGAAATAACATGTGTTATGTCGAGTTATCTACTCGAGAACGAACCAGCAAGGGTAAGATCGCTGCTCTGAATCACTTGCAAAGGTGTCACATAGGCTTCTTTAGTATCGGTGTAGTATCCGATGATATAATCCGTTTTATTATTCCCGTAATAGAAAGCCTGCCAGATGAACTTAGAGCAATAGTTCGGGTCTAATGATCCTAGTTTAAAATCATCCCACGATGCCCAAGGGATATAGTAGCCATCGATGCTAGAATAATTATTCATCGCCCATTCAGCAGCTTTTACACCGTGAGCTGCCCGATAAACTTTGATAGTTTCGCCTGCATTATGTCTATTACGGTAAGTTGTCAGGGTATCCGACTTTCCACCTTCACCCATACCTGGATCATTTACTGGATTGACGTGATAAACTCTCATGTCCGTACCTACAATACCTACATGACCTACACTCTTTTATCGCAATAAAACAATCCAGTTAGTTGCGACTACAGTTATATATCCAGTAATGTTTTTCCTTATATTAAGTAACAGTACATCATGGGCCCTATTTTATCTTTTTGCATTCGCTTTTTGTTTGATTTGGGGAAATACGAAGTACGTTTTGGGGTCAACTCTTGTCTCGTCAATCATAGCAGTACCGGCGTGGTGGTATTTCGTAGAAAAACCTAAAGATGGGCAAGGAGCAGATATATTCATAAACTCTCTACCCTTTATCGTTTTGACCTATTGTCTAATAGTCTTACTACCTCAGATTATTATCGTTTTTCTCAGAAATTATCTTATAAAAAAATGGATCGCTAATAGGTAAGCGTAAAATAGCCCACAACATGACGCTTACATAAGGGGGATTTTATTCCTTATTGGGAGGTGTATTAATGAAAGCGAAAAAGCTCATCACAGTATTTATTTTTACCTTATTCCTGGCATTTGGTTCTGCGGCACATGCGGAAAATCTTCATGACTATTATGCTGACGTAACAGAGTCCGACTTGAAGAATAGTATGATTCTCTCACCTGAAAGCTCCATAGCATTTATTAATGGGCAGAGGGTATCAGCCGTTCAGCCGATTGTTAAAGATGGAAGAACATTAGTACCCCTTCGTTTTATATCCGAAGGATTTGGTGCAAAGGTGGATTTTAATGCGGAAAATCAATCGATTACCATTAAATACGACAATAAGAGCATTCTATTGAAAATAGGAAAGAATACGATTTCTATTAATGGTAAATGGAGCGAAATGGATGCGGCTGCTAGGAGTTACAATAATTCAACGTATATTCCTTTAAGGTATATTGGCGAGGCATTGAATAAGAAAGTCGTGTATTTAAAAAATGCAGAGATTCAAACATTTAGTTTGATTATCATTAGGGATGTTAGCGCCACAGCAATCGAAAACCTTAATCTTATCCAAGCTTTAGAATTACTTTACCAAGGAAAATCCATAGTTTATAGCGACCGTTTTATGGCAGTCATTAAAGAAAACGGTCAATTATTACTTAGCCATGATTTTGATTCTTTCACGCCTTTTGTTTATCAGGAGTTGATTGAGGATAAAAACTTGGTCAAGCTTGGGGATATATGGTTTGATACAGATATGGGCCATTTTTATATGGATTATGCCTGGGACACAACGCAGGAGTTTATTTTGTATCGTGTGGAAGGAGAAGAGATTGCACGGGTAGCGATTGAAAAAGCACCGATACAAGCGGTAAAAACCTATCTAAACGATGTCTATTATTTGACGGCATATGGACGTGGTATACCCGACCCCCATGAAACAACCAATTTAAAATCTGCAACGTTTAACAATGGACAATGGTCGTCTGATTATTTAGGTAAGCCTGGATTTTATTATGTTTTTGACACATTAGGTAAGGCCTATGATTGGCCAATTAGTGCTGACGGTATCTCTACATTTGGCTATCAACGCTATGGCGATCTAAGCTCTGATGAAAGATTAAAAACGTTTGGCTTTTATAGAATCGATCTGAAAGGGCATCACCATGAGTTAAACATGCCATAAAGTATTTGGCTAGTTGAAGTTCTAATTGTAAGAGTGCCAGGGGGGCTGCTGATGATGAACAATGTCGTCCAGTATTACGAGACCATTGAAGAAGATTCGAGATTCTCCAGGAACTCGAGAAAAATTGAATTTCTCACAACGATACATACCCTAAGTAAGAGGATGCCCCCACATGCCAAAATTTTAGACGTAGGTTCGGGAACGGGCGTCTATGCACTTCACTATGCGCAGCAGCATCATGAGGTAGTCGCGATTGATATTACCCCGAAGCATATCGACATCCTAAAGGATAAAGCAAAACGACAAGGACTACCGATAGAAGCGCATGTCGCGAATGCAACGGATCTAAGTGAATATACTTCTGATGCCTTCGATTTCGTTTTGTGTTTTGGTCCCATGTACCATCTAACCGATCCAAGCGACCGAAATCGCTGTATCCAGGAATGTCTGAGCGTGTTGAAGCAAGGCGGTCATCTGGCGATTGCCTATATAAATAAATACTCGATCATGCCCATGCTGGCGACCAGAGACAACACGTTTATACGCGGCAGTGTGATCGATAAAGTACTCGATGAAGGGGTTATTTTTGAAGGGGATGAGGATTGCTTTTGGACCGATGCCTACTTTACAAGTCCGGATGAAATCGAAGCTTTTATGCAGCAGTATCCTGTTACTGTCACAGAACATGTAGGCACGGACGGGATCAGCCATACCATTCAGCATGATGTCGATAGGCTTGACGAAGCGCAATTTGAAGCATGGATGGATTATCACTTGCGAACCTGTAGCGAACGCAGTATTTTAGGCCTCAGCAGTCATGGCTTATTCGTGTGCGAAAAAAATTAGCATATAAAAATTATACAGCTAATGAGGAACAGCAACCGGTACTTGGAGGGATGCAAAGCCCAAGTCCAATTGACGTCAAACAATTCTGGATGGAAATACAGAATCGGTCAGGAATCGTTGACTAGCGGCAGCCCCCCGAATAGTTGTCAACCTGCACATTTCTGATCAATAATGGATTTCGAAGAAGGACTAATAGGTGGGGGTAGGAAGTAAGTGAAAAGGTTTCTATCGAAGCGCACGGGTATCGGAATTGTCGTTGTTATCGCACTGTTAGTCGTATGCTTCATGCTACTGGCAAATGAGAAAGAAGAGGTAAGATTAACTCCGAATTACGAAAGCCCAGGACAAATTGTAGAAAGCTATGCGACGGGAAGACTCTATGGAGTGACAGAGCTAATTATGGAATGCATCGTTCCCGAGAAGCGTACAGAGCCCATGATGCAGACATTTTCGGGTGGAGTTATGAAGGGCTCGCATTTAAAGATTGAAGTGCTCAAGGTCGAGCAGGATGCAAACAAAGGGAGAGTTACATATCACGCAACCTTAAAATTAGGCGAACCGCAAAACCTAACCCAGGAGCTGAATGAAACAGTGCCTGTTAAGCAGATTGACGGTAAGTGGTACATCGACAGAGAAGAAGAATGGTTCTAAAAACAAAGTTACCATCACGGGCGGTCATGGTACAAGAACGCCTGTTAATTAGCTTGCAAGGTGGGGCGGTTTCCCGGTCGGCCAATAGGTTTCCGCTTCATCTCTTCCAGTGTCATTCTAGTTGATTCGAGTCTCGTTAAAAAGACCATGTCGACTAGTTTCCGTGAAGTTCCGTGCAGCGTATACGATGAGGAGGGGGAAAAGTTCTTACACTAATTGGAACGATCATGGGGATCGCAATTGCTATATTTCTAAACCTCGTAGCTGGGCCGGTAGGTGGCATAATTGCATTAGGACTCGCCTTTGGCTTAATCTTTAGTATCTATCAAAAAAGCAAAATGATCTATGATGACTTGCAGCTTATCAAAAGGAAATTAAATATCGATGATCGCGACGAGGCTTTTGAAAAGTATCAAGTAGAAGAAGCCGATGACGACCATAATCAAAATAGTCATACAGGGTTAACGGAAATAAATGAAGAGATCGAACGGGAACTAGAAGAATATGCAAAGCGAGGCAAGACGAAAGCAGACAATCCTAACTCCGATTAGGCCCAGTATGGTTTACTATAACGGGAGACGAATTCGGGATAACGCAAAGGGAGCAGCGCCGCGGCGCTGCTCCCTTTTGATAGATAAACATGGTGTGGATTAAGGTGTAAAGGTGTTACCCTCGGATCGTGCGGTCAATGGTGCCACGTTCACGAATGTATTCATGCTATTCCAGATAGCGTGCATGAACAATACCGGGAGCAGCCTGCCCGACAAATAATAGCAATAGGAGTACGAAAAGTTAATCGTAAAGACGCATCCGGCCTGCACGAGCACGATGAGTGCGGGATGGTCCATGTCGTTAACGCTGGCCAGACAATAGACGACCGGGACGTGAACAGCGCCCAGATGATGCCGACTACGACGGTTGCCCGCAGCTTGCCGAGCTGCTGAGTCAGCTTGGGAAGCAGAAACCCACGCCATCCGTATTCCTCGCCTAATACCAGGATCACACTTACCAGCGTGGACACGATGAGCGTTATGACGGCACGCAGATCCGGGAGGTCCTTGCTATCTAAGTGTCCTGCTCCTGTGAGCAGCGCGAAGATGGCGCATAACAGCACGATGCCGACGGATAGAGAATGCCGAACCACAGCGCCTTCTTCATCGACGTTGTCGTCTCGGAAGGGCAGACGAACGCTTGCCCTGCAGCCATTTAAAGGTCGGAGGTATATGCCACTGCGTCCTCTGTTCTACAACTTGCATATCGTACCACTGCGGGGTATGCCCCGAATTCGCCACTCGCGGTGCCACGTGGAATCGAGGTCTTCCGTCGCTGCCGTAAGAGCCTCCTGTCCCGGCTAAAGCTCGAGCTATTGGTGCCAATCGGGAGGACAGGACAAGCCACCACATGTATCGTTGATTACGCTTCTTCGAGCTTTTCAATCAAATCGTCCATATAGATCATCGCAACGGTTAAAGCCTTCATCCTTCTCGTCATGTAAGTCCACTGACCACTGCCCTCTTTTGTTTTGTTCAGAAATGATGGAAGTGTCAACAGCACGCTCTCCAGCTCCTTCTTGGCTTCAATTAAATCCGTGCGGCAGACCTCCAATTCCAGTCCTTCCCAACGTGCAAGAAGCGTTCCTACGCCAACCCGAGCAGCCTTCATTCGCTTGGCAAGCAGCTTCGTCTGTGGCGCATCTGGTTTCATATGAGAGAGCGCCTTTTCCGATTTGCGAATAATCGAATGGAACGCTTCAACCGACTGCTGCTTTTCTTCTAGTGTCAAATTTTCCATGAACCATTCACCCTCCTACATCGAGCATACAACATTGATGCAAGTTTTCGTTTGACCGAACAAGAAGCCTTGTATGGACGGCCATTGTTTCATATAATATTGCTGCCGTACTTGAGAGTTTGACTTTAAGGAAGGTGCTGCAAGTGAACGCAACTTTTACGCCGAAACAGATTGCTCAACTCCTTCATGTCAGTACCACAACTTTGCGAAGATATGAAGAACTCGACTTGGTGCCTGACGTGCCTCGAACAGCCAGTAATCGAAGAATGTATTCACCGATTCATGTGCAAGCCTTCCTTGCTTTGCGTACCCTATTGAAGGGGTTCGATATTCCGGTCAGCTACGACGTCATGAGTTTGTTGAAGAAAGGTCACGTCGAGCAGGCGCTTTGGACAATCAACTTCCATCAGTACAACATCCAATTGGAGAAACAACGAGTCGAAGAGGTCATGCGCTTAATTCAAAAAACCGACTTCTCCAAGTACAGGAATGTGCCGGTTACCGAAGAGATGAAGATCGGGGAGGTTGCCGCGATCACGGGCGTCAATCCATCCGCGATTCGACATTGGGAGATGGAGGGGCTTATTCGCGCCAAGCGTAATCCGGAGAACGGATATCGAGTCTTCACATCCCGGGAGTTAAAAAAGATTATTGTGCTCAGCAGTTTGAGGAAAACCGTCTATTTCATTGAAAGCATGAAACAGCTGCTTGAAGCGCTGGAGACACAGGATCTAACTACAATTGAAGGCTCCTTCAAAATGGCGCTTCACAAGCTGAATGAGCGATTGGAAATGCAAATGAATGGCATCGCGGAAATGATGAGATATGTACAACTTTGCAAAATGGAGTAAATCGTTCGAAATCCTTCACTGCACCAATATGTACGCGCAAAAGCGCCTTCTCCCGGTCGGGAGAGGGCGCTTTTGACAACCTCAGATAAACTGCCTTACATCGTTGTTGCGGCTGAAACGGTAGATGGCGATCAGCGTGAACACGGCGGCGAAGGCGACGAGAATGGCCAGGTTGAGCCCGAGACTTCCGATCACTTGACCGTCCTGCAGCTTCGTAATCGTGTCGAGCAGCCAGTGCTGCGGGAGGAAGCTCGAGATTTTCTTCACCGTATCCGACATGATCTCCGCTGGGAAGAAACAGCCGGCAAGCAGGCAGGTCGGCGTAATGATCAGCGTCTGCAGGGCGCTTGCGCCTCTGCTGTTCTTCGAGAATGCGGTGAGCAGCAGGGCAAGGCCGATGGCGACGAGCGAGAACAAGATAAGCGCGCCGAGCATAGCGCCGAACGGAACGCCGGAGTCGATGCCGAAGGCGTATTTCAAGACCAGCAGCGTAATGACGATCTGCAGCACCTGGATGAGGAAGGTGACGAGCACGTTCGCGAGCACGAATCCCCGGGCCGACAGCGGCGAGGAGAGCAGACGGAGGAAGGTGCGATCTTCTCTCTCCTTCAGAATAAGTCCGCATAGGTTAACCGCGGAGGTGAGAAGGAACATCAACAGGAAGCCGATCGATTGATACGTCATATCCTTATATTTCGCCGTATCTTCAAGCGACTCGGCGTCGAGCTTGAAGCTGGACTTCTTGTAATCCGCATAGATGGCGTCGAACGCAGCGGCGTCGTTCTTCGTCGCTTGGCCGATCGCGGCCACGTTAACGAGGTAGCCGTCAAGCAGCGCCTTCACGTAAGCGGTCACTTGCGCGCCTTTGGCGGAGACGAGGCGCAGATGGGCCGGCTGACCGTCCCGGACGCTGTCCGCGAATCCTTCCTCGAAGATCAGGCCGCTGTCCAGCTTGCCGGAAGCGATGTCCTTGTTCATGGACGCTTCGTCCGTCATCGTGATCTTCACGTTGTTCAGCCCTTCGACGAAATGAATCGTGTCTTGCGTCAATGGCTTGCCGCCATCCAGGTTGAGGACGCCGACGCGCAGGCTGCCGCCGCTTGCGCTTCCGTAGATCAGCATGGAGAGCAGGATGGCGGCGATCGGCAATCCGAAGTAGACGAGCCAGCTCGATCGCTTGCGGAAGGTCGAGCGGAGCAGCCTGCGAACGATCCAAAGTATGTTGTTCATATCAGAACGCCTCCCTTTTGCGCATCGTAATGGCGACGAATGTGAGGAACGCCGCCGCTATCGCGGTATTCAGCCCGATAACCGGGAACACGGCTTGCAAGTCGTGGTTATAGATCAAGTTCATCAACGCTTCATTCGCCCAGCGCAGCGGCGAGATGTTCGCGATTGCGCCGAAGACGCCGGATGCCTCGTCGACAGGGAAGTAGGCGCCGCCGATCATGGAGGCCACCTGAACGAAGATCATCATGACGGCGTTGACCGCATCGCCTTTGAACAGGAAGGCGACGCCAAGGCCGAAGCTGACCGCCAGCAGAACTTCGGTGAACAACAGGAGGAACACGTAGCCGAGGTGATCGCCCCAGTTGGCGTTGAATACGTATTTGCTGAACAGGACGACCGCGAGAATGCACAGGAAGTTGATGATGGTGCTCGCGATCACCTTACCGGCGAAGATCGCAAGCTTCCCGACGGGGGCGGCAGCCAGCCTAAGCGCAGTCTTCCGCTTTACTTCGCCGCGAATGAGCCAGCTCGCCGACATGCAGGCATAGAAGGCGATCATCGTCGATTCCGCGATCGCGTAATAATCGATGGAGCCCGGTTGACGATCCGGATCGAGCGAGGACTCCTGGACGAACGAACCGGCCGACGTCGATGCCGCGATGATGGCATGCGCCGTCTCGGGATTGTGCTGGACGGCTGCCGCGGCCAAGTTGTACTTGTCGGCGAACGAGGTTAGCATGCCTTGGATAATATTGCTCCCGATCGTCTCGCGGCTGCTTCCGTAGAAGCGAATGCCATTGTCGTCGATCTCCGCGTACGCCGTATATTGATTATCCGCGACGGCTTTCTTGCCGTCGATGTTGTTCGCCGCCGGCGTCAACTCGACGCCTTCTTTGCCGATCGCTTGCGCGAAGGCGTTCCAATTGCTTTTCAGCTGCTCACTCTGGGCGGTATTGCTAACAAGCAGCTTCATATCGCCGACTTCGATTCCGGTATGGAAGGCGTTCGTAAGCGCCGTTCCGAGGATCAGAATAAGCACGATCGGAAAAGCAAGCATAAAGAGTAGCGTGCGCCTATCCCGCAAGTCCTTCTTCATCTCGAATAACGCAATGTTCAGCACGTTCACGTTCTTCGACCTCCTTAGTCGCGCAGGTTCCGGCCGGTTAAGGTCAGGAATACCGTCTCCAGATTGGGCGCTTGCTCTTCGACCGAGCTAATCTCGACTTCATCGCGAATCAACTGTTGGACCACCCAGTTGAGATTGTTGATCTCGCCTCTCGACACGATCTTGACCATCTGTTCTTCCAGCCGGACGGAATTGACGCCGGAGATTCGCTTCAGCGCGTCCAGGTCGAGACGTTCGGCGCTCTTCACGCCGATCCAAGTCTCCTTCGTATCGGTGATGATCGACTTGAGCTGCTCCTTCGTGCCCTCCGCGATGATCTTGCCGTGATCCACGATCGCGATTCGGGTGCAGATCTCTTCGACCTCTTCCATATAGTGGCTCGTATAGATGACCGAGCAGCCCATCTGATTCAGCTTCTTGACCGAGTTCAGAATGTAGTTGCGCGACTGAGGATCGATACCTACGGTCGGTTCGTCCATGATGATCAGCTTCGGGCGGTGGGCGATGGCGCAGGCGATGTTAAGGCGCCGTTTCATGCCCCCGGAGAAACTCTTCGGCAGCGCTTTGTGTTTGTCGCCGAGACCGACGAACTCGAGCGCCTCCGCCGTGCGTTCCTTCAGCAGCGAGCCGCGGAGACCGTACAAACCGGCGAAGAAGCTCACATTCTCGTAGGCGGTCATCTCTTCATAGATTGCCAGATCCTGCGGCACGATGCCGATGTTCATCTTGGCGAATTTGTTCTCCTTCACGATGTCTTTGCCGAGCAGCCGGATCTCTCCCTTCGTGATCCGCAGCAGCGAGGAGATCATGTTGATCGTCGTACTCTTGCCTGCGCCATTCGCGCCGAGGAAGCCGAAGATTTCGCCTTCGCGAACGCTGAGATTCATGTTATCGACAGCGATGAAGTCGCCGAATTTTTTGCTTAGGTTGCGGATTTCCAATACGTTCATCCGTATCACTCCGTTTTCGGTAAGGTTTATGGCTTTATTCTAATAAAAAAGGATGACCTCATGTCAGTGCATAAGTTCATCCTTTGCATATGAGAAAGTTCATGTTCGAAGCGTGAGTTCCTTCATCCGCTCTTCTGGAGGGGCAGGAGCGTGGTCACGCGGAAGCCCTTCGTACCGTCGACGATGACGGTTCCGCCGGCGGACGCGGCTCTCTCCTCCATGCCGACGATGCCCAGCCCTTTGACGATCTTGTCCGCGCCTTTGCCGTTGTCGGTGACGACGGATTGGATCATGCGGTTCAGCACGCGAATCTCGAACTCGATGGCGGTCGCCCCTCCGTACTTCAGCGAATTGGTGACCGCTTCCTTCGCGTTCTCGTGGAGGATCTTCCATTGAAGAGGCGTGATCACATCCAAATCTCCCGCATGCGTGAGCGTCGCGTTCACTGCGTGATTGGCGGATAACTCGTCCGCGAACAGCCGAAGCCGGTGGATGCCAAGCTCTTCCGACCGGGGCTTCATATCTTTGAGCGTGAGGCGGATCCGCTCCAGCCCCTCCTTGGAGATGGCGATCGCGTTGCCGAGCAGCTCGGACGCCTTATCCGGATTCGCGCCGGACAGACGTCTGGACGCTTCCATCTGGATGAGCGCCCCGGCCATCGCGTGGCCGACTTCGTCGTGAATCTGCTGCGACAGCCGATTGCGCTCTTCGAGCTTGACCGTGTACTGAGATTGGCGAATATACTCCTCGTTCATGCTAAGGGATTGCTTCAGACGCTGCAGATCGAGGCGAAGCATCTCCCTCTCCTCGCCGATCTTCTCGAGCTTCTCCGTATGAACCCGCATGCCATAGTAGAGAAGAAGGCTTAAGGAGGTTGCCAGCAGATAGATCAGCTTCTCATCGACCGGGATGAGGAACAGCGGCACGAGTCCAAGCAGCAGGGCGAGGCGGTTCCTGCCTCCCGATAGCAGCACAATCTCATAGAGATTGACGGGCAGCAAGAGGATGAATATCGTATTCAGACGAAAGGCGAACAGCGTGACCAGTACGGCCGAAGCGGCCGCTCCGAGCAGCTGCAGCCGTCTTTGCTTTCGCAAGATCGGAATGGCCATGTTCACGCATAAGTAGGACAGATAGGCGAGTATCTCCGAGGGGGAAGCTCCGTGCACGACCGAATAAGAGACGAAGATGACGTAGACCAGCAAGGCAGCCTTGTTACAAATGATCCATAATTCCATGTCGCGACTCCCTAATCCTCCGATGGCTTGATTTCACCCGTCAAATAATAGATCGCGATCTGCGTCCTATGTTCAAGTCCCGTCTTGTTCAGGATGGACGTGATGTAATTGGCGGTCGTGCCTTCGGAGATGAACAACTTCTTCGAGATTTCCTTGTTCGAGAGCCCTTTGGCGATCTGCGCCATGACGTCGAGCTCCCGCTCCGTGAACAGGCTGCGGTCGATCCGATCCGAGCCGGAGGAAGACGGAGCGGCAGCGGATTGAACCGGCTCGAAATCGCCATGACCGTTATGCGTTCCGCGGCCGGTCTGAGGATTCGATTGCGCGCCCGTCAGCAGATTGGATTTGATCTTGTTCAGGACGACGTCTTGGAGAACGTGATGGTCGTGGTAGACGCTCTTGATGGCGTCCCGTATTCGCTCGGGGTCGTTGTTCTTAAGCAGGTACCCTCTGGCGCCCGAGCGCACCGCTTCGAGAATGTATTCGTCGTCGTCGAAGGTCGTAAGGATCAGCGGCTTGGCTTTCGTCTGCTCGGTCAGGAGGCGGGTGGCCTCGACGCCGTTCATGTTCGGCATTCGCACGTCGAGCAGGGCGACGTCCACTTCATGCGAGCGGCAATAATCGACCGCCTCTGCTCCGTCCCCGACGGTGGCGACGACCTCGAACTCGTCGAACGTGGTAAGTATAATCTTCATTCCTTCGCGGATAAACGAATTATCGTCCGCGATCAGCACTTTTATTTTCAACCGATAAAGCCTCCCCATGAGCTCGCTTGCATCGTGTATACATTGATACAAGGATATACCAATCGTACGCTGTCCGACAATCGAACAAACGATCCTTTAGGATGCAGGCAGCGGCAGGAAACTGATGGGCGGCAACCATGGCCGCGGCGCGAAGCCGGACAGAGCGCCGGCAGCGGGCGGCACGACGACGACGGATATCGCTACGACAACGGATGCGAGTGCGTAATCAGGCGGGAAGCCCTGCTATCATTGTGGATGATAACGGGGCCTTTGTGCGATTTTCTGTATGACGCGCAATAAACTGGAAATGCTAATTGACTGCAGCCAAGAACATGCCGAAGCAACATCACGGTAAGACGGAGGTCGTGAAATCAATGGCGAATAAAAAAAGCTACTATGCATTCGAAGGCCCATCCGGCACGACGATCGAATTCCGAGCCACCAGCTTGCAGCAGGCTATGGTGATCAAGAAGAAGAAAGCCGAGGAGCTGGGCTTTGCGAAGGAAGACTTCGATTTGACAGGCATTCGCAACAAACAAGGCCAGGGCGAATAGCCGGCTGGGGGCTATCCTGCATGGAGAGGACACCCGTCGTTGGTCAACGAAGACGGGAACATCCGGGAATGGGACTTACACGTCTCCATAGACGGATCCAAAGAAGCGCCGCGCAGGCGCTTCTTTGTTTTTCGGTACGTACAGATTAAACAAACGTCTTGCAAACGAGGTTATTTTCGAGCTCGAGACCATAGCTGAACCCAAGCAGTAGGCACAAAAAGGGGTTTACCATGCTAACACGGATTCGGAGACTATGCGCGATTGAAGGGAAACCCGCGTCTGTTCGTAGACGGCCTGGTTTCCTTTTGTTTTCGAGGGGAATCGATTCAAGCAGGAGGATCGGTCGCCTTCGCTTGCCGCTGCAAGCGATCCAAAGCTCTCCCTGTTAGCGGCATCGAGGTATGGAGGATCAATCCGCCGAGGCAAACGGTTAGCAGCGTGCCGAGCCCGATCGGACCCCGGACGACAAAGGCGGCGATCAAGAAAATGAAATATAGGCCGGATCGCGTGACGAACAGATTGAGTCCGGTTAACGTCTGGAGCACCAACGTAAGCCGGTCGAGCGGCATCGGCGCGAACTGGGCGTGCAAATAGAGAGAGATCCCCAGTCCAACGACAATGAGCCCCGCGCCAAAACAAGCAAGTTGACCGATCCATAGTCCGGGATCAATCAGAGGACGTAACAACCAGAGCCATAGATCGATGCCGATGCCGGTAATGAAGGCCGTGAGCAGTCCTTCGAATTCCGGTCGTCGCCGGGATAGAAGCGAATTGCAGCCGATCATCAGGAGCGCGAGCAGCACCTCCCAGCTTCCTACGGTCAGACCGACCTGTTCGGATAGACCGACAAGCAGCGCATCGAAAGGCGAGGCCCCGAGGCCGGACTCGATCGTAAGCGCGATTCCCAGCGTCAGAATGCCAATCCCGCCGCCGAATAGCACGAGCGTGCGCATAAGCCGGCTCCTCATCGCTCCGCAGCCTGAATCGGTTTGATCATAAGCAAATGAGGGATGCCATCTTCCATAAACACATCGGAAGCCGTCTGATATCCAAGCTTCAAATAGAATCCCTCCGCCTGCGTTTGCCCGTGCAGCTTGACCTGCACCAGTCCCTTCTCGGCCGCGATGGCTTCCAGGGCGGCGATGATGGTCCGGCCAATCCCGAACTTGCGGTACGGCGCTAAGATGCAGATCCGCTCCAATTTTCCCGTCCCGTCAACGACGCGCATCCGTCCCGTACCGACCGGATTACCGTCATGATAGGCCAGAACATGATCGCATCGTCCATCCAGCGTATCGAACCCATCGAATTCATCCTCCAGCGGAACGCCCTGTTCGTCGACGAATACGCGTCTTCGAATCGAGAATGCCGCTTCCAGCTCCACGAGCTGTGTTAGGTGTTGGATACTCACGTGTATTCTCCAATCCCTTCGGATTTATTTTTGGTGTGAAAGCCGTCATAATGAAGCATGGAACCAAAGTAAATACATCGATTCATAATGAATACATCCGTAACTATAAACGCATCATTGTTGTAAATGCAATAAAAAGCTGACGGGCAGGTGATCGCATGAGGGAGATCCTTCGAGAAGTAGGCATGATCGCGAGGGCATTGGATTCCATCAGCAATATCGAGTTCAAGGAGATCGAGCTGACCAAAGGGCAGTATTTATACCTGGTTCGCATCTACGAGAATCCGGGCATCATACAAGAGAAGCTGGCGGAGATGATCAAGGTGGACCGCACAACCGCCGCGCGGGCGATTCAGAAGCTGGAGCTCCAAGGTTTTATCGAGAAGCAGGACGATGAGACGAACAAAAAAATTAAGCGGCTCTTCACGACCGAGAAGGGCAATCAAGCGTATCCGTTCCTAAAGCGGGAAGACGAGCATTCCAACGCGGTGGCGTTAGCGGGATTCTCGGCAGACGAGACGGAGACTTTGTACCGCCTGCTGCAGCGAGTCCGGCAGAATGTCGAGGTCGATTGGGATTTCGTGAAGAAGGGGAATAAACGAACGTATTGAAATCGTCTGTCGTGGTGGACGAGCAGTCGATGAACGCAAGGAGGGCAGCTGGTTGAACGGCTGCCTTTCGTGCTGTTTATCGGCGAGCAGTCTCGGGAAAGAGGAACGTCCAGTGATAATTTTGTTGTAAATGCAACAAAAATACAGTACGATTCTCTTACGGCTCATAATTGATTCAAGGGGGACGCGCACATGACGATCACGATCAGACCATGCACGACCGAAGACCTCGGCGCGCTTCAAGCAATCAGCATCGCGACTTTTCGAGCGACGTTCGCCGATCAGAATTCGCCTGAACAGATGCAAGCTTACTTGGAACGCGCCTTAAGCTTGTCCCAATTAGAGAACGAATTAGCCTGCGTCGGTTCGTCCTTTTATTTTATTTGCGCGAACGAGGAGATTGCCGGGTACTTAAAGGTGAATACGGGCGATGCGCAAACCGAACGAATGGGCGACGATGCGCTGGAAGTGGAGCGGATTTATGTCCTTACTACCTTCCATAAACAAGGGCTCGGGAAGCGCCTCGTCCAGAAGGCGATCGACCTCGCGTTAGAGCGGAATAAAGCGCGGATCTGGCTGGGCGTGTGGGAGAAGAACGAAAGAGCCATCGCCTTTTATGAGAAGATGGGGTTTGTTCAGACCGGCACTCACGCGTTCTATATGGGGGATGAGGAGCAACTGGATTATATTATGACGCGGACGCTTCGCTGATTTCGGCGGCTCCGGACATGCAAAACGAGCCCTGGAACTACTCAAGAGGAAACCTCGCGGAAGAACAACTGGACCTAAGGGGAACCCGCGTCCGTTCGCAGACGGCCGATTTTCTTTTTATTATGCGGCACGGCTAGGAGCGGGATGGGGTATACTGGGAATAAGTTATGATCCTTCAGGGATTAAATTAAATAACTTGGGGTGTCGCCATGAACAGAACCAAGCAGTTCGCCTTCACCTTTGCACTCACATTCGGTTCAATCGTTATGATTATTCTTAATACTGCCTTCTATGGTAGCGACATTGCTACGGCAATACTCGCAGCCACTACAGCGCTAAATGCAGCGTTTCTATTTACTACATACAAAGAAGACACAGTGGATGCGCTTAGAAAGATATTTGGGAGAAGGTAGCGAAAGGTCATGTGATGGGGCATGTACCAATGATATGATAGGGATTCAATACCGTCTTCCTGTTCTCGAAAGAAAAAGAATATGCTCACGTCGATCATATGGTTAAAGATCCGCGACAAAGAGAGCTATGCTACAAAATGATCGATTGCCTACTCCCGATAAACGCCCAGAATAGTTTATCCGATGTGCTGTTGGAGCCGTTCGTAACTGCAATGAAAATTTCGGTGATCGTAGTGCAGGCGTACGATTCAACATCTTAACCGCTTTGATGGACAAACCTCACGAAGATGTCGTGCTTCCCTTGCTTACAGCTGCGCTAAGGGATAAAAGTGCCAAGGTTAGAAGTAAAGTTGCGGACATTACATGGATATTGTCGTTGGCTGAAATGATCCCGATGTTAGAGAAGTATCTGGAAAAAGAAGGAATCCGGAAGGTTGTGGAGTCCATACGATTTGCAATCGATAATTTCGGACGTTATCGCTGAGCGAAATTCGATCTGGAGGAGATTCGATGTGAATGATGAACTCATTAAAAGTAAAGTCATTCAACTCCTCAAAGACTTACTGGATGGGAAGAAACCCATAGTTCTCGGTTGCATGGAGCTAAGTGCCTTGTGGCATGAAGGCTATGATTTCATCGATTATGATATTGTTGAGCATTACGACAATATGCTGCACATACCTTTGCCTACTGAGCACCATTTGTGGAATCAGGCGGCATTGAATGATCGACTCAAAGAACTGGAAGCCTATCGACCCAAAGTATTGAGTACCGTAAAATCATTATTGGATGATTTATTACGCGCTGAGGAGTAGAGAAGAAAAACAATCGCCGAAAAACCAATTCTGGTTCTCGGACGAAGATTGAGGTAGGGGTTATGGCACGATTCCAAGTTATTCAAACATCGAAGGCAGACGATTCTTTCGTCATAAAAGGTACCCTGTTGGAGGGGGAAATACGAAAGGGAATGGATATACACGTAATCCTCAACAACTCTCTGCAGGTAACTGGCGGCATAACGGAATATAAGAAGACTCATGATCTCTATGACATCTTGATTGGATGCTCAGATGAAGATGAGATCGAAGAAACCCGGTCAACCGCAACCGGGTTTTTGCTGCACGCTTTGCTCGGAATCCTCCGCTTACTTCTGTTTCTTTTGCACGCCGGTTCTGCCTTGATCGTTCGGGTCGTTCGAACGCGAGGTCGTATGCTTCGGTTCGTTATCGTTGCTCATAGCGGTTCACCTCCTGTCGGTTTCCACCAAGAAGTATGTCACCAAATCCCGGTCCTTATTAGCAGAGGCGCGTTCGCCGTCGCCTAGGACGTTCTGCCCTTCTTCCGGCTGAACAACGACGGATTCGTATACAGCTGGCCAATACGCAACAAACAGGGCCATGCCAGTGCCAGCGTTTCATTCCGCAGAGCCCCATATCTTTGAAGCAAAACCAAAAGACCAAGTGCTCGCCCGCGAGCCTTGGTCTTCTTGGCGTGGGAGCGCGACACATCGATACGATCCCCTCAATAGCAGAATTGTGCAGACCACTCGCTATCCCGCAGCTCGGACCCGAATCGCGGCAGCGCTAACAGCCGCGCGGCTTCGGCCAAATAATCGGTCTCGGCGATCAAGGGGTCCGGCGCGCTAAGCGGATTAGCCGGGCCGATCGACGGGAAGGCGGGCAGCTCGCGCAGCGACATCAAATCTTTGGTGTACACCGCCGCGTCCCATCGGACCCGGTTCAAGACCGACACGGCGACCGGGAAGGGGAAGCCGGTTGCGCGGGCGACGATCTTAGCGGCGGTAAAGGGCTCTTCCCGCATGAACCGGTGCGCGCGCAGATGCGCTTTCAGGTAGGCCAGCACGATAGGTTCGTTCCGACTGGCCCATTGCCGATGACCGATCAAGCCGGTCAGGTAGTCGCCTCCGATGCCGCTTTCGTACAGCACATGACCGGCGCCGGCATATTGCGTAAGACTGATGTACGGCTCCCACATGACGCTCGCTTGAACACGCTTCTCCAGCAAGCTGTTCCAGCTTTCCTTCATCGAGCAATGCTCGACGGTCCAGCCGGATTGGCCGCTCTGGCGAAGCAGCAGCTGCAAGCGGAATTCCGCTGAAGAGTGGGGAACGGTCGCGATGGTGGCGGAGAGGAGATCCTCAAGATGCTTGATCCGGCCGCCATGCGGCATCGCGATCGAGATGCCGCGGCCGCCGGGAGATTTGCCGTCGAAGGCCAGAAGCGCGACGTCGAAGCCGGGCAGAATCCGGCTGAGATGCCGGCTCATCACGATCGGATAATCGCCCAAGGAAGCAAGCTGGACCCGTCCGGCAATCATGCCCTCCACGAGATCGAGGCCGCTCGACGCATCCTCCCAACGCACCTGGATCGCCCGACCGAGCCGAAACTCGGCCAATTCCTGTTCGAATAACCGAAGCTCGCGAATGATGATGGGGCTCCACATATGGGCCGTGCCGCTCTGATAACCGATCGTCACGACATCGTCCTGTTCAGGCTTCGTGCCGGCGGCGGTGAAAGGAGGCTCGGCGATGATGCCATGCTTGCGCACCCAACGCTCCAGCTCGAGCGGGTCGAACAGGACTTCTTTGCCGATCTTGATGAAGGGCAGCCGCCGCTGCCGGCGCCAACGATCGATTGTGGAACGGCTGACGCCGAGCTGGTCCATGGCTTCCTGCAGCGTGAGCAGCCGATGCGGGGGTACTGTCCTCGTCATAGAGACCTCCACTAAATCCTTGTAATTTGGTAGGTATTATATGTATTGTACCGAGTCTCGCAGCTGAGGGCAATCGGTCCATGATCATTTTCGGCTACAATTATCCAAAAATTGGTCGTGCTGTGCATTGCTCTTCATTCATCGCCAATGCTGGTCAACGGATAGATCGCCTGGGCAGCGGATGCTAAAGTGGGATCAAGAATAAGGCGATTAAGTTCATCGGAATAGAGTTGGTATTCCGAAGTTCCGAGCTTGCAACCGTTGAAAGAGAGGGCGATCTCATCGATATGGAAACACGAACGTATACCGCAGACGTGGTGATTGTAGGCGGCGGAACCGCCGGTACGATGGCGGCGATCAAGGCGAAGCAAGCGAATCCATCCCTTCAAGTGCTCGTGCTCGACAAGGCGGATATCCGGCGGAGTGGCGCGATCAGCATGGGCATGGACGGACTGAACAATGCCGTCATCCCCGGCAAAGCGTCTCCCGAGGAATACACCTGGGAGATTACGGAGTCGAACGACGGCATCCTCGATCAGCGCGCGGTCTTCCGGCAGGCCAGCGAATGCTATGAGATCGTGAAGGAGCTGGATTCGTGGGGCGTGGACTTCGAGAAGGATGCGCAAGGCGGCTATGAAGTGTACCGCGTGCATCGCAAAGGCCGTTATGTGCTTCCGATGCCGAAGGCGAGCGACTTGAAGCTCATTCTGGCGAAGAAAGTGAAGCAGATGCGGTGCAAAGTCGTCAACCGCGTCATGGCGACCCGTCTGCTGACGCAAGGTAATCGGGTCGCCGGCGTATTGGGGGTCGACGTTCGGAGCGGCGACTTCATCGTCGTGCACGCCAAAGCCGTCATCCTGACCGCGGGCGCGGCAGGTCGAATGGGGCTGACGGACTCCGGTTACCTCTACAGCACCTACGAGAACCCGACCAACTCGGGCGAAGGCTATGCGATGGCTTACCACGCGGGCGTGGAGCTGACCGGCATCGAGTGCTATCAGATCAATCCGACGATGAAGGATTATAACGGTCCGGCATGCGCGTACGTCGCGGGTCCGTTCGGCGGCTACACGGCCAATGCCAAAGGCGAGCGCGTGACCGGGTGCGATTATTGGAGCGGCGAGCTGATCATGAACATGTGGAAGATGGCGAACAAGGGCGAGTGGCCGCTCTACCTGAAGCTGACCCATCTCGACGAGAAGTCGATCAGCCAGATCGAAGACATTCTGCACAACAACGAGCGTCCGAGCCGGGACCGGTTCCATGCGGGGCGCGGCAAGGATTACCGGAACGACATGGTGGAGCTGCATTTCTCCGAAGTGGGACTGTGCAGCGGACACAGCGCGGCGGGCGTGCTCGTCGATCATGAGGCGCAGACCTCGATGGAGGGGCTGTATGCGGCCGGGGATATGGCCAGCGTGCCGCATCAATATTTGCTCGGGGCGCTGACGTTCGGCAAGATCTCGGGCACGAATGCCGCGCATTACGCGGCGGGCGTGGAGCATCTCGCGCCGGATCCGTCGCAGATCGAGGCCGAGCGGGAGCGGGTATACCGGCCGTTATCCAATCCGAGCGGCGTGCCGCACCAACAGGTGGAGACGAAGATCCGGCGGATCGTCACCCAATACCTCATGCCGCCCAAGACCGTGGTGAAGATGGAGATCGCGCTGGAGAAAATCGCCCACTTCCGCGAGGTGGATATGAAGCTGCTCGGCGCGCGCGATCCGCATGAGCTTGGCCGCGCCCTCGAGGTGACGAGCATCGTCGATTGCGCGGAGATGATGGCCAAAGCCTCGCTGTTCCGCAAGGAAAGCCGCTGGGGATTCTATCATTATTTCCTGGACTACCCGGAGCGCGACGATGCCAATTGGCTGAAGCGGGTCGTGCTGCGCAAGGATGCGGACGGGGAGATGCAGCTCTACACGAGAGAATTGCCGCCATATCTGTTCACTGAGAAGCCGGTCTCCGGGGAGGAAGAGAAAATCCATGTCTAATCTATCGTCCAAACTGATCCCGCAGCAGGTGGAAGCGAGCGTCATTATCGACCGCGACAAATGCATCGGCTGCGATATTTGCGTACAGGTGTGTCCGATGGGCATTCTGGCGCTCGACCAGGACGGCAAAGCCTACATGAAGTACGACGAGTGCTGGTATTGCACGCCATGCCAGACGGATTGCCCCGTCGATGCGGTCACTGTCCATATTCCGTATTTGGTCCGTTAACTCTGGTGCGATTTGGAGCGTGCATAACGATGAATGGCATGAACGTTAGATCGAAATACGCGTTGGGGCTGGCGCTTGCGGTCCTCTTGCTCTTCGTGCAGGGCTGCGGCTCGAATGGAGCGGCACCCGCTGACCAGGGGAGCGCATCTTCCGCGCAAGCGTCTCAGCCGGGCAAGAAGGCTAAGGTGACGGTCGGCTATCAGTCGCCGACCGCCCAGACGTGGGGCGCGCTGATCGTGAAGCACAACAAGCTGTTCGAGAAACATCTGGCGATTACGGCCCCCGATGACGACGTGCAGGTCGAGTGGTTCGACGCGCCCGCCGGATCCGTGCTCAACAATCAGATGAACGGCGGCAAAATCCAAATTTCCTTCCTCGGCGACATGCCCTCGCTGCTCAACGGCGTGCTTGGCGTGACCCAGCCGAATTACGATTCCGTCTTCCTGGCGTTCGACGGGAAGGGGCAGCTCGGCCGCAATCAGGCGATCATGGTTCCGCTGAACAGCGATATCTCGAGCGTGGAAGATTTGGAAGGGAAGACGGTATCGACGCCGATCGGCTCCAGTTCGCATCGGATGCTGCTGGAGACGCTGCGCAAGCATGGCCTGGTCGATAAAGTCACGATCGTGGATCAATCCGTCGCGGTCGGCATGCAGAGCATCGAGCAGGGGAAGGTGGCTGCGCACGCGACCTGGGAGCCCTATCCGAGTCTCATCCAGCAGAAGAAATATGGAAGCGTGCTCGCTGCCGGCGAAGAGACGAGAATCGATTATTTGGCCGGCGTCGTGGCGAATCTCGATTGGGCGAAGGACAATCGGGCCTATGTAGTCGCGTTCCTGCAGGCACTGCATGAAGCGCATCAATATGCCCGCACGAATCCGGAGGAGACGGCAGAGATCTTCGCGGAGGAGAGCCAATTCCCGATTGAAATTTGCCGTAAAATGGTCGAGAACATCCGCTTCGATGCCGCGATCTACGATAAAGATTTGTCCACGCTGCAGGGAAGCATCGATTTCCTGACGCAAATCGGCAAGCTGAAGAGCACGCTGGATCTCGCCCAATTCGTCGATGACGACTATCTTCGGGAAGCGGTCGGCGCAAGCGGCAGCCAGCCGTATCCGACCGACAAGGAGCTGGAAGGCGAATGGATACCGGACAACGTGTATTGAAATGGAACGCCGACGCCCATGAGCATGCCGGCGCTGCCGCACTCGGGCGGAAGGCTGCTGCCGGGCCCGGGAAGCGGTCCCGCATCGGCTTGCTGACCCGACTGCTCTCCATATCGGCCTTCCTGCTGCTCTGGCATACGCTCGTCCTCTTCAACGTGCAGTGGCCGCTCCAATTCGGCAACTTGCCGCAGCCGCTGACGATCTTCGGCGAATGGCTCCGCAATCTGGGCACCTCGTCGTACTACCTCGATATCGCATACAGCACGGTTCGCGTGCTGTCCGGCATCGCGATCGGCTTCATCGCGGCCGTGCCGCTCGGATTATGGATCGGGCTGTCCAAGGTGGGCCGCGGGCTGCTAGGTCCCAATCTGGAGTTATTCCGGCCGATCCCGTTAATTGCGTATTTGCCCGTCGCGATGCTGCTGTTCCATACGATCGAAGGCAGCATCGTGTTCATTACGTTCATCGGCGCTTTCTTCCCGATCCTGGTGAGCACGCGGGATGCGGCGGGCCGCGTCCCCGCCTCCCTTGTTCACGCTGCGCGCGTGCTCGGCTGCGGTCCAGTCCGCTCGGTGTGGCGCATATACTTGCCTTCGGCCGCCCCCGAGATTCTAACCGGACTGTCGGTCGGCATCGGCGCATCTTGGATGGGCGTGATTACCGGCGAGATGATGTCCGGTCAGATCGGGATCGGCTATTCTACGTGGCAAGCTTATCAGCTGCTTGATTACAACCAGTCGATTATCGGGATGTTCACGATCGGGCTGCTGGGCTTCGGTTCGTCGTTGATCGTGCGTACCGCGCAGAAGCGGCTGCTGCGGTGGCGTGCCTAGCGATTCATGAAGGAAAGGAGGCGAAAGCTGATGCTCGTCGAGGTGCAGAGCGTGTCCAAGTCTTACGCGGCCGCGGGCAAGGGGAGGATCGAGACGCTGGAAGGCGTCGACCTGCAGGTGCATGAACGCGAGTTCGTCTGCTTGCTGGGGCCCTCCGGCTGCGGCAAAAGCACGCTGCTCAAGCTAATAGCCGGCATTGAGCAGCCTTCCGCGGGCAGCATCCGATTCGGCGGATCGCCTGTTCGGACGCCGTCTCCGGCGCGAGGGGTCATCTTCCAGGATTACGCGCTCTTCCCGTGGCTGACCGTGCGCGACAATATCCGGTTCGGGCTGCGCATGCAGGGCGGGAGCCGGCAGCAGCAGCGCGCGATGACCGAGGAAGCGCTGGAGCGCTTCGACCTGCAGGGAGCGGGAGAGCTGTACCCGAACCAAATCTCGGGCGGCATGCGCCAGCGGGCCGCCATCGCCCGCGCTTTATGCTTGAAGCCGGCGCTGCTGCTGATGGATGAGCCGTTCGCGGCGCTTGACGCGCTGCTTCGGCTGCGGCTGCAGGAGGAGCTGGTCCGGATCTGGCAGCGGGAGAGCAGCACGTTCGTCTGCGTGACCCATGACGTCGAGGAGGCGTTAATTCTAGCCGATCGGATCGTCATCCTTACTCCGCGGCCGGGGAGCATCAAGACGATCGTGCCCGTCGAGCTCCCTAGGCCCCGGGACCGCGCGTCCGGCGCATTCGTGCAGCTTCGCGAGCGCGTGCTCGCCTGCTTGCAGGAGGAGCGGGCGGAAGCTTGGCAGGCTTAGCGGGATGATAGGAGAACAATAGCGGAATGAGAGCAGGTAAACATGTGTAGACAGCCGATCGGATGATCGGCTGTTTTTTGTTATGGCTGGTGCGCAGGAAAGCTTCACTCGCTTCGCGAATACTCTAGAAAATAGAAAATTCTGGGGGTTGCACAATGGCATTTGTTCTTATCGCATCCCTGATCGCAGGCATCCTAGGTAGGTCGCTCTGGTTCGAATCCGATGGGAACGATCTTTATGGAAAGTAACCAAAGCTGTATGACGGAACGGTGAGTCCCAAGGGGATTCTCGTCTTTTTCAAGAGGATTGGTTATGATGCCTCCGCGGAGTCATCGGAAGTCCGACAAAACTGGAACAATTACCCTTTGTGGCGCGTCTCATATGTAGGTGTAGAAGCTGCCGAACCGGAGGTGATGGCGGGTGAAACGAACCCGTATGCTCGTATGGCTGCTCGTTGCGCTGCTGGCCGGCGGCTGCGATACAGATACGATTGCGGATACCGTCACGAAGGAAGAGCTGGACGTGATCCGGAAGCCTGTCGATTCCTTGATCAAGGTAACCGTTAATTCCGATGCCATGCTCAATTATTCCGCCTATAATGCCATGCCCGCCGGTAATGACGTTTTCCTCGATAAAACGTATTACCGGCATCATCCGATCGCCCGCGGCGATATTGTCCGGTTCCAGACGAGGGATGCGCGCTTGCCGGCCGATTTCGGAAGGATTATCGGGCTGCCGGGGGAAGAGGTGCATTTGAAGGATGGGCATATTTATATCGATGCGAAGCAGCTCGATGCCTTCTATGGCAGTGAGTTCCGCGAGAAGCCGCACCAGGAGAAGGAGCCGACGTCTTTGAAGGAGCCGGTTACCTTAGAGGAAGACGAGTATTTCGTGCTCGGCGATTATTGGAGTCGAAGCTTCAACGATAGCCAAACGGCGGGGCCGCTGGCGAGCTCCAAGATTATAGGCAAGGTCGTAGGTTGGGAAGGTCCCAAGACGGTCTGGGATTATCAACAAGGCATCATCGTCGGCAAGGAGTCGGGGCGCGTTGCGATCGTAAGGGAAGTGAGCGCGAATGCGCTCCGCGTCAGAAGCACGGAAGAGCTGATTAACATGGCGTATCCGGAGGCCTTGTGGGCTAATGTCGATCAGGAGGCGGAGATCGGCGCGCTTCGGATCGGGGATGAAGTCACGTATACGCTTATCGGCGATTTCGAGCTCACCACGCCGCTCCAAGCGAAGGCGACGAATTTTGTACGCGTAGGCAGCGTGTTCGACTAGACGCAAGCGACGGCAGCCGGACAAAACGTAAGGTATGGGGTCGATGGAGGCGTTAATCGAGCTTGCGAGAATTTTAAATTTACCAAGAGGGAGACGATGTTATGGATACGGTTAAGAAGACTTGCAAAGCTTGCGGGGGCCACGCATTCGTTGAGGCAACCGATTTTGTGAATCTCCGCCCGTTGGATAGAAAACTGTCGATTGGATCTGAAAAAATATATACGGTATGTGGCGATTGCGGCGAGGTTGCTTCCATCAAAATAAAGCATCCCGAGAAACTGAAATGAAGGTTAGCTAACGAAAGACGGAGGATCATTCATGGCAGATGACTCGAATATCGAGCGTTTCATTGATCGGGATCGAGATCGCGATTTCGCTGTAGTCGTATTGATGTGCGGAATCGCGGGTTCGGGCAAAACGACATTCTCCCAAAAATTAGAAGCGGATGGTTATGTGCGTCTCTCTATTGATGAGGAGGTCTGGTCTACTCATGGTCGATATGGAGTGGATTATCCGGTTGACGAATATAGAGAGCGCTTGGACGAAGCACATGTAAGATTACGCCATAAGCTAGTCGGGCTCATTCAAGATAAAAAGCAGGTCGTGGTCGACTCTAGTTTTTGGAATCGAGCCGCGAGGGATGAATATAAGCAACTTATTGAAAGCGCCGGAGGGAAATGGAGACTGATTTACTTGAAAGTCCATCCGGATGAATTGCGAGCGCGTCTGAAGATTCGCAGCCAACGTTTTGATGCGAACGCAGCGTTCCCGATAACGGAGGAGATCTTGACCACGTTTCTCCAAGGATTCGAAGCGCCGCGGGATGAAGGGGAAATTGTAATAAACAATTAATCGCACGATATTAATGTTGCAGGAGAGTTGAAGAATGGCGCGATCCACGAAAGCCCGAACACTGCTAATTGTTCCGCTGCTGCTCGTGCTTGCGGCTTGTACCATTAACCAGGTAGAACCAGTTGAGAAGAATAACCAGGCCACAGCGCCTGCTCCTATCCAGCAGGCCGCCGACCCTGGTTACGAGCAGACGCCTAGTCCAGCTGCATACAATGTCTCCAATCTGGCATTGGATCTGCCGCAGGGATGGAGCTTGAGTGCCGAAGACGGCTTATCAGCCGCCCTCACCGATGAGAACGGCGTTTATCTGGGTGGTGTGGATACGTACCCGTATGCGGACGATTTCGATTTCAAATCGTATAAGCCCAACCACAGCGAAATCACCCTTGAAGAGACGATCGAGACGCCCATAGGAAGCGGCAAATTGTATACGCTTGACGCGGACAACGGCACGGCGGCGTCCGGCCTGACCGGCACGCATGACGTCTATTATGCCGTTATCCCGATTCCGGATAACATCATCTATGTACTCGAGTTTTCGAATCGGGACAAAGAGGCGGCGTCCAAAGCCCAATTCGTAAATATGCTTAGCGGGCTGCGGTTAACGTCGGCTCAAGCAGAGGACGTGCCGCAAGCTCAAGAGGCAGCGCCAGCTTCCGCAGCCCACGGTGACCAGCTGCTTCAACCTTTCCTCCAGGCGGTCCGAGCGCAAGACGGCAAGAAGCTGGCCGATTTACTCGTGAGCGTAAATCCGGAGTACTATCGCGATTATTTGCATATCGATGAAGCCTTCATGAATCGGTTCCTGAAGATGCTCAGCGCGGAGATGGATCCGGGAACGATTCAGGCTGAGCTGCAGGAGTCCGGGGAGCGGCAGGAAGCTTATAAGGTGACAGGAGAGAGTAGCGGGGATTCCGTTACGATCGAGGATCTGCTGTACGTCAGCTTGCCGGAAGGCGCCGAGCAGCCGTCGCTGGACTGGTCCTATATTCGGTACTTGCCCTATGCAGAAGCGATGGCGAGCGAATACGTACGGCTCATTCAGGCAGGGGATGCGGAACAATTGGCCCGTTTCTCGGTTGTGGATGATGCCGCTTTGACGACAGCCGATGCTAAGAAGGTCATCTCGATTTATGGCATTTACTTCGACAATTTGAGACAGGCCGAGTTGACCTACACCGGAGGCCTTCAATTCGAGGTGCGCGATGGATCGGACAACATCCATACCTTCCGCATCCAATACGGTGATGGGCTGATGTGGATCGATGACTCGTTCACGCCGGCGAGTACAGCGTTTTAAGTCTTGCTGAGGAGGGAATCTGTTGGACACCAACATGTTAGAACAAGCCGAGTTGTTGTGGAAGCAGATCATTGAAAAAGGATCCAGTCTGGAAGAAGATTTTAAAGAAGCATTAAAGCTGCAGCCAGGGGCCGAAGACGAAGATTTTCAGCTGCTGGAGAATGCCCTTCATACGACAATTCCTGAAGAATTAAAATGCTTCTATCGCATACATAATGGTCAACAGCGGGAGTTAGGAACGAGTTCGTTTCTAAGAAATCTAACGCTTTCCCCAATCTCGCAAATGATCGAGAACTGGACCTTTTTACAGCGCGAATTCGATCCGGACGATGATTGGGAGGCGGATATTGACACTGAAATCAAACCGTTGTTATGGAATCCGAAGTGGATTCCGGTCGCAGAGAACGGCGGTGGGGATTATCTTTGCATCGATACAGACCCGTCCGAATTTGGAGTCGTGGGACAAGTGCTCTATTTCTGGCACGATTGGGGTAGACGTTCTGTGGAAGCAAAGAGTTTATTTGAATTTATCGCCATTTGTTTGAACGAAGCAGAGGAAGGATAGAGGAATGTCGGAGGGAACCATGACAGGCATCCACCAGAACGAGAGTGCCAAGACCCCTGAAACGAATCTAGTTATCGCGGCAGCCGGCGGAGATATGGAAGCTTTCGCGGCGTTGGTTCGAACGTATACGAACGCGGTATGCGCGGTCGCGTATAATCTTCTGCGAGATTACTACCTGGCGCAGGATATCGCGCAAGAAACGTTCTTGAAGGCCTATCGTTCCTTGAATGACCTCCAGCAGCCCGAGAAATTCGGCAGTTGGCTGTATGCCATCGCGCTTCGCCTATCCATCGATTATAAGCGGTCGGCAGCTCGTAAATTCCGGCTGCAAGAGGAGCTTGGGCAGCTTGCGTCCCACGAAGACAAGCGGTACGCGGAGGATTTCACTCGGCATGAAATGAGCCTTGATGTGGAGCAGGCGCTGCAGCAGCTGGATGACACGAGTCGTGCCATTTTGCTGTCCTACTATGTCAGCGAGATCAAGATGCCCGAAATCGCGCGACTGCTTAATATGTCGGTGGCGGCTGTTGAAAGCCGGATGAGGCGGAGCCGCAAACTGCTGAAGGAGAGTCATCTCTCCGAGTGGGCGGACCATTTCCGAAGGGGAGAAGCTACCGACAAGCTGGTGGGCCGTGTCATGGAACGGCTCGTCAAACAAGCGGGACAATACTACATCCCCGTATCGAACCGAGACCGATCGAAGGCTTGGTTCGTCCATGTGCTGGGCCTATCGCTCGACCGCAACGGACACGTTATGCTGCCATCAGGCCACTGCTTATTCTTGATCGAAGTTAGCGAAGCGGTGCTACAAGAACGCGCTGTATCCAGGATTCCCGCGCTGGTCTTCATGATCGAGGACGCGGACCGATTTTGCCGGGCGATGGAAGAGCAAGGCATTCAGACGTTTCGCGAAGCCTTACCCGGGGCGGGGCAGACGCAGATTCTCTTCTTTGATCCGGATGGCAATCGGTATGGCGCGCTTTCTGTATAATTTTTTGGGGGCCGTGACGGAGTTGGAACGCGTGCGACGTCTATATAATGAAACCCAATGAGGAGGGATTATATTGAAACAAGAAGCATTCTCGGATCCGGTGCAGGACGCTCAAGCGGAGAAAGCGCCTTTGGTCAAAGGCGTATTCTGCAACTACCTGCCGGTATCGAACCTGGCGCGAGCAAGAGCGTGGTATATGCAGACACTGGGGTTGAAACCTTTCGAACGGAATGAGAGCATACTGATCATGGGCAGCGGGCAATGGATCTTTCTGCTGGAGTCGAAAGATCGGCCGAATGCGAACTTTATGACGGACAACTGGGAGGGCGACAATTTCGAGATGTTCTCCCTGACCTTCGAGACCGACGATATCGTTACGCTCCATAACTCGCTGCGCGCGCATGGCGCAGCGGTCGAAGCGATCACGGACCATGGCTCATGCGGTCTGCAATTCCGCTTTAAAGATTTGGACGGGAATCGGTTCAACGTTTGGCAGAATTAATTCGATTGCGGGGAGATGTAGCTCTCCGTGGGTGATTATTCAAATCGCTCCATCACGATAGGTAGGCGGCCGGTCAAGCGATCGGCTGCTTTTGTTGCGTTAATAGGCAGCCCCAAACTCCATGCCAGCCTACAAGCAAATGTCTCCTCCGCGAATACAATGAACCGTGCATTGATCCAGATAAAGGGATGTGTATGGATGGGGATTCGTAAGCAGGGGGCCAAGATTTACGATTATATCGTGATCGGTGCCGGTACGGCTGGCGGCGTCATCGCCAAGAAGCTGTCGGACGATAACAAAACGTCCGTACTCGTTCTCGAAGCCGGAACCAATATGCCAAACAGCAGTCCTTTTCTAGAGGAAGCGGATATCAAAGCCAACAATAACCGACTTTCTTACAATATGCTCTCCGGCACGGAGTCATCGCTTGGACGCCAGCTTCGATTACGGAGCGGGCGTGTCATTGGAGGAAGCTCGCAGCATAATTTCATGGCGGCTGTACGCGGAAGTAAACAGCTTTACGATGAATGGGCGAACCTCGTCGGTCCGCAATGGAGTTATAAGGCGATACGCTCTTTATTCAAAGTGAATGAATCCTATACGGGAATGAGCCAGCGCCCGGGGGAACGGGGGAGTCGCGGCCCGATCTATGTCAGACAGCAGCTGATCCCGGAAGACGGGATTATCAACGTTCTAGCTAAAGCGACCTCCGAAACGTTGAACATTCCGATTGTCGAGGATTATAACACCGGCATTAGAGATTGCGCCTCAACCAACGTTCAATTCACCCAGAAAGAAGTCCGCGGCAGGTTCATGCGTTCCTCCACGGCAACCGGGTATTTGAACCGAAAGATAGTCACGCAGGGCAATCAAGCCGAACCGGATGAGATCGGCGTCGGGAACAGGCAGCTGGTCATTCTCGCGAAAACAACCGTGAACAAAATCCGGTTCAGACGAAAACAAGGCACCTACGTTGCCGTCGCCGTCGACTACGTCCGCAACGGTGTATCCCAGCGGGCCTTTGCCCGGCAAGGCATCATTCTCTCCGCGGGTATCTTCTCATCTGCGATCCTCCAGCGCTCCGGGATTGGCAAATCGGAGGATTTGGCTAGAGCAGGTATCAAAACGCTGGTTGAAAGCCCTCATGTCGGGTATCATGTCCAAACGCAATATCATGCAGGCATGGGGGTGGAGGTGGAAACAAGCCGACTGCTGCAGGTGTTCGCGGCCGATCCCGATCAGCCTTATCTATCCTGGGCCTTCAAGAAGCAGAACGGTCCAGGCCGCCGCTTGCAATTAATCGGGCTTCCCGCGCCGGTTGCCATCCCTATTCAAGATGTGCTTGTGAACGGGTGGCAATTGAATCCGAACAAACCGACGAATATTATGAGCTTCGCGATTACCGACTTGAATCCCGCCAGCAGGGGGACCATTCAAATTACGCATAGCGATCCGGAGGCTTATCCTTCGATCGAGCTGATGCCGCTGGAAGACCCTGACGATCTGGAGTATATGATCGATCAATACATCGAGACGTTCAACATGGTGAAGAAGGCCCGCGAGCTGGATCCGGATGGCCTCTATAACGTTGTCTATCCGCCTGAGCATATTTTTAACTTGCCGGATGAAGAAGAGAAACGAGACCTGCTCTCCTATTATGTCTTAGCCTCTTATGCGAATGCCGATCATTATGGAGGGCAATGCCGGATGGGGCGGACGATCCAAGAAGGGGTTGTCGACGGCTATCTGAATGTATTCGGGACAGATAAGCTGAAGGTCGCGGATCTCTCCATCTCCCCGATCTTACCGGATGGCAGCACATCGATCCCGGCTCAAATGATCGGATTGAACGCGGTTCGGTTTATTCGCGGGTGAGCCGCATTCCTCCTAAACGCAGCAGCAGCGCGCGAAGCAAGTGGGCGAAACATCAGATTCTGATCGGGCGGAAAGAGCTAGCCCAGCACCTGCCATCGACGCAAAGATTCGCTATGCGGCGGCTATGGCGTTTCATCGAGAAATTCGAGATCGCGATAATAAAGCCGACCATCGGGCATTCCGGCTACGGTATCCTTCAAGTGTCCCAGCTGGAAAAACGCCGGTATGCCATACAAACGGAAGACCGGATAATCATCGTAGACGGGAAGCGAACCGCAAGCGATCGAATCGCCCGCATGACCCGTAATCGAAGCTGCCTCGTACAGCAATGGATTCCGCTTGCCCGAATCGACGATCGGCCGTTTGATCTAAGAGTCATCGTCAGCAGACCGCACCGAAAGTCAGCCTGGGCCGTTACCGGTATGTACGCCAAGTTAGCCGAAGCCGATTACATGATCACCAACGTTGCCCGTGAAATCATGCCCGCCACGCACGCTATTGAATATGCCAATCTGAGGCCGACGCCGACACGCAAGCTGATCCGAAAGATCAAAGCCGTATGTTTAACGGCTGCTAAGCGGCTTGCTTCGTACTATCCTGATCAGCGCATCATCGGCTTTGACATTGGGGTGGACGTGAATGCCGAAGTGTGGCTGATCGAGGCCAATTTCAAACCGAGCCTAAGGCCGCTTTGGAGGCTGAAATAGAATATGCAGCAGATGCGGGCGAGGGAACGAGGCGGGTGCGATCACGACGCGAAGGCAGCCTGTCGAAAGACGGGCTGCCTTCGTCATCACCATACCTATTCGAAGCTATATTCCCGCTCAACTTTACATATTTTGACCTTGTAGTTGTGGTACCAGGCTTGCTTGCCCTTCTCCTGCGCGACTTGGTGCGATTGATGCTGCTTCCAAATGTGAATGGCCTCCAGGCTTTCCCAGTACGAAATGGTAATGCCCGCGCCTGACGCATCCCTCACGCTCTCGACCCCTATGAAGCCCGGCTGCTTCGAAGCGAGCTGTTCCATTTGCTCCGCCATCGCGCCATAGCCGTTATCGCCATCCGTGCGTTGACTTGAGAAAATAACCGCATAATACGATTCGTTCGTGTTCATTGTCATCCCCATCACGCTCCTGCCCTTAGAAGGTTGGTTTCGATCCTAGATAGACTAAGCGATCTAGCAGGATAACGCAACAACCTCCTCCTTTATAACGTCGTATAGTTATAAAAGGAGGGGGATGCCTATCATATCCTATTCCAATGGCGCTCCTAGAGGGGGATAACATGAAGAAACCATTTCTAATGATGTTGATTTTCACATTGAGTTCGATGTTAACAGGATGTAATTTCATAGAAGAACAGAAAGCGGAAGGCATTATCAATCATTATTATCGAGCTATAAGTGATGGAGATTATGAAAAAGCGTTTGAACAGTTACAGCTGTACGATTATGATGCCAGGACTGGAGAGGGCCATTATACAGAAGGAACTACGTTATCTCACGATGAGGCTAAGGCGCACTACTTAAAGAAAATAACTACCTTGAAGGAACAAAACTATAAATTAATCGGTTACGAAATTATAAAAGTTGAGTATGAAGACGGGCACTCGTTCTGGCATCATATCAAACTTGAAGTCGAGCAGAATGGCCAAAAATTCGAATGGAATGAAGTCGCCGAAATCTATAAGGGGAAATTGGTCATCGGCGAGAAAGATGACCCCTATGCGAAGTATAGAGACGGGAAAATGCATGTTGAAAATGATTTCAACCGCCGCAAAACTGCTGGATGATCTTCTTCTTGATGTCATCGACCGGGAAGCGATCGGGATAGGTTGAGATCATCTGCATGGCGCCATGCAGCGTGGACGAGAAGTAAAGCGATGTCATTCGCTCATCCTTGTCCCCGAGTTTGGCGAACATGTCACACTGTACTTCGAATTGATCCGCCATCGCCTCATTTAGCATCTGGCTGTATCTGGCTAGCACTTTGTCCTCTTCAGGCTGCGTCTGCAAATGTAAGTAAAAGCGATAGACGTTGGGATGTTGCTGAACGTTGTGAAGCGCGCCTTCGATAATGTGTACCAGCTGTTCGGATGGTGTATCGAGCGTGGCAGCCGTCTGCATCACATGGTTAATGTCTTCGATCCGCGTCCTGACCATTTCCGCTAGCAGCTCTTCTTTCCCTTTGTAATAATTATATATCAGCCCCTTGGAAACGCCGGCCCGCTTCGCAATATCATCGATGGAAGCGTCGTGATAGCCCTTCTCGATAAAAATGGCGATGGCTGCCGAACGAATATTGTCCTTGGCGGCTTGGCGAATTCGGTCATTTTCTTCCTGGGTTCGTGGCATCGTCGAGTTCTCCCTTTACGAAATGCCGGATGTGATCGGCGAGTTGTTGCGCGTGAGTCAGAATGAGCATATGATCCGCCCCTTCGATGACGGAGAATTGGATTGCGGGGACGCGAGAGAAGTGCTCGGCAATGTTGTGCATGTCAGGCCAATCTATAGTCCCCTGCATAAATAAGGTTCTCGCGGCAATCTCCTCTAACCGTTCAATCGCGGGCGGCTCTGGCCATTGGACATCGAAGCTCTTCCACTCGGTAAAGACCCTTGTCATATAATTCATATGCATTTCATGCAGGAAATCCCGATGCGGGCTTGCCATCGTGGCGCGATAAATCGGTCCGGCCAAAGACAACTCTGTCAGCTTTGAAATGTCGGGAGCGGCTGCATTTACCGACGCCATGTACGCGGCGAATTCCGGCGAGAATGTGTATCCCGTTAACGAAGGAGCGATGACGACAAGACGCTCTACCATGGAGGGATATGTCAGCGTAAAGTCTGTCGCGACCTGCCCGCCCATGGAGTGGCCGACGAGTGTGACGCGATCCAATTGCAATTGTTCGAGCAGTGTACGCAAATCCTCCACCAGTGAGAAAGGCTGCTGCGGTGCGGGCGAGCGCCCGGTTCCTCGGCCATCGAAGGTGATGACCTGGAAGGATTGCGCTAAGTCCGGAGATATATATCTCCATACCCTTGAATCGACGCCCCCGCTGTGAATCATGACAATCGGCGAGCCATTCCCTTGCACTTCAACATGTAGACGCATCTCGATCTCCTCCTCAATCAAGAATCACCTTATTTTGCCATTATATTTATGACTGAACGTACAGTCAATAGAAAAATGGAGCCATCCGTACATAGCAAATGATGGGGATATCGGAAAGATGGGCGGACTCATAAGGCTAAGGAGCGGGATCAAGCTGCTAACGCATTCTATTCACTGAATCTAAACGGTCATTAACTGTGGTAAAATATGGGTTGGATATGCGGTGCGCGCAGCACTAAGGCAAAGCTGCGATCTTAAGGGGGAGTTTTATGCCTTTTCCATTTGACTGTATCAGTGATTTTATGTTTTTTGAAACGGAACTGGGCCAATCATCTGTTATCTTAATACCAGGTGCGAGTCATCCTCAACTGATGGAGAGAGCCTCCATGTTATTTCATCAAGGGATTGCTCCATTTATATTACCTTCCGGTGGTTCCACTCCGCATGTAGAAACAACAGAGTGGGAATTTTTAAGAAACGTTGGCGTTTCATTAGGAGTACCACCAGAATCCATACTGAAAGAAGATAGAGCAACGAATACCTTTGAAAATGCGCGCTTATCTCTGGAGGTGCTACTACAGCAAGGAGTTAACCCCGATAAGGTTGTTCTCGTCTGTAAAAATTATCATGCTCGAAGAGCGCTTTTAACTTATCAAACGGTTTTTCCGCGAGAGACTATTTTTTATGTGAGCCCAGTGATCGACAGAACGGGGACTTCAAAAGAAAACTGGTATCTAGATGAACAAAAAATAAATTACGTCATGAATGAAGTGGAGAAGGTAGGGAAATATTTCAGATCCGCTATATACCGAATTGGATCCGAGTAGCGTGTTGAGCGTGCTTATAATCCGTTCATGTCATTTAGCTAGTGGGAGACATACATTCCATACAGCCAGCCACTGGGAAACCGGCGGCTGGCTGTTTCGCGATCCATCATAAGAAGTTCCCGGCGAGCATCGTCAATAAGTTTAATCGCGTACTGAACCTTTTTCCTTGCGAGAGCGAATTAAAGGTTGTAACACGTCAGGGAGGGGCCCCCCATGAATGATAAAGAGTTACTTCCGATTCTTGAAAAAGCAACGCTGGGCGACGAATCGGCCTTTCAGCTTGTCTATCAGGCGACTCACCAAGACGTCTATCGGACGGTTGCTTTTCTCATCTACGGCAAACAGGACATTGAGGATATCGTGAATGAAGTTTATATGCGCATGTGGCGGTCGTTTCACGCGTACGACCCGAGCCGGCCGTTCCGGAATTGGCTGCACGGAATCATTGTACGTCAGGTCCAGGATTGGAAAAGAAAGGCCTGGCGGCGAATTCGCCTCTTCGAACGAAACCGCCAGCTGACTTGCGTGCCGTTCGAGTGGACGGACAAAGCTGTCCTGCAGTCCGAAATGCAGCATGACCTGTTCAGCCTCGTCCGCCAGCTATCGTACAAACTACGCGTGGTCGTCATCCTGCGCTATTTTCACGACTATGCGCTGGAAGAAATCGCAGATATGCTGCAGATCCCCGTAGGCACAGCGAAATCCAGGCATCATTTGGCACTGAAAGAACTTAGGAAACGATTCGCAATGACGGGAGGAGACGTGTATGTCCATTGACAAGGAATTACGTGAAGAGCTTCGCCGGGCGGCAGACTCGATGCACTGCCCTCCCGAAATGGTTGGACGTGTCCGTCAGTCCTATCAACACTATGTAAACGAAAAGAGAGGTCGATCTCCAATGAAGAAACGTCTGCTGGCCGGCATTGCCGCAGTCGCAATCCTGATTCCGTCTGCCGTATTTGCTTCTTCCTATCTAGCCGATGATATTTTCGGTTCATCCGCGACCATTAAGCAGCACGGTGGTACACAGGAAGATTATCAAGAGATTGAAGGCGTGCTTCAAGCAGCCAAAGGCAAGCTCACCGAAGACGAATTCAAGACGTACATGGAGCTGAGCAAGCAGCTGATGCAACTAAAGCTGAAGATCACCGATGAAAATGGGGTCAGACATGAAGAGGAGTTGACCCAAGAAGAGCAGCAGCAGTGGGAGCAGCTCGCCGCCGAGCTAGCCCCGTACTTCGAGAAGATAAACCGCTAAACCGGAAGAAAATGACGCAGGACCCCATCCGAGTTGGATGGGGGCTTTTTTCGCCGTTATTTGTGCATATAGCGCTCAACTTATTTTCATCTGCCAGTTACCCCTTAGTCCGCAAACATAGTTCACCAACCCCGATAACATATGTTACTTTTAACATATGTTATCGGGGTTGGTGAAATACATCAAAGCATATTGATAAGGAAGCTAAATATGAAGGAGGTTGCAATCCGTGATTCAAGAAAGATATGACTACAGTAATCTGGCTATGGTGAACATTCCTGCCGGTGTAATTGAAATGCGGGATGATCGTATAAAGAAAACTTGGACAGTCCAGGTGAACGCATTTATGCTTGCGCCAGTACCCGTAACGAGAGGTATATATCATTCAATTATGCAAGAGATAGAGGTTAACATTAGCGAGGCAAATACACCGATCGTTAATGTTTCCTGGTATGATGCGATTCAATTTTGCAACAAGCTTTCTCGGAAGGCTGGTCTAAAGGAATGCTATAATGTCAGCGAGAATGGCGAGCATGTCGAATGTGATTGGGAAGCGAACGGTTATCGTCTTCCAACAGAAGCGCAGTGGCAATATGCATGTAAAGCCGAAACGACCGGCTATCGTTACGGAGAACTTGAGGAGATCGCATGGTATCACGATAACTCGGATGGAATGGTCCATGCTGTGGGTAAGAAGCTGCCTAATTCATGGGGGCTTTTTGATATGCTGGGCAATGTGTGGGAGTGGTGCTGGGATTTATACGATGTCGACGTTTATGGCACGTATCGAATTTTTCGCGGCGGCAGCTGGGCGGAAGAGGCTAGAGGGTGCGGCGCAACATGCCGTCGTCGCAGTCACCCGACATTTCGTATTGATGATCTAGGGTTTCGAATCGCCCGATCGCTATAAAATAAAGGGATTGTAGTTTCGATTGGCGGTACTATAATCGGGGGTGGCAGCTGTTATCTGCCATGATCCCCCCAAGACCGTTGTCTTATGTCCTCCTAGTCTTCGCTTAAAGCGAAGTCAACCGCGGACTCCGCATGAATGCTTGTTGTGTCATACACCTTAATCCTGCAGTTCTCTTGCGCTAAGAGCAGTCCGATCTCCGTGCAGCCGAGTATGACGGCTTCGGCTCCCTGATCGCAAAGTCGGTCTATAACCTCCAGGAATGCCTGCCTAGACGATTCCTTGATAATACCCAGACATAGCTCCTCATATATCGTCGCATGAATCATTGTTCTATCCGCTGCTTCCGGGACGATGACATCAAGACCGAACACTTCGGTCAACCTGCCTTTATAGAAGTCCTGCTCCATCGTGAACGCCGTTCCTAGTAACGCGATCTTCTTGATCCCATCCTTCACAATTTCGGCTGCTGTCGCATCGGCGATATGAAGCAGCGGGATGGACACGGAATCTTCCATTTCTTTTGCCATTTTGTGCATCGTATTCGTACAGATGACGATGAAATCCGCGCCGCCGGCCTCCAGCTTCTTGGCTGCCTCAATCAGAATGCCGGTCGCTTCCTCCCATTTGTTCTCATGCTGCAACGTTTTAATGTCATGGAAATCCATAGAGTACATGAGACTCTTCGCGGAATGGTGTCCGCCCAGCTTCTCTTTCACGCGCTGATTGATGATTTGGTAATAGAGTAGGGAGGATTCCCAGCTCATCCCTCCGATTAGCCCGATGGTTTTCATAGCTTTGCCCCTCTACGGATTATTTTCCCTATTCTCGCACAAATCGCTCCGCTTTGCAGCGGCTCGAACATCAGGCCAACTGCTCAACAATCCGATGCCGCCCGAACGAAGCACCGTAGCGGAAGTGAAGCGGCTCATCCATGGGGGCGGTTCCTATTCGCTTAAGGCGGGCCGCCTCCCGTGACGGATGAACGGAGCTGCTGATGATAAGCCGAGAGTCTTATAAGGCTTTTCGGCCATACTTGTCGACCAATATGGTGGTATGATATGGATGGGCTTGGCAAAATGGTAACGACAACGTTCCATAAAGGAGTGGGAATGATGGTGAAACAACTGATTGTCGGCGACGCTGCACAGGAACTAGCCGCTACGCGCCGTATGCTGGAGCATTTGCCCGAGACTGATCTGTCGTGGAAGCCGCACGACAAATCCATGTCGCTCGGCGGTCTCGCCACGCACTTGGTCAATCTGCTGAATTGGCAGCTCGCGATTTTTCAATACCCGGAGTTCGATATTTCGACGGTGCCGCAGCGGCGCGAGGCGCTGGACAAACGCGCGGACGTGCTGGAGGAGTTCGACGCGAACGTCGGGAAGCTGAAGCAGTTGATTGCCGAATGCGACGAGAGCTCGCTCGGCGAGGAATGGACGCTGCGCCACGGGGACCATATTATTCTCCGCGCGCCGCGGGCTATGGCGCTTCGCACCTTCGGATTAAGCCACATGATCCACCACCGGGCGTAGCTCGGCGTTTATTTGCGGCTTCTTGATATCCCGGTACCGGGCATGTACGGTCCTTCGGCCGACGAGGCCGTCAAGTAAACGAAGGTTCTCGATTCGATCGACGCCGCACCGTCGCAGTATACCGGCATGACCGCCGGTACGCTGCGGCGCTTTTTTTGTTGTCGGCAGCGTAGTCAGTCTCCCGACGAACTTAGGCGGCGTTACGTCCCGCGGCGAGCTCGTCGAATCGTTCGCTTAACGCTTCGAACCATGACGCGGCGCTGCCCCTTATAACGAATGCGTTTGCGAAGGTATCGCTGCCTTTTCGAACTTCAACATGGCCCTCTGAGGTCACGCGATATTCCAAGACTTCGTTCTTCTCCGACACGAGTGAGATGGTGAGCTCGAGACGGTCATTTGGATTCGATCCAACCGGAATCCAGCTAGGTCTATTCATGGTTCGAATTACCGTTCGGTGGCGCAAAGTATCGATGATTGCGTGGATGTGCGGCTGATCGGTGAGGGTAACGGAGCGGCGCGCGGTCGGTTCTAAACCCGCCTTAACTTCCTCTAATGTCATCGTTACGCTAGTGATATCCTGGTCCCCATAATACCGGCTGACGTACAGGGTCCGGTTATAGACCAGGACAGCCAACAGAATGACGATCATTACGGCAAGAACAAGGAGCAGCTTTCTTCTTCGGCGTAGAATGAACGTTCACGTCTCCCTTTTAGTGTAATAACTATACAACGCTTGTAGTTGGTTCCGAGTTGCAAATGTTTCCAATTAATCCATATGCCAAATTCAAGAGGCCCCAACTTAGTTGGAGCCTCTTACGGCTGCGATTATGCGGTCGAACATAGTAACGGTGCGATCAAGGCGGCTTCGCCTCGGAAGCTCACCCTCGCCCGCTCTTCTGCCGATAATCATTCGGCGTCATGCCGGTATGCTTCTGGAATACCTTCCCGAAATATTTCGGGTCGACATAGCCGACTTGCTCGCAAATTTCATAAATCTTGAGGTCGGTCTGCAGAAGCAGACTGCACGCCTTCTCCATTCGCACCTGCGTCAAATACGTGTTGAACAGCAGGCCGCAGCCGTTCTTGAAGATCTGCCCGAAGTAATGCGGGGTGAGATGGACGGTCTCCGCGACGTCCGATAGGGAAAGCGGGGCGTCCAGATGGTCCCGGATATACTGCTGGGCGCGCTGCACGATATCGGCGTGATAGGGGAGCGAGAGCATGGGCGCTTCTTGTTTGGCTTCGGGCGGATCGGCTTTCGGGTTGATCTGTGCCAATAGCCGATCTACCGCTTCGAGCAGCTCGTCCGTATCGATCGGCTTCAAGATATACCCTTTGGCCCCGTATTTCAGCGCCGTCCTGGCATACGCGAAGTCCTCGTAGCCGCTGATCAGAATGACATGCGTGCCCGGCTTCTCTTCATAGATGTACTGGAGCAGCTGCAGTCCGTCCATATCCGGCATGCGGATATCGGAGATGACGATCCGGATCTCGTCGTCGTGCTCGAGCATCCGGATCGCGTCATACCCGTTATGCGCGATTCCCGCCACGTCCAAGTTCCGCTCGCGCCATTCCTCCATGGCGCTCAAGCTATCCGCGATAATCCACTCGTCGTCCACGATGAGCAGCTTCATTTGGGTCAAGGCTCCTCTCTTCTTGGCAGTCTGAATATGACGCTGAACCCTTCTTGGACCTGCTCGACGCGAATGCCGTAAGGGGCGCCGAAGTGAAGCCGGATACGCGACTGTACGTTGAACAGACCGACCTTGCCGTGATGCTTGGTCAGCTCGAGCGCCCGGTGCTCCAGATCGTCGTTCAGCTTCGCCGCCGCTTCCGGGGCCATGCCTGCGCCTTGATCGGTTACGCGGATGTAGACGTCTTCTTCCTCGCACCAGCCTCGGACTTCGATCGCGCCGCCGCGCTGGTCGGGGCCGAGCCCGTGGATGATGGCGTTCTCGATGACCGGCTGCACGATCCATTTGATCGTGTACAGCCGCGAGATGTCGTCGTCCAGGCGGATCTCGTAGCGGAAGCCTTCCTTCATCCGAAGCGTATGGATGTCCAGATAGTTGCGGATGTAGGTCATTTCTTTGTCGATCAGAATCATATCGTCGAACGTGCCGATGCTCGTCCGCAGCAGCCTGCCGAGCAGCACGATCATCCGGCTGATGTCCGTCTGCTTGCTCTTGCGGGCGAGCGAATTGATGGACTCGAGCGTGTTGTACAAAAAATGCGGGTTGATCTGCGATTGCATGGCCGTAATCTCGGCGCGGCGCTTCTGCTCTTGTTCGTCGTACACCTGGCCCATCAAATCCCGAATCCGTCCGACCATCGTGTTAAAGCCGTGGCCCAAGGCGCCGATCTCATCGCCGGATTGGCCCTCATAGTGGACGTCGAAGTCGCCTCGGCCTACCTTCCGCATCAGATGGCGAAGGGCGGTGATCGGCTTGGCGATCAAGTTGGACAGCAGCAGCGAAGCCAGCAGACAGAAAGCGATGCTGATCAAGGCGACCGTCAACGCCGCTTGGCGCATCTTGGTGATCGGCTGGTACAGCTCGCGCTTCAGGAAATACGCGGTGAAATGCCAGTCGGTCGTCCGGTCGTAACGCTGAATGAGATAATAGTGCGCTTGCATGCGCTCGAAATCCCCGGCGACGAACGTGCCCGCCGCGTAGGGGTACAGCATCTGACCCTCTCGGTCGGTGACGATCACGCCGGATGCGTAATCGTTATAAATATCGCCGAGCAGGAAAATGTTCTTGAGCAAATCCCGCAGCACGTCCAGCTTGAAATCGATCACGAGCGTCCCGCCTGCGCCGTCGCTTGCGCCGCCGTCGTTGCCATTGATCCGCTGCACATAAGAGAAGACGAGCTGCTCCGGTTCCGTGCGGCTGTAGGCGCGCTCGTGCATCATCGATATCGCGTATGGCTCCGGTCCGGTTAGATCGCCGGCCGAGGGCAGCCAAGCGAAGGCGGCCGACGATGCTGCCGTCCCGCGAGGCTCGTAGCCATAAGCATGAACGAGCCCGTTATCGCCGAGCAGCGTGATGCCGACGTTCTCCGGGCGAATCGCCTGCGCCGCGGCGAGCATCCGGTCGATCTCAGGCAGGTAGGCTTGTCCTTGCGCCTCGCTCGAAGCGCTCAGATAAGCGGCGATGCCCGGATGGGCCGTGATCGCGCCGCCCATGCGGGAGACGTCGGAGATGAAAAATGTAAGCGTCTTCAATTTCTGGTCGAGCATGTTCATCGTTTCCCGGTTCAGCTTCGCGTTCAGCGTGCTCTCGGAGTTGGTCAGGACGAACCAGCCCGAGAGCATCAGCGGGATGATCGACAGCAGCAGGAAGGACGCGAGCAGCTTGGAGAAGATCGAATTCCGTATGAAAGGGCGCATGCCCGTCTACCTCCGACTCCGCAGGAATGATGTATGTAGCCTACCTTATCAAATCGGGATCATCCGAGGCAAGTCCGAAAATAAATCCACGATTTATCCACCTTAGTTCGACGATCTGTCTCCTGTTGCACCGTGTCGACTCATGTTACATTGATTTATGTAATCGCTTCCACGTTGCAGTGATCCATTTTCCGCACCTGGGGGGTTAGGAAGAGAAGGAGCGCGAACAATAACGATAGGCAATGTTTAACATCGATGATATTTCCACCGGCATCCGACGGTTTGTCTCCTGTTCGGGGAGCGGAAATCCGGTACGATTGGAACTGTCATCGCTGCGGCGGGCTATACCGACGATTCAGGCAGAAGGGGGAGAGCGGCATTGCGGCGCGGACAAAAATGGGGCATCGCGTTCATGGTAGCGGCATTGTGCGGCACGGTCGGCTGTTCCGGCGCGAACGAAACGCAGAAAGCAGCAAACAAGGCGCAAAAGGCCGCGGACGAGACGAAGTCGAAGACGGAGGCGCCGGCGCCGGATACAGCTCAGGCAGCGCGTCTGACGGGCAAGGTGCTTCACTTCGTTAGCGGCAAGCTCGGCGACAAAGGCTTCTATGATTCGGCCGAGCGCGGGCTTCAGAAGGCGGCCTATGTCTACGGCTTCAAGACGGCGACCGTGGAGGGCGGGCTCGATTCCTCCCTATGGGAAGCGAAGCTGAGGGAGCAGATCGCTTCGCAAGCCTACGAGGTAATCGTGGTCGGCACCTCGACGATCAAGGCGGTGTTCATGAAGCTGGCGGCCGAATACCCGAAGCAGCAGTTCGTGTTCTATGACGATAAGATCGAGGGGCTGCCGAATGTGTACGCGATGGTGTACTCGCAGAGCGAAGGCTCCTTCCTGGCGGGGGCGTTCGCCGCGATGGCCACGACGGACAAGACGCTAAGCGGCGCCAATCCGGACAAGGCGATCGGGTTCATCGGCGGCCTCGATACGGCGGTCATCCGTGACTTCCAGTCCGGCTACGAGCAAGGCGCGGCGTACATCGATCCCGATGTTCGCGTGGAGACGGCCTACGTCGGGGATTTCACGAATCAAGCCAAAGCCAAGCAGTTGGCCGAAGCGCAGTACGAATCCGGCGGCGTCGACATTATCTACAATGCGGCGGGAGGAGCGGGCTTGGGGATGCTCGAGGAAGGAAGCGAGCTGCACCGCTACGCGATCGGCGTGGACAGCAATCAGAACGGGCTTTATCCGGGCACCGTGCTGACCTCGATCCTGAAGAACGTGGACGAATCGGTGTTCCGGGCGCTGAGCGAATACCGCGGAGGACGGCTGCCGTTCGGCGAGACGGAGGAGCTTGGCGTCAAGGAGGGCGGCGTCGGCATTGCGCGGGACGAGCTGTACGAGAAGCACGTGCCGGAAGCGGTCAAAGAGAAGATGAAAGAGATCGAAGCGAAAATCGCAAGCGGAGACATCCAGGTGCAATCTTCCTTGACGGAAGAGGCGCCGTGAGGGGAGCGGACAAACGAAGATGAGCGCGGATATTGTTGTCGTGGGCAGCTTGAATATGGACATGGTCATGGGCGTTGCGCGCCGGCCGGCGAAAGGCGAGACGGTGCTCGGTTCGGATTTCTTCCTGAATCCGGGCGGCAAGGGCGCGAATCAGGCGTATGCCGCGTGCAGGCTGGGCGCCAAAGTAGCGATGATCGGCAAAGTAGGAGACGATCTGTTCGGCGGCCAACTGCTCGAGCATCTGCATCTGGCAGGAGTTGACGTCTCGAACGTTGAGCGGGTATCGCATCTGGCGACTGGCGTGGCGGCAATTACCGTCGATCCGGAAGGGGACAACAGCATCGTGGTCGCCCCGGGGGCGAACGGGGAGCTTCGCCCGGCGGACATTCGCCTCCGCGAAGCGGCGATCAGCCAAGCCAAGCTGCTCATGCTCCAGCTGGAAATCCCGATGGAGACGGTTGTCGAAGCGGCGCAGATCGCCAAGCGTCACAATGTGCCCGTGCTGCTCGACCCGGCGCCGGCGCAGCCGCTGCCCGAGGGGCTGCTGCAGCTCGTCGACTACATCGTGCCGAACCAGAGCGAGATCGAAGAGCTGACCGGCATCGCCGCATGGAACGAGGCAAGCGCCGTGCTGGCGGCGGAGCATCTCAGGGCGCGAGGCGTGGACACCGTATTCGCCAAGCTCGGGGACAAGGGCGTCGCGGTGGTCGGTCGAAGCGAGATTTTCTCGGTACGGAACTATCGCGTCGAAGCGGTGGATACGACGGCCGCGGGCGATGCGTTCGCAGGTGCTTTGGCCGCCGCGCTGGTGTCGGGCGAAGATCTAAGAGAGGCCGCCGGCTTCGCCAACGCGGTCGGCGCGATTACGGTCACCCGTAGAGGCGCGCAGTCTTCGATGCCGGACCTGGAGGAGACCAAGCGGTTCATGCAATCCGCCAAGAAGGGCGACTAAACTAACCTACAACGAAAGAGGAATGATCCATGAACACGAGACAACGTTTGCTAGCCGGGGGCGTCGCCCTTTCGATTATGCTGACCGCAACTGCTTGCGGCAATGGCGATTCGTCCTCCGAATCGACGCCGGCTTCGGCGAATGGCGGTGCCGCCAAAGTGAAAGTCGCCTATTACGTGGATGGCATGCTGGGCGATAAAGGCTTCTTCGACTCGGCCCAGCGAGGCGTGGATAAAGCGGCCAAAGAGCTCGGCATGGACGTGAAGACCGTCGAGGGCGGAACGAATCAAGCGGATTGGGCGGCCGGACTGGAATCGCTCGTCGCCAGCAACAAGTACGACGTCATCGTTGTAGGTACGAGCAACATGACGGATATCGTCAGAGAGCTGGCCCCGAGGTATCCGGACGAGAAGTTCATCTACTTCGACGATAACATCGGCGATATCCCGAACATCTACTCCATGCTGTATGCCCAGAGCGAAGGATCGTTCCTGGCGGGCGCTTTCGCGGCGCTGGTGACGGAGAGCACGGAACTTGCGGCGGCTAATCCGGAGAAGACGATCGGCTTCATCGGCGGGATGGACATCCCGATCATCAACGATTTCAAAGCCGGGTATGAGCAAGGCGCGAAGTACGTCGACCCGGACGTGAAAGTGGTGTCCTCGTATGTCGGCGATTTTGCAAACGCTCCCAAAGGGAAAGAGCTTGCCTTGGCTCAGATGAACGGGCAGCAAGCCGACATCGTCTTTCAAGTCGCCGGGGGCGCGGGGCTCGGGACGCTGGAAGCCGGGAACGAGGCCGGCAAGTATACGATCGGCGTCGATTCCAACCAGAACGCGCTGTACCCGGGCAGCGTACTCACCTCGATGATGAAGAACATCGACGCCTCCGTCTTCCGGGCGCTGGAGTTGTTCCAGCAGGGCAAGCTCGAATTCGGCAAGAACGAGGTGCTCGGCATCGAAGAGGGCGGCGTCGGCTTGGCCAAGGACGACCTGTACGCAAGCAAGGTGCCGCAATCGATCCAGGACCGCATGGCCGAGATCGAGGCCAAAGTGGCGAGCGGCGAAATCAAGATCGATTCCATCCTGAACTAACGGGGGACTAGCCATGTCAGTCTTGCTGGAAATGAAGAACATTCACAAAGTATACCCGAACGGCACAGCGGCAAGCCGCGGCGTCGATCTGCAAATCCATGAAGGCGAGATTCATGCGCTCGTCGGGGAGAACGGGGCAGGGAAGTCGACGCTGATGAAAATGCTGTTCGGCCTCGAGACGCCGACAAGCGGCACGATCGAATATAAGGGCGAGCCGATCACGCTTGGCGGTCCGCGCGACGCGATCAAGTACGGGCTTGGCATGGTGCATCAGCATTTCATGCTCGTCCCTTCGCTGACCGTCTCCGAGAATATCGTCCTGGGCGAAGAGCCGAAGCAAGGACCGCTGTCGCTATTCCGGGACCGGGGCGCGGAGGAGCGGCAAATCGCGCAATTGATGGCCACCTACGGACTGAAGGTGGAGCCGCAAGCGAAGGTAGAGACGATCCCGGTCGGACAGAAGCAACGCGTGGAGATTCTGAAGGTGCTCTACCGCGGCGCGCGCATCATCATCTTGGATGAACCGACGGCGGTGTTGACGCCGCAGGAGACGGACGAGCTGTTCGACTCGATCAAAGCGTTGGTCGCCGAAGGCTACACGATCATATTCATTACCCACAAGCTGCGCGAGGTGATGGAGATATCCGACCGGGTGACCGTGCTGAAGGCCGGCAAGACGATCACAACGCTCATGACCAAGGCGACGAATCCCGAGGAAATCTCCAGGCTCATGGTCGGACGGGAAGTGCTGTTCCGGGTGAAGAAGCGGCCGGCGGAGCCGAAAGACGCCGTGCTGTCCGTGCAGGGCCTGCAGGCGGCCGACGACAAGGGCGCGCCCGCGCTGCGCGGCGTCTCGCTGGAGATTCGCGCCGGCGAGGTGCTCGGCATCGCGGGCGTCGAAGGCAACGGCCAGACGGAGCTAGTTGAGACGATCACCGGACTTCGTCCCTCGACGGCCGGGCGCATCCGTTATCTCGGCGAAGAGCTGACCGGGCGGAGCGCCGGCGAGATCCGCGCGATGAAGGTCGGCCACGTGCCGGAGGACCGGCAGACGGCGGGCGCAAGCTTAACCTCGACGATCGCGGAGAATCTCATCCTCGATCACTACCGCAATCCGGCCTTCCGGCGCGGACCGTTCCTGAACGCTCGCAAAATCAAGGAATTCGCCCAAACGATGATGCAAATCTTCGACGTGCGCGCCCGGGACGAGGAAGTGGCGGCCGGCTCGCTCTCCGGCGGGAATCTGCAGAAGGTCGTCATCGCTCGCGAGCTGTCCAAAAATCCGAAGCTGCTCATCGTCTCGCAGCCGACCCGCGGCGTCGATATCGGGGCGATCGAGTTCATCCACAGCGAGATCGTCAAGCGGCGCGATGGGGGCGCGGCGGTCATGGTCGTCTCCGCGGAGCTGTCCGAGGTCATGGCGCTCAGCGACCGGATCGCCGTCATGTACGAAGGGGAAATCGTCGCCGTGCTGGACAACACCGAGGAGTTGACGGAGGAAGAGATCGGCCGTTATATGCTGGGGCTGGGCACCGAGACGAAACATAAGGAACATAAGGAGCAAGAGGCGATATGAAATCGGTCAAGGACATCTATTTGGAGCTGTCGGGCATCGCGATCGCGGTTCTGGTGGCGCTCGCATGCGGCTTTGCCGTCATTCTGGCCACGAGCAGCGAGCCGCTGACGGCGCTCTCGTCGCTCATCGTCGATCCGGTTACGAATCCGTTCAACATCGGCACCGTGATCAATAAGGCCGTGCCGCTCATGCTGACCGGTTTGGCGCTCGCCGTCGTGTTCCAGGCGGGGGTATTCAGCATGGGAGCCGAGGGGCAGCTGTATATGGGCGGCTTCGCCGGCGCATTGGCGGGGATCTATATCAAGGGGCTGCCATTCTGGCTGCATTTCCCGGTCATCATTGGATGCGCCATGGCGGCAGGCGCCTTGTACGCGGCGATCGCGGGATTGCTGAAGACCTATGCGAATGCCAACGAAATCGTGACGACGCTTATGTTAAATTTTGTCGCAATTCTGACAACTTCTTATTTTGTCAACAACGTCTTCAAGGATCCGACCAGCGGCGGGGCGGCCCGCATGGCGTATCTGTCCCCGGAGGTGCTGCTGGGCAAGCTGATTCCGGGTTTCTCCGCCCATGGCGGCATCGTCATCGCCCTGCTGGCCGTCGTTCTCGTCTACCTGCTGCTCTATAAGAGCCCCGTCGGCTACGAGCTGCGGCTGGTCGGCAAGAACGGCAAGTTCGCGACGTACGGCGGCATCTCGACGAACCGCGTCATCCTGACGAGCATCATGCTCAGCGGCGCGCTCGCGGGGCTGGCCGGCATCGTCGAAGTGCTGGGCATTCACGGCACCTTCAAGGAGAATTTCTCGGCGGGTCTTGGCTTCGACGGCATCATTATCGCGCTCTTGGCGCGCAATCATCCGATCGGCATCGTCGTCGCTTCGCTGTTCTACGCTTACATCCAAGTCGGCGCGCAGACGATGCAGGCGGGCAGCGACATGCCCCGCGAGGTCGCGGTCATTATTCAGGTCATGTTGGTGCTGCTCGTGTCGGCGCAAGGGATATTCCGTCTCTTGAAACAGAACGTTCGCACGAAAGGCGGTGTCGTCTAATGTGGCAAAGCATCTGGTCGCAGCTGATGGATTTGACGCTGGTCGTCGTGCTGCTCCGATACATGACGCCGATCCTGCTAGCGGCGCTCGGGGGACTAATTTCCGACATCGCGGGCGTGTTGAACATTGGCCTGGAAGGCTTGATGCTTATCTCGGCCTTCACGTCCATCGCGGTCGGGTCCGCATCGGGCAATTGGCTCGTCGGCGTGGCGGCGGGGATGGGCGCCTCGATCCTGATCTGTCTTTGCATGGGGTTCTTCTCCATCAAGCTGGGCGTCGACATCATCATCGCGGGCTTCGCGGTCAATATTTTCGGATCGGGCATCACAATCTTCCTGATGAGCAAGATTTTCCACGTCACCGGCAATTACTCGCCTAGCGAACGAACGCCGATTCCGGCCGTGAAGCTGCCCGTCATCCAAGACATCCCGTTCCTCGGCAAGCTGCTGAGCGGCCACAGCCTCATGGTGTGGATCGCCTTGCTGGCCGTGCTGTTCTGCGTCGTGCTCATCTACCGCACGCCGTACGGCGTTCATCTGCGGGCAGTCGGCGAGGCGCCGTCCGCGGCGAAGTCGCTCGGCATTCCGGTGAACCGGATCCGCTATTCGGCGCTCGCGTGGAGCGGGGCGTTCGCGGGTCTGGCCGGCGCGTATCTGTCCATGGGCATGACGAGCATGTTCGTCAAAGACATGACCGCCGGGACAGGCTTCCTGGCGCTTGCGGTCGTGCTGCTCGGCAAACGCAACCCGGTCGGCATTCTTATAGGCTCGCTCATCTTCGGCCTGGCAAGCGCGGTCACGACGATCGTGCAGACGACCGAAGGCACGGCGATTCCAAGCCAGTTCGTACAGATGATTCCGTATCTGGTCACGCTCGCCGCGCTCGTCTTCTTCGAAGTACGGAAGCGTAAAGGATCTGCTGTTCCTGCTGCTCACACTCTATAAGTGAAACATGCGAATGACAAGCGTGCGGAGCAAGAGAGATGGATCTGAAGAAACGAAGTGGTCGCCTTTGTGAACGGATATCTACCTTGATCTATTCAATTCAAGATATCCGTGAACAACAGCGATCGGAAGATCGTCTCGTTTGCGCAGCAATTACTTGTCATGAGCTTCTGTTGAACTTATATCCACCACTCTACGAAATGAGGTGCCCTCGTGGCCAAAACTCGCATCATTCTAGACGTCGACACAGGGATCGACGACGCGCTGGCGCTGCTGTACGCCGTGAAAGCCGACGGCATTCAGCTCGAAGGCATAACGACCGGCATGGGCAACGTCAGTCTCGGGCAAGCGACGCTGAACACGCTGCAGGTGCTGGACTTGGCGAACGCGCCAGCCGAGCTGCCGGTAGCGATGGGGGCGGAGCGTCCGCTCTTCCGCCGCATGCCGCATACCGCCGAATTCATCCACGGACCGAACGGGCTAGGCGGCTTCGAGCTGCCGGCCACAAGCCGCAAGCCGATCGACGAGCATGCGGCGGATTTCATCGTGCGCAAGGCCAGCGAGCTGGACGGGGAGCTTACGCTCGTGTTCGTCGGCAGGCTGACGAATCTGGCGCTCGCCCTGGCGAAGGACCCGTCCATCGCGCGGAAGGTGAACCGGCTCGTGCTCATGGGCGGCGCGCTGGAGGTGCCGGGCAACGTGACGCCCGTCGCGGAGGCGAATATATGGGGCGACCCGGATGCCGCGCATATCGTGTTCGAATCGGGCATGCCGATCACGATGGTCGGACTCGACGTCACGATGAAGACGGTCATGCTCGAGCGGCATATCGAGCAGTTGAAGCGGCAGGCCGCCGCCGGCGCGGAGGCGCAGGTTACGTTCATCGAAGCGATACTCCAGTTCTACTTCCAAGCCTATGAACGTCAAAACGGCTTCTACGGCTCGCCCCTTCACGATCCGCTCGCGGTGGCGGTCGCGCTGGACCCGTCGCTTGTCAGCACGGAGGAACATTATATTCGCATCGAGACTAGAGGGGAACTGAGCGCGGGCGCTACGCTAAGCGACCGAAGACGAGCGCCGTCCGTCACGAATGCCGACGTTTGCGTCGACGTGGAGTCGGAGCGTTTCATCGAGCAGTTCATCCAGGTTTTGGCGCAAGCGCAGATGGAGGAGGAGAAGCGATGAAGAAGATCATTTTGGACGTCGACACGGGCATTGACGATTCGCTGGCGATCGCGTACGCCGTTCACTCGCCCGAGCTCGATATACTGGGCGTGACCACCTGCTTCGGGAACGTATCGGTCGAAGAAGCGACGCGCAACACGCTCGTCGTGCTGGAACAGCTGGATAGCGGCGCGCCCGTCATCCCCGGCGCGGGCAAACCGCTCTTCCGAGGGCCGACGAAAGGCAGCACCGTGGAGGTGCACGGCGAAGACGGCCTCGGGGGCGCGTTCAAGACGGAAGCCGCCCGGCAGGCCGAGCGCGAACACGCGGCACGGTTCATGAGCGAGCAGGTTCGGAAGTATCCGCATCAAGTGACGATCATCACGGTTGGCCCGCTGACGAACCTCGCTCTAGCCATCATGCAAGACCCGGGCATCGTCGGTCTCGTTCATAACGTGATCGCCATGGCCGGCGCGGTCACCGTGCCCGGCAACGTCACTCCGCATGCGGAAGCGAACATCTTCGCCGATCCCGAAGCGGCGGAGTACGTGTTCCGGTCGGGGATTCCGATGACGCTGGTCGGTCTGGACGTGACGATGCAGACGCTGCTGCCGCTCACGGAGGTTCAAGGCTGGCACGGTCGCGGTACGCCGCTCGGCGGCTTCTTGGCCGACATGACGGAATTCTATATCGGCGCGTACCAGCAGATGTATCCCGGCATCGAAGGCTGCGCGCTGCACGATCCGCTTGCCGTAGGCGTCGCCATCGATCCGAGCTTCGTCAAGACGGTGCCGATGCATGTGCAGGTCGACGTCGAAGGCATTCTCTCTTACGCCAGGACGGTCGGCGACTTGAGAAGCAAGCCGAATGCCGGACCGAACATGAACGTATGCATCGGCGTCGAGGCCGAGCGGTTCCGGAGCCATTTCCTAAGCCGCGTCCTTGGAGACGAGAAGCAGCGGTAATCCGTGTAAGTCCCCGGCCGGTTTGCCAACAGAGCCATCCATTCAATCCCCGCTTTCGAGCGGGGATTTTTTGGCATGCGCGGGCTTTCGGCCGAAGAGACGACGAGAGAATTGACGGCGGTCCGATAGCCCCAATGACGCGCGCATTTTCCGCACCGCGGGCTTCCCGGCACGCGGTGCTCGGTCACACGTCGGCAATCGAATCTCTTGCCGGACTCGAACAGAGCCAGCCCGCGCCGATTGACCGGCGCATCGCAGGTGAGGCCGGATGTCATATCCCGATCGTCATAAGATATGACACAGTAAGCGTTGAATCACACCTTAAGCGGCGGGAGGCCGGATTATATAATCGAAGTACCCTGGTGGTTCGGGGGAATACGGTCGGGAGAGGGGAGAGAGAAAGCGTTCGGAACAGAAGGGCGGATTCAGCTTCGAGCATGTTTGTAAGCGTTGTCATTCATGGATTGGCAGGAAGAGGCACTAAGTCAATATGATCGAGGAGGTTCATTATGCGAAGCAAGTTCATCGCGATGTCGATGATCGTGAGTCTAATTGCGAGTTTATTCATTACCGTTGGCCCGCAGGGTCAGGTATCGGCGGCCGGAGGTGCGAACCTGGCCTTGGGCAAGAGTGTAACGGCGAGCGGGCAGTCAGATGTCTATGCACCAGGCCGCGTCAACGACGGCAATGCGAGCACGTACTGGGAGAGCGCGAACAACGCGTTCCCGCAATGGGTTCAGATTGATCTAGGCGCGAACACCAACATTGATCAGATCGTACTGAAGCTGCCGGCAGGTTGGGAGACGAGAACGCAGACGCTGGCGGTACAGGGCAGCGCGAACGGTTCGACGTTCACGAACCTCGTCGCCTCCGCGGGGTATACGTTCAACCCGGCGAACGGTAATGCGGTCACGATCAATTTCTCGGCGGCGAGCACCCGTTATGTTCGATTGAATATCACGGGCAATACGGGCTGGCCGGCCGGTCAGCTCTCCGAATTCGAGATTTATGGCGCTGGCGGGACGACGAACCCAGACCCGGACCCGAATCCGACGGGCACGAACGTTGCCCAAGGCAAGTCGATAACGGCTTCTTCGACGACGCAGACCTATGTCGCCGCGAATGCCAATGACGGCAGCACGACGACATACTGGGAAGGCAGCGCTAATCCGAGTCAGCTGACGGTGGACTTGGGCGCGAATCACAGCCTGAGCTCGATCGTCGTCAAGCTGAACCCGGACGCGGCGTGGAGCACGCGCACGCAGACGATTCAGGTGCTCGGCCATGACCAGAACACGACGACGTTCAGCACGCTGGTCGCCGCTCAATCGTATACGTTCAATCCGGGCACGGGCAACAAAGTGACGATTCCGGTTAGCGCGACGGCGAAGCGGGTGCAGCTGAATATCACGTCCAACTCCGGCGCGCCTGCGGGCCAGGTGGCGGAATTCGAAGTGTACGGCACGGCTGCGCCGAATCCGGACCTGACGATTACCGGCATGTCGTGGTCGCCGGCTTCGCCGATCGAGACGAGCAGCATTACGCTGAATGCGACGGTGAAAAACAGCGGCACGGCGAACGCTCCAGCTTCTACGGTCAACTTCTATTTGAACAACCAGCTGGCCGGATCCGCTCCTGTGGCCGCTCTGGCGGCAGGCGCATCCGCAACCGTATCGGCGAACGCCGGCACGAAGAGCGCGGCATCGTATACGGTCGGCGCGAAGGTCGACGAGAGCAACGCCATCATCGAACAGAATGAAGCGAACAACAGCTACAGCCACGCTTCATCCTTGGTCGTCGGCCAGGTGTCCAGCTCCGACCTCGTCGTGACGCCGGCATGGACGCCAAGTAATCCAAGCGCGGGCAACACGGTGACCTTCACGGCGAATTTGAAGAACCAAGGGAATGCCGCGACAACAAGCGGGCCTCACGCCATCAGCCTGGTGCTGAAGAACGCGCAAGGCACAACCGTTCAGACGTTGAACGGCTCCTACAGCGGGACTTTGGCCGCTGGTCAGTCCGTCACTGTCAACCTGGGCACATGGACGGCGGCGAACGGCAGCTACTCGGCCGCGACTACCGTGTCCGCGGATGCGAACGAAATTACCGCGAAGCGGGATAACAACACCAGCTCCTCGAGTCTGTATATCGGCCGCGGCGCGAACATGCCGTTCACGATTCTTGAAGCCGAAGCCGCCAACAACAGCACGAACGGCACGAAGCTCGCGCCGAACTTCAAGCCTGGCGACTATGCAGGCGAAGCATCCGGCCGCTCGGCGGTCTATCTGGATGCGACTGGCGAATACGTGGAGTTCACGCTGACATCTCCGGCCAACGCGTTCGTCCTGCGCAACGCGGTCGCGGAGAATACGACGGGAACGGTCAGCATCTATGCCAATGGCGCAAGCGTCGGCAAATTCAATGTCTCATCGAAATTCTCGTATGTATACGCCACGCCAAGCACGCTTGGACGGCTTGGCTACGACAACGCGCCGGGTGCGGGCTTGACCGCGTACTGGCTCTATGAAGACGCGCAGCTGCTGCTGAACCAAGTATATCCGGCGGGCACGAAGATCAAGATCCAGAAGGATGCCGGAGACGTGCCTTGGATCTATGTCGACCTAATCGAGACGGAGAATGTCGCTCCGGCTGCCTCCAATCCCGATCCGGCCAAATACGTGCAAGTGTCGGCGTCCAAATCGATCGAGCAGGCGCTGAACGAATTCCGTCAGGACAACACGAAGAAGGGCATTTTCATCCCGGCGGGCGAGTGGACGATGAACGGCAAAATCTACGTCTATGGACGCGCGACCGAGATTCTCGGAGCCGGTCCATGGCATACGAAGCTGGTGGCGCCGCAGAATCAGTCCAACACGGATATCGGCTTCAATATCGCGTCGACGGCGAACGGCTCTTCGATTAAGAATTTGTCGGCTTGGGGCAACTACATCTACCGGACAGACGGGCCGGGCAAATTCATCGACGGCAACGGCATGCAGAACGTTACGATCCAGAACATCTGGGCCGAGCATTTCGTCTGCCTGTACTGGGGCGTGAACTCGTCGTACAACACCTTCAAGGATAACCGGATCAAGAATACGTTCGCCGACGGCATCAACATGACGAACGGTTCCTCGTATAACGTCATCGACAACAACTATGCCCGCGGCAACGGCGACGACGCGTTCGCGCTGTTCAGCGCCGTGGATGCAGGCGGTTCCTACAACGTGGGCAACAAATACACGAATCTGACCGCAACCAACGTCAGACGCGCGGCTGCGTTCGCGATCTATGGCGGCTCGAACAACCTGTTCCAGAATCTGTACGGCGCGGACACGTTGACCTACCCGGGCATTACGATCAGCAGCTATAGCTTCGGCTACAACACGCTGGGCTTCGGCGATCAGGACACGGTATTCGATGGTATTACGTTGGATCGGACCGGCGGAGACTTCTGGACGAGCGTCGGCGCGGACGACAAGATTAACGAGTACCAGAACTTCGGGGCGATCTGGTTCTACTCCGGAGACCGGGCGCTCAAAAATATCGTCGTCAAGAACGTCGACATCAACAATCCGGTGTACTTCGGACTGATGTTCCAGACGATGTACCCGAACGCGCTGCCGATGCAGAATGTGCGTCTGGAGAACATCAACATCAACAACCCGACCCGCTATGGCATCAAGCTCGTCGCGAGCGCCGAGCAGGGTCAAGGGCCGGTGGTCGGATCGGCCAGCTTCACGAACGTGAAAGTGAACAATCCCGGCATCCAAGCGATCTATGGCGAGAGCAAGAGCCCTAATTTTACCGTGAACCGCGTGTCGGGCAACAATTGGTAAGGCGTTAAATGCCCAAGAAGCTTATCGGACTATCCGGTAAGCTTTTTTGGTTTGTTGGCTTGGAGATGCGCGATAAATCCCAAGGGTGGAGAAAGCGTTTCTTAGCGGATTATTTCCCTGCCATACTGGTGTCAGTGACGGTTTTTTATAATGGACTCAAATCCAATATTTCGATCGGGGGAATCGTCATGAACACAAGTCAAACTTTGCGTGGATTCGCGACCGTTAGCTACTGGGCAGAAGATATGGAGGCGGCAAAAGCTTGGTACACCTCGCTGCTGGGCATAGCGCCTTACTTTGAACGTTCCGGACCAGATGGTAGTCTCGCCTATGTCGAGTTTCGGTTGGGGGATTATCAACACGAGATGGGGCTGATTAATCGGCGTTTCGCGCCGGCCGACGCTTCGCATGTCCCAGGCGGTGCCATCCTGTACTGGCATGTCGATGATATCGAGGCCACGCTTCATCGGCTGAAATCGATGGGAGCCGCCGAGTATGAACCGCTCGTGCACCGCGGAGTTGGATTCATCACGGCGTCCGTGACGGACCCATTCGGCAACGTGCTCGGCATTATGTATAATGCGCATTATTTGGAGATGCTGGATGCTCGCATGCAGGAACAATCGGCGATAGCTGAATAAAACGCGACGACAGCCGATCATGACGATCGGCTTGTTTGTTGTACGTGACTTCGGGAAAATTCTATAAGCCCAATAAGAACAGGAGTTTTTTGGATTCCAGTATATGGTACAATTGACTCCACCATCGTCATTTCATTCATGCGCGCATGAAGAGGAGGAATACCATGATCAGAAAGATGCTAGGTTTGGCAGCGGCAGCGATTCTCCTATCCAGTCTCCCCGCAGGGTATGCCGCCAGCGCCGAACTGTCCATCATGGAAAAGTACGAGGCGTTCAAGCAAGCCGGAATTTTTCATGGAGGCGCGGACGGCGAGGCCGATTTAGAGCGAACGATTACGAGAGCCGAGCTGGCCGTCGTCCTGACGCGACTGATGAAGCTGGACACCAGCGAAAATAAACAAGCGGAGTTTGTTGATGTGAAGGGACATTGGGTGGCCAAGACCTCGGCCGTTAGCAATATGGTTCACTACGAAATTATGAACGGTAAAGGCCATAATCGCTTCGATCCCAACGGTCTGGTCACGATCGAAGAGCTGGCTGCTGTCATGACTCGTGCATTGAAGCTAGAACTTCCTCATGCTGCAATTACCGATGCCATCGTGTCCGATTGGGCGCGTTCGTATGTCGGAACAGCTATTGAGGCAGGCGTTATTGATCCGCAGGAAGATTATACGGCGTCTGTTACGCGAGCCATGGTGGTCGATGCGATCTTTATTGAATATCAAACTATGACTATGCCTGCTTCAAGGGAGGTATAAGGGTGTCGACTACAAGGCAGCTCTATACGCTGTGGGACGATCTGAAGAGATTGGATTTGGGCGATTCGGGGGCATGTCCAGCCAAATGGCAGGGCCGAGATGCTTTATATCTGGAGAAACTGAATTCGGCTGTTTTTCTTCGTGATGAGGTGAGCTTCCGTTCTTTTCGGCTTCAAGCCGAGGTAGCCATTCCGCATGAGGTCGGCTTTATTGGTCTGGTATTTGGAGCGAAAGATCCCGCTAATTATGAACTCATTTATCTTGCTCCGGTCGAAATTCAATATGACCCCATTATGAACGGGTCGATGACGTGGCAAATCTATAACGGGCCGTCCTATCAGCTGCCTCTCCCGAACATGACGGGGGCATGGCAGACATTCACGGTCGAGGTTCAGCCCGAAGGCGCTATCGCTTATCTGGGAGATGGCACGGGGCCGCGACTGGTCCTATCGAGCCTGCAGCATGGCGGAACGATCGGTAAACTGGGGATATGGAGCTTCTTGCCTAGTTATATTCGTAATCTCTCCATTGAAGAGATTGAACCAGCTCCACTGGAAAGAAGAACGACGGATCTACAGAAACTTCAATCCGAAACCTATATAACCGCGTGGCAAGTATCGGACCCCTTCCTAGCGGATCAAACGGATGAACGGAACTGGGCAGAAGCTTTCGTTGAAGAGAACGGCACTCTCAACATCAACAGAATCCATAAAGCGGAACCAGGTGTTTCCGTTGAAGTAAGAAGCACGGTCACAGTCGCGGAGGAGCAAGAGACGACGCTCTCTCTTGGCTTTAGCGACGGTATCCGTCTATGGTTGAACGATAAGGAGATCTATCAAGGAGAGTGGTTCTGGAAGCCGCCAGCACATGATGGGCGCATTCGTCCTGATCTCATGAACATCCCTGTCAAATGGCACGCAGGGTTGAACACCATTCGTGCCGAAATCAAGCAGACCGAATCTTTTGGCTGGGGACTGGCGGTCAAAACGGGTCTTCACGCATGAACGTAAGGGGGAATCTTGATTATGGGAACGAGCTTCATGACGTCTCAGGCAAGTTTCCGTTTCGGGGAGAACGTTAAGGGAGGCCGCGATGAACGAGACCGCATTTGACGAATCTTTATTTGCAAGCTTGAAGCCGGGTTTAATGTCGTTCTGTTACCGGATGCTGGGCTCTATGGACGATGCGGACGATGCCGTACAGGAGACGAGTATTCGGGTCTGGCAGAGCGGGAGCGCGTTCAGACAGGAATCTTCGTTCAAAACGTGGGTCTATCGGATTGCATCAAATATATGCTTGGACAAGCTGAGACAATCCAAGCGCCGCGCGCTTCCCGTTGACTTGTTCGATCCGGCCGTCGCCATCGTCGAGCCGCGCGATACGCAGCCGAACGCCTCGTGGATCTGGCCGTCTCCCGACTTTGGAGGCAATCCGGAGGATCGGCTCGTCCGCAAAGATACGCTTCAACTGTGCTTCATCGCTCTCTTGCAGATTTTGCCTCCGCGGCAGCGTGCGGTACTCATTTTGAAGGATGTATTCGAATGGTCCTCCAAGCAGATCGCGGCAACGTTGGCGATGTCGCCCGCAGCGGTGAACAGCGCCTTGCAGAGAGCCCGAGAGACGATGGACCGGGCGCAGCTTCGTTCCGATGAACTCAGCAGGATGGACAATCAGCCGGAGCCGCAGCTTCTGTCCCGGTACGTGGAGGCCTTCGAGCGATTCGATATTGCTGCGCTTGTCGCGCTGTTTCACGAGGAAGGCTGCATGTCGATGCCCCCCTTCGAGATGTGGATTCGCGGCAAGGACGATTTATCCGCCTTCTATTCGCTTACGCGCTGGCATTGCGAGGGTTCGCGACTTGTGCCCGTTACGGTGAATGGCGGTTATCCGGCATTGGCCCAGTATATGCCGGGCAAGGAGGACGACAGCCTGGTGCCCTGGGGCATCCACGTCATCGCAATCAAAGAAGATCGAATCCTGCACGTTCAAAACTTCATCAACGCCGAATTATTTTCGCGATTTGGGCTGCCTGAGCGACTCGACCGATGACGAGTTCCAGCAAGCAGGCTGGCAAGCGATTATGGACCACTTCAACGCCTACACCGAGCAATCCTGATCCGTTGGCAGCAGAAGATCGACAAAGACGCCGGGCCAATGCGCCCAGCGTCTTTTCATAACGACATTGTAACGTTATTACGCCTCGCCCGACTGTACTTCCGAGGGATTGTTGTTCATGTAGTTGATGGCCCACAGATGGCCGTCCAAGTCTACGAAGCCCCAATGATACATGAAACCGTAATCCTCCGGATCTTCGTGTATTTTCCCGCCCAGGGAGATCGCCGTATTCACGATTTCATCGACCTTCTCCCGGCTCTCGAAGGAGAGCGCGATCGTCAACTGCGCATACTTGTCCGTATCGACGGTTTCCTTCTTCGTGAGGGTATTAAAGAATTCTTGGGAGATCAGCATGACCTGCAGGTTGTCGCCGATCACGATGGCTGCCGACTTGTCCTTCTGGGAGAACTGCGGGTTGAACTCGAAGCCGATTCCGGTGAAGAAATCCTTCGATTGTTCTACGTTTTTTACAGGCAGGTTGAAACTCGTGAATGCGGACGTTAATGCCATTTTCATACACCCCATCGTTAAATGAATTTGGTTGTCATTGCTGTCTTCGTTTAATTAGACGACGGCCGATTCGGAAATTCATCGGTCTAGCTGCGCGGGAAGCGTGAATTTTTTGGCTGACCTCCAATCGCCTACAGACTCCTCCCCAATAAGGTTCCCACTTGTTTGGCCATGACTTGAGGCGGATGAGGCATGCCATTCTTGATCCACCATTCAATGACCCCGACATAAGCGGTCCCCGCATATTGCAGCATCACATCGTCCGTTAACTCCGCGTTTCTTCCGCTCTCCCGGTCAATTTCGCCTTTGAATCCATCCATGAACGAAGCGAGAAGCCGCGTTCGAAAAGAAGACGGAGCTTCTTTGCTGGCTAACATGGCCGAGAAGAACAAATGATGTTGCTCAAAGTATTCAAAATAAGGGACAAGGGCATCGGTCCATTCCAACTCGCATGCCCATTCATCCATCGCGTCTAATTCATGAAAGTGGGATTCGATGAGTTTATCCAACAAATCAAACTTGTCTTGATAATGAAGGTAGATGGTTCCGCGATTGACGTCGGCGCGGTCCGCAATATCCGAAATGGTGATGTCATCGAATTTCTTCTCGGTCATCAGCTCGATCACCGCTTTTTTCAAAGCCTCCTGCGTCTTTACAATTCTCCGATCCACTTTAGCCATCGTGAACGCCACCAAACTTTCTAGAATAATGAACAATCCCGGCGATTGTGTTGAGATCTCAACATAACGCGATTTTTTAACCATTGAACGCAAGCCTCGTGCTCTTATAATAATAGACATGAGTTGATTAAACAATGTATATCGTTTATCGGACTCTGGTTGGTTTAGCTCCTTGTCCAGAAGAATGGAAATGAGGGATGATCGACAAATGCGATGACGATCTTACTTGAACTAGAGGTGTTATGGTGGCGAAACGCAATCAGGGCTTGATTATCATCTTAACGATCGGCGTCTTCGGTATCTTAAATACCGAAATGGGAATTATCGGGTTATTGCCTGCCATTGCGGATCACTTTGAGGTGAGCGTGTCACAAGCTGGATGGCTGGTAAGCGCGTTTGCCCTTGCCGTCGCCGTGTCGGGTCCAATCTTGCCGTTAGTGTTGTCGGGCATCGATCGGAAGAAGATCATGCTGCTCGTGCTTGGGGTTTTCGTTCTGGGGAATATAGTCTCCATCTTTGCATCCAACTTATCTGTTGCACTAATTGCTCGCGTCATCCCGGCGTTGCTTCATCCGGTTTATTGTTCATTGGCCTTCAGCGTCGCCGCGGCCTCGGTTAGCGAGGAAGAAGCGCCCAAAGCGGTGTCGAAGGTGTTCATCGGCGTATCGGCCGGTATGGTCATCGGCGTGCCGATTGCAAACTTCTTGGCAAGCGCGGTTTCGTTGCAGATCGCGATGATATTCTTTGCTGCCGTCAATTTGCTGGCATTCGCGGCTACGTTATTATTCGTGCCAGCTTTGCCCGTTAAGCAGAGACTTTCGTATGGGACGCAGCTCTCCATATTGAAGAAGGGCCTGACCTGGATTTCCATCGTGGCGATTATCTTGCTCAATGGGGCCGTATTCGGCGTATACAGCTATCTTGCCGAGTATCTCCAGACGGTTACGAAGCTGTCCGCGAACACCGTGAGTGCCGTATTGTTCCTATTCGGCGGGGCTAATATTATCGGCAACATCGCGGCGGGCAAGCTGCTGACGAACCATGCCCGCAAGTCGCTTTTCGCTTTTCCTTTTGCATTGGGGGCCGTGTACATCCTATTATTCTTCACCGGACAGTTCACCGTACCTATGGCGATCCTGACGTTCATCTGGGGGATATTGGCTGGCATTGGGGCCAATATGAATCAATATTTGATGATGTCTTCCGCCCCCGAAGCGCCGGATTTCGCGAATGGATTGTTTTTGACGGCGGCTAACTTAGGGGTGACGATCGGCGCCGCAGTAGGCGGGATATGGATCGCGGCAATGGGGACGCCATACGTGGTCATAGCGGGACTGCTGTCCCTGCTGTTCGGCCTGGTCGCCATTGCACGAAGAAACGCTCTGTTTACGACCGCTCGGCAACATTCCAAATAAGCATAATTTCAGGAGGTCATACGATGATAACGACTCATGCACGCGCTGTATTCAATCCGCAAGGTCCGTTCCAACTGACGACGATCGAACGCAGGGACCTTCAGCCGCACGATGTTCTGATCAAAATCAAATACGCGGGTATTTGCCATTCCGATATTCATACCGCTCGCGGCGAATGGGGGCCGATCAACTATCCGATCGTGCCCGGGCACGAAATTGCGGGCATCGTCGCCCAAGTCGGCTCGGCCGTCACCAAGTATGCCGTTGGCGATCGAGTCGGAGTAGGCTGCATGGTTGACTCGTGCAGAACGTGCGAGCCTTGCCGCAAGGGAGACGAACAGTACTGCCTGAGCGGAAACACGGGCACCTATGCCGCAATCGACAGGTACGGTCACTACACGCAAGGCGGTTATTCGACGCATATTGTCGTGACCGAGGATTTCGTCGTCCGCATTCCGGATCGCCTTGCGCTTGACGTGGCGGCTCCGCTGCTGTGCGCCGGCATTACGACGTACTCGCCGCTGCGCCATTGGGAAGCCGGTCCCGGCAAGAAGGTAGCCGTTGTCGGACTTGGCGGGCTGGGCCACATGGCGGTCAAGCTCGCGCATGCGATGGGGGCGGAGGTTACGGTTCTGTCGCAGACGCTCAAGAAGAAAGAAGACGGCTTGCGCCTTGGCGCGGACCAGTATTATGCCACGAACGATCCGCAGACGTTCCGGGAGCTGGCGGGGGCGTTCGATCTGATCATCAACACGGTAAGCGCGAAGATTGATACGAGTGCCTACCTTTCGCTGCTGGCGCTGGATGGTACGATGGTCAATGTCGGCGCCCCGGCCGAACCGATGGAGATTAACGTGTTCCCGCTCCTTCTTCAGCGCCGGTCATTCGCCGGGTCGACGATCGGCGGCATTCGCCAGACGCAGGAGATGTTAGACTTCTGCGCTGAACACGGCATTGCGCCCGAGATCGAAGTCATTGCCGCCAATCAGATTGATGAAGCGTGGGAGCGCGTACTGGCATCGGATGTCCGGTATCGGTTCGTCATCGACATCAGCACGATGGAGAAGGAATAACGAAAGCTTGGCACTTCAATATAACGCGTTATAACGGCAGCCGATAGGCGGCCGTTATTCGTCGTCTTGACGTCGACAGGTAGAATCAAGGGAATAACGTGCTCAGCATACGATCACAGAAAGCGGCCCGCTCATCGTTGGATTCGATTTTACCCAAGAAATTGACCTGGAACGCATGCTGAAAACAACTGCCCAGCAATAAATCGGCAATGGCCTTAGGGTCCATTTCTTCTCGGATTCTGCCGAGCTGCTGCTCCTTGAATAAATAAGCTGCCACCGCTTCGTTAGCCCTGTGGGGACCTTCATTACGCAAAGCAAAACCTTCCCGATGGCGAAGCAGCATATCCGGTTCCGAGAAAACCGAACAGATCAGGGGCATGGAATTACTGAAATCCTCCAGTGCAGCTCGCGTTACGGGTTCAAGGTTGCGACGGATCGTTTCTTTGCCGGCAAGACTCTGCAACGAAGTCAGCGTTCTCATCAAGTTTTGAAGCTGTCCTCGCAATACATGGAGAAAAATATCTTCCTTGTTTTTGAAATGGTTATATAACGACCCTTCCGAGCAACCGGCTGCACGGGCGATTTCTTTCGTCGTGGTCTTGGCAAGCCCGTTCGCTAATAAGACTTGCTCGGCGGCTTCGGCGATTTTATTTTTTAAATCCAAGTTCATCCCTCGCTCTATTGACATGGCATCGAAAGCTGTTTATGCTCCTATTATGAGTGTGCGCTCACTCAATGTCAAGGAAGCTGTTGTCCTAGGCGGGAGGCATAAGTATGCTCCACAATGAGTGTGTGCTCACTCAAATTGAAAGAAAGGAGGTTATCCGCATGACGAAGCCTCAACATTACGGCAACTATGTCCGATTGGTTCCCGCGTTCCATTTTATTCTCGTGCCGCTTGGCATGATCTCGTTAGCGGCCGCTATCGTCTATTTCTTCCTATCGGTAAGTCATGGAGATTCTTTGCTTGCTTCTCTGCTATTCGTGAGCCTTTCTCTCATGATGGTCATGACGATGGTGCTCTCCCGAATCTTCGCATGCAAGGCACAGGATCGCGCGATCCGTGCCGAGGAGAATTTGCGGCATTTCGCATTAACCGGCAAGCTGCTTGATCCAAGGTTGACGATGAACCAAATTATCGCGTTGCGATTCGCATCGGACGAACAATTTTTGTCTTTATGCGAGAAGGCGGTGAAGGATCGGATTGCCCCGGACGCGATCAAGCGGGAGATTACATCCTGGAGAGCCGATCATCATCGGGTGTGAAATGAGAAACGGAGGTGTCGAATGAGCACGTTACGTGAAACGTTCAAAGAAACGACGATCAGGATGCTGCAAACCTACATCCAACATTATATCGATCACCATTGCCAGCGCGTCTGGGACGGGAATCTGCCGGAGATCCAGCGAATTTTTGCCCAAAACGGGGATTCTGCGTACGGTTTTTTCTGTCGTAAGCTATTCGAGCCGTTAGTGGCGGAAATCGTCGAGTCGGGATTTCACCCCCGTCCCTTATTGCCGGGAGCCTTCCCGCAGTCGGTTGAACAATGGGGGCCTTGGGAGGATCGAGAAAGGCGATTTTGGAGCGTCATTTACGGACAGAACGAGCAGCCGCTTGGAACTTTGGTCACGAGCATTTTCCATGATCATACCAGCCCTCGCTTGCCCAGACGGCCGCAAGTCGTTCAGATTCGCGAGACGGATCCCATACGTATATCGGATGCGATTGTGCGCGCAGATCTGAAGAACGAGAATGAAGGGGAAGGAGGTGCGACTAGTTATGAGTGAGTTCGCTTCTGCTCGAATTATCCGACGCTGCTTTGTTGGATGCGCATGGCTTTTTGCGGCCGCGATTGCGCTCCAGGTTCTCATCGCAGGGCTTGCTCTATTCGTTGATTCAGCTAACTGGGCTGCCCACATTAGTTTTGCCAGATATTTCGGGTTGCTTCCGCTCGTTATGATAGCACTGGCGTGGATCGGCCGGTTTCCTTCCAAGACAGTTCTGAAATCCGTTGGATTATTCGGCATGATCATCGGGATGTTCCTAACCGCCATCTTCTCGTCTCGGATTGGAGGATTATCCGCACTCCACCCAGTCATCGCCCTCATGCTCTTCTGGAGCAGCATGGATACTATTCGTACCATTCGCTCAGCAAAGCCCATCATGCGAAAGTAAGCTCGCCCAAGCGCAGGACGGGGAAAATAATCTTGGGGAGACTCCGCGCTGTACGAAGTGCCCAGCGGATTGTGGTACCTGGACATCGTGTAGACAAATTTGATCACGCCTTCCTTAACCGTCCGGCGGAAATTACGTGTGTGCTGCTGAGCACGGCGCTAGCGGGTATAAAGCTTACTGGCAGGATCGTATAGGATTTTGGCGAATGGATAATGGTGGAAGATAAATAACCATTGAGGTGAGCAGGATGATTTCCATAGAGGTTCGTCCAATGAGGGAATCCGATGTCGATCTTGTATATCGCGTATTCGATACATGCGGCATCGGAAAACCGATGGATTACGTTCGGAGATGCTGGGAACAGAACGAAGCCGGGGAAAGAATCACGTTATTGGCTTTCGATCAGGGGGCGTTTGCGGGAAGTTTGCATCTACTTCACCAGTCGCATTACAAGTACTTCGTGCAAAACGGCATTCCCGAGATCAATGATTTTAACGTTGTCCCTGCTCTACGGAAGCATGGAATCGGCACCGCGTTAATGGATGAAGTCGAGCGAATCGCTTTTGAACAGTATGGTACGGTGGGGATCGGCGTAGGGCTTTATCGGGATTACGGCAGCGCGCAGCGGTTGTATGCCAAAAGAGGATATGTCCCGGACGGCAAAGGCGTGATGTACTGCGAACAACCGGTTGCGCCTGGCAGCTCGGTGCGCGTGGATGATGATTTGATTCTGTATTTCACCAAAGACAGACCAGTTCAAGAAGATAAACGAGCAACCTTCTAAGGGAGCGAAGAGTAGATGATTCGAGAAGCCGAAGCGAGCGGACCGGGATCAATTGAGCGCACTCTATCGCATGCTGGTCCCGAATAGCAAGAGTATGTTGGTCATCGAAGAGCAAATCGAGGCGATTAAGCAAGATCCGGCCAATTATATACTCGTATACGAAGAGCGCGGAGCACTGCTAGGCACGGTCACGCTCAATATATGCCGGCAGGCGCTGCATGGCTTCAGACCCTATGGGATCGTGGAGAATATCATTGTTCATGAAGATCATCGGGGCAAAAATATAGGACAGCAGCTCTTACAGTATGTCGAGGATTACTGCCGATCGATAGATTGTCATCGCATCATGCTGCTAAGCAGTTCCGCGCGTCAACGCGCGCATCAGTTCTTCGAACGAGAAGGCTACAGCGGTACCGTCAGCAAGGGATTCAAGAAATATTTATGAGCATGACACGAAGGCAGCCGGTCACGAGGATCGGCTGCCTTCGTTGCGCTGACGGGCCGGGATGCGCGACTCCTACAACTTTCTTGACTTAAAGCGCGCTTTAAGTTTTACGATTGGCGTATAACTTCCACTGGGGGGGTGATGGACATGAAAAAAGGGAACTGGCTTGCGGGGCTTGGACTAATCGGTGCGTGCGCGTTGTGTTGTACGCTGCCGCTGCTTGGGGGCTTGGCCGTAGCAGGGGTATCCGCGTTCTTGGTGAATCCATTCGTATGGGCGGGTACGGTGCTTATGTTCGCCATCGCGGGTATCGTGATCTATCACAGACGAAGATCAACCGGATCGTCTTGCATGACAGCCAGTTGCAGCTGTAATTCTTGCAGTTCGAAAGGCGTATAGCAGCCGGTCGGTGAGCGCAGGAGCGGGCTGGGGGCAGTCGCAGATACCGCTGTTTGTCATGGCCCCCCGGCCCCCACACCAACCGCTGGCTGCGAATTCTTCACACGTACACGATTGCCCTTAACCCCACAACATTCCCCGTCCTGCAGGCGGTAATACGCATCGCAATCTAATCATTCGGGCGAAGCGCCAACAACCGCTTGAGGTTGTCATCAATCAACTGGTTATCGGCGCCGTTGATTCCGCGACCGGCAAAATGGCCCCAGATCGACTCGATCGGATGCAAAGCGGCATGAGGGATACGCTTCGCTTCGTGGACGTTATCATCCGCCGTGCAGAAAAGATCCGTGCTTCCTGGCATGATGCAGGCAAGCGCTTGAATGCTGCCGAGCGCCTTATCGAAATCGCCGTTGTAAGCGGGATTAGCGCTAATATCTGCATGTTGGCCGGTCCATAACATAGCCAGCACATTATGCGGATCCATCTTCATGAAGCTGTCTTCCCAGACGCCCGCCGTGAAATCTGCCAATGACTCGAATCCCATCCCACGATAAAGCCCCTCTCGGTAGAACGCCTGCGACACCCCCCATCCCGCATAGGCCCGGCCAACGGCGCGCATGTCGGCAGAAGTCAACTCGCCTAGTCTGCTGGAATCGAAGCCGACTGCAGCCAGGAGCGCTGCTTTCATGCCGTCCAGCACCACGAACGTATGAGGCCAAGTCTTGGCAACGCCGGCGAAAGGCGCAATGCGTTCCACCATCCCGGGATAACTGGTCCCCCATTGGAAGGCTTGAATGCCGCCCATCGACCAACCCACGACGAGCGCGATCTTCTCGATGCCGAATTTCTCGGTCACCAGCCGATGCTGGAATTGAACGTTGTCGTAGATGGTCACCTGCGGGAAGTTAGCTCGGTCGAATGGGGCAGGCGTGTTGCTCGGAGACGAAGACAATCCGTTGCCCAGCAGATTAGGAACGATAATGAAGTAGCGCTGCGGATCTAGCGCCAGACCGCTGCCGATCAACCATTCATTCTGAACGTGCTGGTCGCCGAAAGCCGTTGGGTAAACGATGACATTATCCCTCTTCTCATTCAATGTTCCGTATGTCTTGTAAGCAAGGAAAGCGCCTGGCAGCGTCTCTCCCGATTGCAACGCGACGTCGCCTAAATCAAAAATCTCATAGTCCATCCTGATGTCGCTCCCTTCAAAATGAAAAAACAAATTTATGCGATGTTGCTTGTGACTCAGTATAGGGGTGTGGTAGTTTCAATAAAAGCGATTAAAATTCAAATCAGTATTCAAAAATATTGAAAGTTCAAGGGGGAGCGGATGATGGAATTACGCCAGCTGAATACGTTCCGCACGGTTGCGTCCACGTTGAATTTCAGTCGGGCGGCGGAAGCGCTGAACTACGTCCCCTCCAACGTCACGATGCAAATCAAGGCTTTGGAGGATGAGCTTGGCGTTCGCCTCTTTGACCGCTTGGGCAAGCAGCTCGTTCTCACGCCGGAGGGTCAACGCTTCTTAACCTATGTCCACAGCGTGCTGGATAAATTGGACGAAGCTCGCAGCGTCGTGCATGACACCGACCAGTTAACCGGCACCGTGACGATCAGCGCCAACGAGGTGCTATGCGCCTATCGGCTTCCCGTCGTCTTCCATCTCTTTCGTTCGCGCTATCCAGGCGTTCGCCTCATCTTCCGCTCCGTTCCGAATCAGCAGCTCAAGCAGACGCTCTTTGAGGGAACGGCGGATGTCGTCTTTGCATTGGATGAACCGATTCGGTCAACGGGACTTGCCGTGGAACCGATGCTGGAGGAGACGTTTCGCTTCTTCGCCGCTCCAGACCATCCGCTTGCGGCACGACCTGTCCTACAACTGGAAGATTTCCACGGAGAAGTGTTCCTGACGAATGAGAAGGGATGTACGTATCGGACGATGTTCGACCGGTCATTCGAGCAAGAGGGCATTGATACGATCACGTATTTGGAGTTTCAAAATGCCGAAGCCATTAAGCAATGCGCCATCACGGGCATCGGCATTGCCTTCCTTCCCGAAGTCGTCGCGCAAGCCGAAGTGGAACGGGGCGAGCTTGTTGTGCTTCCGTGGCAAATCCCAGACTTGCATGTATATACGCAGATGTTATGGCATAAGGACAAGTGGCTTTCACCGATCATGACAGCATTCATCGAAGCAGCACGGGAGGTCCTCGCTATAGGGGAGGATAATCAGCCTGTATAGACACCCGCTTGCGCAGCGCATGGATTTCCGTCCCGGCTTATCCCGCGCGGAGATCAATAACGCCGTTGACGGCTGGATGAATGAAGACTTTACAGCCTTATGCTTCCGATGCGTTCCTTCCGTTCCGTGATAACCTCGATCGAGCCGCTCAAAGCGGGGTTCGATACGTGGTTCGGACCGGTAGTTCCGTGCGCGATGAACAGGTCGTCGAGGCGGCGAGTGAATATGGCATGGTCATGGCCTATTCGGGTATTCGGTTGTTTCATCATTGATGGATTCGTTCGGATGAGCGTCCATTGGGGTAGTTCTCCCAATTTAGCAATAGAGAAGAAATGATCCGGGGCGTTCGATGATATTGTTGGGAATGTACGGAAAACAATCGACACTGGAGGGATTCAATTGAGTCAAAGCCGTGCAGCACTTCCGCAAATCGTGTCCCAAGAAGAATGGTTGGCCGCTCGCGATGAATTGCTTCGCAAGGAGAAGGAAGCGACCCGCGCGCTGGACGCGCTTGCCGCGGCACGACGCAGGCTGCCGATGGTCCCGATCGACAAGGATTATGCGCTCGAAGGGAAGGACGGGAAGACGAGCCTGCTTGAACTGTTCGAGGGGCGTAGACAGCTCATCGTGTATCACTTCATGTTCGATCCCAGTTGGCAAGAAGGCTGTGTAGGTTGCTCCATGCTGGTCGACAGCATCGGACATCCCGCTCATCTGCATGCCCGTGATACCACGCTGGTCCTCGTTTCGCGTGCGCCGTTAGAGCAAATCGAGCGATTCCGAAAGCGTATGGGCTGGACGATTCCATGGGTCTCTTCAACGGGCAGCGACTTTAATCATGATTTTGGAGCCACGACGGACAATAGGGAAATACCGGGATTTAGCGTCTTCCTCCGCGATGGCGAGAGCATCTTTCGGACTTACTATACCACGGCTCGCGGTACCGACAGGCTCAACAACCACTTCAATCTTCTCGACCTGACGCCGTTCGGCCGTCAAGAAGAGTGGGAGGATTCTCCTTCAGGATGGCCGCAAACCAAGCCGTATACGTGGTGGCGACACCACGATAAGTACGAACATGCCAATCATTCCGATTCCTGCTGCCGCTAGGCTTTCGTTCAAGAGCTGTGATGGCATATGACGAATGTCACCTTGATTCGATGATGAGACTCACTATGGATTCACTCCCTTACAGGCGATAATAAAGCCATAAGAACTTTGAGGGAGTGTTGATGATGAATACAACGGTATCGATGATGATTTCGGTTTTGATTTTCTTTTTCATCCTGCGGGGACAATTAAGCGGTATGAAGAAGCCATTGAAGAAGTCGGGCATCACCTTGCTGCTGCCGATCGCGTTCGTATCGACTTCGCTGATGCAGCTGTTCGATCCTTCGCTGCATATCAGCGGCGAGCAAGCCATCCTGGCGCTGGCGATCGGAATGATCGTCTCGATTCCGCTGATTGCGACGACCGGCTTCGAAGTACGCGGCGGCAATACGTTCATCAAGCGGAATAAGACGGTTTTTGCGCTGCTGCTCCTGTTGTTCGCGCTTCGATTTGTGGCAATCGCCTTGATCACATCCATCGATCCGAGCACGCTTGGCTTTCTGTGCAACCTCTTCACCTTGGGCTATATCGTAACGTGGCGAGTGGCGAGTTTCGTGAAATTCCGAGGCATCCGCGCTTTCGGCGGCCTTCGTAATCACGCTTGACATTAGCCGCCAGACGACTATACTGTAAAACATATCCAACAGCCATGATGGGAACGAGTACCCTGATGGTCATTGTCTCAGCGAGCCGGCAAGTGGTGGAAGGTCCGGCACAATGACGCAGGCGAATGGCTCCTGTCGCTTCAATCCGAACGTTGCGCGTGCAATCAGTAGGCGTTGACGGCAAGTCCCTCCGTTATCTTGGGGACGCGTGTTAGTTGTCGTGACACGTGAGAGTGCGATCATGGATCGAATTCGGGTGGTATCGCGGAGTGAACACTTCGTCCCTTTTGGGGATGAAGTGTTTTTTGTTATTACGAAGGAGGAGCTGACGGGATGAAACGCGTGTTATCGGGCATCAAACCAAGCGGCGAGCTGAATATCGGCGGTTTCGGCGGGGCGCTGCATCCATTTGTTGCAATGCAGGAGGCGTATGACTGCTTCTTCTTTATTCCGGATCTGCATGCGGTAACCGTTATGCAGGACCCGAAGGAGCTGTACCGGCGTTCGAGGGATATCGCGGCCTTCTATATCGCGGCGGGCATCGATCCACGCAGATCGGTTATTTTCTTCCAATCCCAGGTTGCTGCCCATGCGGAATTAGGCTGGCTGATGGAGACCCAAGCGCATGTCGGCGAGCTGAACCGCATGACGCAATTCAAGGAGAAGTCGGACGGGAAAGAAGCGGTCAGCTCGGCGTTATTCACATACCCGGCTTTGATGGCGGCGGATATCTTACTGTATCAGGCGACCCATGTTCCGGTGGGGGACGATCAGAAGCAGCATTTGGAATTGACGCGGGATTTGGCCGAGCGCTTCAACAACCGGTTCGGCCCGACATTCGCGATGCCTGAACCTATCATTCCGACGATCGGTTCCCGAATTATGGGCTTGGACGATCCATCGAAGAAGATGAGCAAGAGCAACCCGAACGTCAGCAGCTACGTGCTCATGCTGGATTCGCCCGAAGACATCCGGAAGAAATTCGCCCGCGCGGTGACGGATTCCGAGATGAGCGTTCGCTATGATTGGGAGAATAAGCCGGCGGTGAGCAATCTGATCGAAATCTATGCCGTCTTCTCGGGCGAACCGATCGAGAAGATTGAGCGTCAGTATGAAGGGCAAGGCTATGGCGGGTTCAAAAAGCACCTCGCGGAGATCGTCATCGAGAAGCTGCTGCCCATCCAGCAGCGCTATCACGAGATCGTACATTCGGAGGAATTGACCCGCGTGCTGAAAGACGGCGCGGCACGAGCAGCCGAGGTCGCCAATGAGACGCTGCTTAAGGCGAAGAAGGCAATGGGGTTTGTTACGTTTGAATGAAGCGGAAGAATCGATGTCTAACTAATTTGAATTAGAGGAGAATGTCTCATCAGATCTTTTTTATTCACACAACGTATTGCTTTACCTTACTTCATGATATTCCTCCTGTATGTTTGGATGATGGGACGTTCCGCTTACCCGGTTGAGATGCTTGTAATAAGTATCGTCTTATTCCCCGCGGCAGCCGCGTTATTGACTAGGTTGGCTGCTCAAAAAAGAGGGATGACGATTTTGACATCGCTAGCCAATTATGTAATTGATTTGGCGTTGTTTCTCATTGTGTGGATAGGCATCAGCGAACCGGCTAAACAAACGGAAGAAAACAATGCCTTAGGTATGATCCTTTTCCTATCGTTACTTGTATCAGTTGCGGGTATCGTGATTGGTAGTGCAATTGGCGTGGCATTCAAAGGAAAACGGAAGGCGGGAAGTCGATGACAATAGAGACAACCATACGGTTTATAGAAGATGAGCTTGCGCGAACACGAATTGCTTACGATTCATGGTTCGACGTACAGCCAGAATTGCTCGGCTATAAACCCAAAGAAGGTTGGAGCATTGAAGAGATCCTAGAGCACGTCACCTTAACCAATCAATTTTTATTGATTTTGATTCGGAAGGGAAAGAACAAGGCGAAAGAACTTGCAGCGAAGAAAGATTTACAACAGGCCGTTCTAGACTATACGTACAACCTAGATGAGCTTGACCAGATCGCCCGGCATAAGTCATTCGTCTGGATCAGACCCGAACATATGGAGCCTGTCGGCAGCATTCCGCTATCCCAAATTAAGAGCAAACTTGAAGAGCAGGTCAAGGAATGCCAAGACATTCTCCATGAAATACCGAACGGTGAAGGGATTTTGTATCAAACCACCATGTCGGTCAACGCACTCGGGAAGATTGATGTTTACCAATATATCTATTTCTTATGTCAGCATGCCAAACGCCATCTTGTACAAATGCAAAAGGTAAGAGATGAGTTTGCCACATATATAAGTTGAACCAGAGAATTGAATAAAGCTGCGGAGAAAGTTACAACTATCCAGGGAGGCGCTATATGCGAACAGGTGGATGCGAAGGAAGTAGTAGCGATGCCTAAAATTCTGATCGTGGACGATGAAGCCGATCTGCGAAAGCTGCTGACCGATTACTTTGAAATCAACGGGTATTTCGTTCTGACCGCCAAGGACAGCCAAGAGGCGCTGCGGAAGGTGGAACAACAACCGGATCTCGTCCTGATGGATATCAATATGCCGGGGCAGAACGGCCTTGAATTATGCGAGCGAATCAGAAACTTCGTCTCCTGCCCGATCTTATTCTTAACCGCTCGAATCGAGGATGCCGATAAAATAGCCGGATTTCAGGCCGGGGGCGATGACTATATCCTCAAACCGTTCAGCATTCGCGAGCTGGGCGCCAGGGTCGAAGCGCATTTGCGCAGGGAACAGCGCATCCAAACCAAAGCCACGGTGAAGTTTAATGATGATTTGGTCATTGACTATACGGCCCGGGAACTCTACTACCGGGACACCCGAATTGCGCTGGCGAAGAAGGAGTTCGACATTATCGAGCTGCTGACCACGCATCCCGGCATGGTGTTCGCGAAGGAGCGGATGTACGAGAAGCTCTGGGACTTGAACGATGAAGGTGACAGCAGCGTGATCGCGGAGCATATCCGGCGGATTCGTGCCAAGTTAAAGGAAGTCGGCTGCACGGACCGAATCGAGACCGTTTGGGGAGTCGGTTACAAATGGCAAAGCTCTTGAATCGGCTGCTGCTCAAGCGACTTACCTTGCTGCAAGCTTTCATCCTATTATGCGTCCTCACGCTCATCGGCGTACTGGCCGTCATCACCATGGAGTTCGCCTGGGCGGAGTACATGAAGAAGCGCTTCGGCGAGACGGATTGGGTGCTGCCTTCCCTCGTCGCGGCGGTGCTGCTAACCGTGGCTGCGGGAATCGTCGCCATGGCCATTCTATTCTACAAATGGAAACTACAACGGCCGCTGGCGCTATTGAAGCAAGCATCCGAGCACATCTCGGCGAACAATCTCGGCTTCCGCATCTCCTACGACAGCGGCGACGAGATGGGGGAGTTGGTCGCGGCATTCGAGAACATGCGCTCGCAGCTGGAGAGGAATATCATGACGCTGTGGCGTTCGGTCGAGGAGCGCAAACAGCTCAATGCGATTTTTGCCCATGACCTAAGGACGCCGCTGTCGGTGTTGAAAGGATACGCCGAGTTTCTCGCCACCTATTTGCCTGAGAAGAAGTTGTCGGAGGAAAAGGTGCTGGAGCTGGTTCATACCATGAGCCAACACATTGTACGTCTGGAAAGCTATGCCGAAGCCATGAGCTCGATTCAGAAGCTGGAGGATGTTCCGGTGCACCGCCGCCCAATCGAGATGATCCCGTTAACGGCAATGCTGAATGAGTGCGCCGAACAAATAATAGGGCAATCTGGCAAGCGCCTCGTCTCTTCCATGGAAGAGGCGAATACCGCCATCAACCTCAACGTGGATACCTATCTCGTCATGCAGGTGTTCGAGAACTTGATGGCTAATGCCATTCGCTACGCGGCCGCTCAGGTGAACGTTCGCTATGTCGTTCAAGAGGGCTCATTCACGATTACCGTCACGGATGACGGACCCGGATTCCCGGATGAAACCCTTCACAAGGCGGTGCTTCCATTTTATCGCGGGGAGATGTGGGACTCGAGCGAACATCGGGGGTTGGGTCTTTATATTTGCAAGGTGCTGTGCGACAAACATGAGGGAAGCCTGCAAGTCGGCAACCAGCCTCAAGGGGGAGGAAGCGTGACGGCGCACTTTGGGTTCGGGGTTGATAAATAGTTGAGATTTATCCGATAGTATTTCCTTATCTTGAGTTGAGGGAGTGCTAGGATGTCGAAACTTCAAAAAGCCATGTTCATCGCAATCGGCTGCTTACTGCTGTTTGGTTCCGTATGTGCGTCGTCCGTATTTGCGAAGGAAGGTCAAGACCGTACGGAAGTGTTGCGTAACATCGACGAGTATATGAAGCGGGGCATGAAGGCCAATCATATCGAAAGCGCGTCGCTGGCCATTGCGCAGAACGAAGGGGTTTTCTACGCGAAAGGCTATGGGACATTCGAGGATGGCCGAACGATAACGGGCGATACCCCGTTCCCGATTGCTTCGTTAAGCAAGTCATTTACCGCCTTGGCCGTGCTTCAGCTGGCGGATCAGGGCTTGATCGACCTTGACGCGACGTACGCTTCTTATTTTCCCGAACTCTCGCCGCGGGATCCACGCGTTCTCGGCATTACCGTCCGCCAATTATTGAATCAGACCAGCGGGCTGAATGACAAATCCAATCCGGATATGACGAGATCGCCGCAAATCCAATCCCTGCAAGAGGCGAACCGAATTTTGAACGACGTTCAGCTTGACCAAGACCCCGGCAAGTCCTACAGCTACCATAATCCCAATTACGCGCTGCTGGCGAATCTCGTGGCAAGCGTCAGCGGAGAGCATTTCTCGGATTACCTGAAGCAGCATATATTCAAACCGCTGGGCATGAACGATACCTTCAGCGTCGGCACGACTAAGCAAATCAATGGGAATGACGCGATTCCGTCGGGGCATTACTTCATCTTGGGACGTTCCGTCAGCCGCCCGGAGCAGCCGCTGTGGTTCATTGATGGTCCAGCCGGCATTGTTTCAACCGCGGAAGATATGTCACGTTGGATGCTTGCGCAGTACAGCGGCGATCTCCTGTCCCCTGCGCTGATGCAACAATACCATGCAGCCGGAGAGGTAAGCCCTTATGGAATGGGCTGGATGGCTGGCCAAGATGAATCCGGCGGCCGGACGATTTCCCACAGCGGGATTTTCTGGACGTATAAGTCGGAAGAAACGGTCTATTTGGATGAGCGGATGGGGATCGCCGTGATGTTTAATTCCGGCTTGAACGCTTTCGTGAATTACGAGGCGTTCGTCGATGGAATCGCGGCGATTATGAGGGGGGAGCAGGCCGCAACCCCTTCGCTTACCGGCGGCAGCATAGAGACGATCATGCTTGCCCTGATCCTCGCGACGGTAGCATGGGGCGTCTATGCATGCTATCGCATTCGTCGGAAGAAGAAACGTCTATCGGCCGGCAAGTTAGTTCGGATGACGATCGTAAGGCTGATCCCGATCCTGATTCTCTTCTCCCTCTCCTCATTGCTTACGTTTATCGGCGGAGGGCGTGTAGTGCCTTGGATCGGCATCTGGATGACGATTTCATCTCTAATCCTATGGCTGATTGTATGGTCGCTTATGAATATCGTTCATTTGATTGCCTGGTATTATTACGCCTATGTTCAGCATGCCAAGAAGGTCCATTTGGAGGTCGACTAGCGGTCTAAGTGTCTAAGCGGAAGGAAGTCGCTGCTGGGCGTAGTCATGATCCCCACGGTATCTTATTAAGCAAAACGGAGAACGATAGCGCAATCTAGTCAAGAAGGCAGCCGACCAAACCATCGGCTGCCTTCTCGTCATCCGTTCAGGCGAGAAAAATAACTTCCCATGCCTGTTGACAAAAATTGGAGAACCCCATACAATAACATTGAATGAACCGTTCAATCAAAAAAATGCTAACGATCTTATTTAAACCCATCCATGAACTTTTCCTGCCGAATTGTTGATTGATCGAGTCAATTAAGAATGGAGAGGATTTATAATGACAACTCATCTGAACCGCAGCAAAGCGATCGTTATCGGCGGAGGTATGGCGGGATTAATGACGGCGCGCGTACTCTCGGATCATTACAAGGAGGTCGTGATCGTCGAGAAAGACGAGTTTCCATCCGAGCCCGGCCTTCGTCCGGGCACGCCGCAGGCCTTCCATCCGCATCGTTTCACATCGCGCGGCAAAGCAATCACGGAGCGGCTCTTTCCGGGGTATGAGCAGGATTTGGCAGCGCTAGGATCGCCTAGCTCGCTGAACAAAGCTTTGTTCTTCATGAACCAGCACGGGAGTCTGGAGATGAAATACGACCGGAATGATTACAAATTCAGCCGGGCCGTGTTGGAGTGGGTGATCCGCCAGCGCGTCAACGCCATTCCAAACATACACTTCCTGCCCAAGCACGATGTTATCGGGTTGTTGACGACCGCCGATCGGTTAGTCGTGACCGGCATCCAAGCTAGAGATCGCGATCAATCCCATACAGAAAAGGCGATTCAAGCTGATCTCGTTATTGATGCGAGCGGGCGGTCCTCCAAACTTTCGGCATGGCTGGAAGACCTGGGTTACGAAGTCCCTCAACCGGATCGGTTGAAGGTCTCGCTTGGATACAGCACCCGCCGTTATAAAGTGCCGCCGCAGCTAACCTCGCTAATCGACCACTGGGATGTCATCAATATCCAGGGACAGCCGGCCTCCGGTACCTATACGGGCGTATTCTCCTTTATTGAGCATGGAACGGCCGAGGTGCTGCTCTATCGTCCGGGCGGGAATTACCCTCCGACGGATGCCGACGAATTCGAGCAAGCCTTGAGCCAGCTGCCGAGCCCCAAGATAGCGGACATCGTGCGCGATCTGGAGCCGATCGCTTCTCCTAGAGGCTTCCGAGTTCCGGAGCTGTATTGTCATCGTTATGAGCAGATGTCCCGCTGGCCTGCGGGTCTGCTCGTATTGGGAGACGCTTACTGCATCTACGACCCGATCTTCGGTCAAGGGATGACCGTTGCGGCGATCGCGACGGAGATATTGGCGTCCTGCCTGCTGGAACGAAGCGGCGATGAACGGCCGGATTGGGAGCGGAATGCGCTTCAACGGATCAAAGAAGCAATTGAGCCGGCCTTCTGGCTGAATTGTACGGCTGACCTCCGGTGGGAGGGCGTTGTGTACGAGGGTTCGGATTCGAGCGCGGGCAATGCTTTTAGCCGGGATTATATGGAGCTGTTCCTCAAACAAGCGACGAGCAAGCCGGATTGGCGGCTTTACGGGCTCTATTGGGGCGTGAACACGCTATCCGTATCCCCACGGAACATTTTCAACCCGCAAATGGTTATCGAAGTTCTATCTGCCTCGGATGAAGGAAAGCTGCTGCTGTCCGGTCTTGAGCAGAAGCTGGCGACCGGAGAGACGACTGAAGAGAGGCTGGAGCAACTGCTGCCTCGCTTCTCGGATGCCCCATTTGCGTAATAAGGCCGCGATGAGATTTGGTATAATGGAGGTATCCAACAATTAGGTAGAGGAGCTCGCGATAGTGGCACCGTTAAACGATGAACAATTGGTTCAGATCCGCGACGAACGACGAGAGCAAATCAAGGCGGCGGCTATCCAGGTTTTTGCCCGGAAAGGCATCCTTAGCGCCAAGATGAGCATGATCGCTGAAACCGCGGGCATTAGCAGCGGATTGCTGTACCATTATTTCAAATCCAAAGAGGAGTTGTTCACGACCCTCGTGCAAGAGGCGATGTCCGAGACGGAAGTAGCGATTCGAAGCATCTATGAACTACCGGGCACGCCTATCCAGAAAATCAGGGTATTGACGACGGAAATGCTGGATGAGGGCGGAGCCCCGTACTTCATGCTTATCCACCAAGCGCGTACGTCCGACGGCGTACCGGAGCAGGTGAAGCAGCTTCTGGAGCAATATTCGATGGAGATGTATATCGATGCCCTGCTTCCGATATTCCAAGAAGGTCAGCAAGCCGGAGAATTACGGGCAGGAGATCCCGGAGAGTTAATTGCTTGTTATTTAACGATACTCTCCGGCATCATGGTGATTCATTCGAACGGGGGAGAGGACTACCGGATGCCGAAGGTCGATATGCTGCTTCGGTTAATTAGCCCCCTGTAGATCTTCTGTCAGACAGGCGGGCGGAAGCCGGCCAGATCACCCAAGCAGACTCTCGGAGACCGCATACATTAATAGGGTCAATGAAGAGGTTATGAGGGGGAGATCGAGTGAGCAATATTAATATTCGAGGATGTCCGGCTCCGCAGAACATTACCTTTGTTCAACGGCTGCAGCCGCTTGTGGGGCGGACGGTGACGGTGTTCCAGCCGGGCTTCCCGAAGCTGACCCGGACGACAGGCAAGCTCTCCAACGTGACGCCGAATTCGTTCACGGTCGGGTCGACGGTCGTCGTGTTCCAGACGTCCTTCTTCATCGTGACGAACGAGCGGGTGAGAAAGACGAAGGATTGCGATCTAACGGCGACCGCGGAAGATATCGGCGAGCTGAATGGGAGACTCATCCGCGTCGGCCGGAATTTCGTCGAGTTCGTCCAGAACCCGGGCCGGCGGGTGCCGACGCTGTTCCCCTTGAACTTGTTCACGGAAGTTGTCTGCGAGTGCGAGGAGGAATAGGCACGACGAATGGCAGGGAGCAGACGCTTAAGCGACTGCGCCATGCGTGCGTCCAGGTTGTAGGGAAAGGGGCATCCCTCGTCAGTTTGGCTGACGGCGGGATGCCCTTTTTTGGCTGAACGGCTCGGTACGCCTAATGGACAAGCCCCCTAATCGGAGGCCAATGCCGTCAGGTTAGGCCGTCGGAACGGGTGTAAGAGCGGCCGGAGTGACGTACCAACCGCAGGACGCGAGGTCGCGGGACTAGTCTTTCTTGTAGTCGATCTCGAGAAACTTCTCGACCTCGGGCACCCAGCGCTCCTGCACGAAGCGGACGTGATTCGGATGATCGTTGTACGCCTCGTAGTCGGCTTGGCTGGCGAATTCCATGGCGAAGCCGAAGTCGTACTCATTCTTCGGGCTCACTTGACGGTACACCTGGAAGTTGCGGACGACGGGAATGGCGGTCAGCTCGGACCGGACATCCTGCAAGAACCGCTGCTCCTCCTCCGAACCTGAGGCATGTTTCAAGCTGAAAATGACGGAATGCAAAATCCACTCTTTCTCCTGCGTCATGGTCAATCGCTCCTTTTGATAGCATGGCAATAACTGCTAAGACTGCTTCCATTCTAGCAAAGCGGCCTGACGAAAGGAACCGCAAGATGCCATCCGGCTAGTAGATGAACTGACCAGAACAGGTGACAGGCGTAAATAGAGCCATGCCGGTGAATATGCGAGAAATCCCTATGATTTTTCGGCTAATCTCAGGGGTTCCATTCGTTCGGGTTTGAGGTTACATTGGGACTAGGTACACCATAGCACGCTTCAGGCAGCGCTTTCGTTCATTACGTGCGGGAGGGCCTTAAGCTCAAACGGAGGTAAGCAGGCATGGGAGATCATGCGTTGAAAGCGAAGAAGCAAATTGGCGTTCCGCTCGAGGGATTCGCGGAATTCAGCCGGAAGGCTGCCGCAGAGGGCGCCGTATTGTTGCGAAACGAGGGACACGTACTTCCGCTGCGCGAGGGAGACCGCGTTGCGGTATTCGGCCGAACGCAGTTCAACTATTACCGCAGCGGGACCGGCTCGGGCGGCAGCGTTCACGTGGCGTATACGACGAACTTGATGGATGGTCTTCGCGCCAAGCAAGGGATCGCGGTCAACGAACAGCTGGCTGCCGTCTATGAACAATGGCTGGCGCATAATCCGTTCGATAACGGCGGCGGCGGCTGGGCGGCGGAGCCTTGGCATCAGAAGGAGATGCCGCTGACGGACGAGCTGGTGGCCTCGGCTCGCGGCCAATCGGACAAAGCGATCATCGTCATCGGACGGACCGCCGGGGAAGACCAAGACAATGCGAATACGCCGGGCAGCTACCAGCTGACGCCGGAGGAGCGAGCGGTCTTGAAGCGCGTCGCCGCGCATTTCGATCAGACAATCGTCGTGCTGAACGTCGCCAACATCATCGACATGAGCTGGCTGCTGGAGGAAGGCTGCGCCGTTCCAGGCGTCATCTATGCGTGGCAAGGCGGCATGGAGGGAGGCAACGCGATCGCGGACGTGCTCGTCGGCGAGGCGACGCCGAGCGGCAAGTTAACGGATACGATCGCCTATTCGATCGGCGATTACCCGTCGACGGCGAATTACGGGAGCGACGACAAGAACCTGTACCAAGAGGATATTTACGTCGGGTATCGTTACTTCGAGACGTTCCGTCCCGATCGCGTTCAATACGCATTCGGCTTCGGGCTCTCGTATACCGAATTCAAGCTGGACCCTTCGGAAGCCAAGCCAATCATGCATGACAATCAAGCTTGTCTCGAGATCGCCGTCCGCGTGACCAATATCGGCAATGTCTATTCGGGCAAGGAAGTCGTTCAAGCCTACGTGGAAGCACCGCAGGGGAAGCTTGGGAAACCGGCTAGATCGCTGGTCGCGTTCGCGAAGACGGACGAGCTGCAGCCTGGGGAATCGCAGCAGCTCGTGCTTCGCATTCCGGTTGCGTCTTTGGCCTCGTATGACGACGAAGGTACCACGGGCCACCGCTCGGCTTATGTGCTGGAGCCGGGGACGTACCATCTTTACGTCGGCAATAGCGTGAAGCAGGTCGTGCCGGTGGCCGTCGAGGCACAAGCGGGTTATACGGTAGAGTCGCTTCGCGTGATCGAGCAGCTGGAAGAAGCGATGGCGCCGACGGCATCGTTCACCCGGATGAAGCCGGGCGCGATCAAGCCGGATGGTTCCTACGAGCTGGTCTATGCGGAGGTGCCGCGGCGGACGATTGCGATGGACGAGCGGATCGCGAAGAACCTCCCGCCGAGCTTGGAGCAGACCGCCGACCTTGGATATACGCTGCAGGATGTCGCGGGCGGCAAGATCGGCCTGGAAGCGTTCGTCGCGCAGCTGAACGACGAAGACCTGGCTGCCCTCGTCCGGGGCGAAGGGATGGGAAGCCCGCTCGTGACGCCGGGGACCGCATCGGCCTTCGGCGGCGTAAGCGAGCGGCTGCTGCGCTTCGGCATTCCGACCGCCTGTACGGCGGACGGGCCTTCCGGCATCCGCATGGACGGCGGGCACCGCGCGACGCAGGTTCCGATCGGCACGCTGCTCGCGGCGACGTGGAATACGGCGCTCGTGGAAGAGCTGTACGTCATGGAAGGCATGGAGCTGCTGCGCAATGAGATCGATACGCTGCTCGGCCCGGGGATGAATATTCGGCGCAGTCCGCTGAACGGCCGGAACTTCGAATATTTCTCGGAGGATCCGCTCGTGACGGGCGCGTTCGCAGCCGCATGCGTGCGCGGGATTATGAAGGGCGGCTCGAATGCGACGCTGAAGCACTTCGCCTGCAACAACCAGGAGAAGCATCGTCATCAGGTCGATGCGGTCGTCTCCGAGCGCGCCGTGCGCGAGATTTATCTCAAGGGCTTCGAGATCGCGGTGAAGCAGGGCGGCGCCAATTGCATCATGACGGCCTACAACCCGATCAACGGGCATTGGTCGGCGTCGAATTACGACCTGAACACGACGATTCTGCGCAAGGAGTGGGGGTTCTCGGGCGTCGTCATGACGGACTGGTGGGCGAGAATGAACGATCCCGTGACCGGCGGGCCCTCGGATATCAAGAACACGGGGGCGATGGTCCGCGCGCAGAACGACCTGTACATGGTCGTTCCGAATTACGGGGCCGAAGTGAACGTGATGGACGACAATACGCTTCAGTCGCTGGCGGACGGTTCCTTGACCCGCGGCGAGCTGCAGCGCAGCGCCATGAATATTTGCCGCTTCATCCTGGGCGCGCCGGTATTCGCCAGAGAGCCGGAGCAGGAAGAGTCGCTTCCTCGATTCGAAGGCAATCCGAGCCTTGATGCGGACCGCCTGCAATCGATCGCGGAGGAGCCGATCGTGAAGGTCGGTGTAGGCGGCGCGGCTTGCTTCAACGTGGAGACGAGCGGCCGCTACCGGGTAATCGTCCGGCTCATGTCCGCCGACACGCTGTGGGCGCAGAGCGCTTGCAATGCAAGCTTGAACGGCCAGTTGATCACGACGATCCAGACGAACGGCACGGAGGGCAAATGGGTAACGCAGCGGCTGCTCACGATCGAGCTGGGAGCCGGACGCTACGAGCTCCGGTTGGAAGCCGTCAAGCCGGGCATGCAGATCGAGTCGGTGACGTTCCAGCGCAGCAGCTAGGCGCGGACAGCATGTAAGCATGCGGAACCGATCAAGACCAAGAGACCAAGCCGCCATTCGGTTTGGTCCTTTCTTGCTGCGCCTTGCATTTCAGTTACAGGTAAGCCTCCGTCGCCTGCCATGCCGCGTGCATTCATGCCGATTTGCCTAACGGGCGCTCGGGCTGATTGTATATTTGCTAGTTGTGCCGGGCACCTGATCGGTTGATATTTTCGCATGAAACTGCAACTATTTGCTAGTTCCAACGTCTAGTTGGATAGGATTGGTTATTTTAGGCAAATATCTGGCGGAAGGGGAATGAAGGTTGATGATCAAGAAGCAGCAGCATACGCAGACGGCCAAGAAGAGCGTAGCCCGGGAAATCCGGGACTGGACGATAACGTTGTCGATCGCGATCGTAGGGAGTCTTCTTATTCAGAACTATGCGATCGCCCAGACGGAGGTTGTCAACGTATCCATGCAGGGCACGCTCTACGAAGGCCAACGACTCATCGAGGATAAAGTATCTTATCGGCTCGACGCCCCTGAACGCGGCGATATCGTCATCATTAACGGGCCCGAATATGAACTGCGTCTGGTGAAAAGGCTGATCGGTCTGCCGGGCGATGTGATCGATATCCGCGAAGGGCAATTGTATATTAACGGCGAACCGCAAGAGGAGAAGTATGTGAAGGGGAGCACCTATGCGGGGAGCTTGTCCATGCCGTATACCGTACCGGAGGGGCATGTGTTCGTCATGGGGGATAACCGCGAGCATAGCACCGACAGCCGCGACCTCGGGCCGATCGCCCTCTCCAGCTTGGAAGGCAAAGCGATCTTCCGCCTTTGGCCGCTGAACGTGTTCGGCCAGCTTGATTGAGCGGCAGCTTGAAGCGGATCGATATCATGAAGCAGATCGTACTGGCGCTGCTGGTCCTGCTCGTCCTCTGCTCGTGCCGTAACCAATTCGATCAGACAGCCTGGTTCGACGAACCGGATCAACGATCCGGTATGGTGGAGGACTTGATCCATACCTACGAGCTTATCGGGATGACGGAGAACGGCATTATCCAGCTGCTTGGCAAGCCCGAACACAAGCAGGATGAGCCTGCCCGTCAGTTTGTGTATTATTTAGGTAGAGCGGGATTGGGGGTAGATGACCGTCTGCTGCGCCTCGATTTTAATGCGAATGGCGAAGTCGAGCATCATGAAATCACGCATGATTAGGCGCTAACGACTGTTCAATGCGAGAAGGGAGGCAGCTGATCTATCGATCGGCTGTCTTTTTGATTTGTGCATGGAAAGTTGTATCATGGCCCTGGCATATACATAACCACTACACCATGGGAAAACCGCGCGCTGCGCGTTTTTTTGTTAGGCGGCGCCGATTATTTTAGGTAAAGTATTATCTCGAAAGTATTACCTTGACAGTCATAGTAGTATGGCTTATTATGCAGGTATGGGAGCGACGATGTACGCAAGCTTCCGGCAGCTTGAGGCAGACGTCGACATTCAGTGGTATTGGGGCGATGAATCAGCATAAGCAACTAAGCGTATGCAGAAGGCGTGCTAGAACTTATAACGGGGAGGTTTTTGATGATGAACGAGAAATTGAACAACTATTTGAACGGCGTGTTCGCTCCGTACGACGGGGTGAAGAGCGTGGCGGAATTGAAGAGCGATCTGTTCGCCGACTTGCAAGAGAAATACCGTGATCTTCGCGCGAAGGGCAAGGATGAAGAGACGGCGCTTCAGATGACGATTGCGAGTATCGGCGACATCGAGCAGACGATCATGGAGGTGGCCAATCTTTCCCGCTCGCTGGAAAGACAGGTGGTGACCAACCTAAGCGCGAGCAACCTGCCGAAGAGCGACTTTGCGGGCGTAACTGCGCATAAGGGGAGATTTACATCCAGCGCGCTGCGCGGCTCGGACTTCACGAACGCGGATTTGACCGGCAGTTCGTTCGCCAGCAGCGACGTGCGCGATGCCCGCTTCGACGGCGCTAACCTGACTGACTGCAACCTGTCCACCCTTGACCTTGCGCGTGCGAGCTTCAAGGCATCGATCCTGGTGCGCACCAACTTCAGCAAGTCGGGACTGGATGGCGCGACATTCACGGGCGCGAAGCTGACCGATGTCAAGCTGACGATGACCGACCTCAGAAAAGCAACCTTTGCGAACTGTATGTTTGACGGCGTGGACTTCACCTCTTCCGATCTGACAGGGCAGCGTTTTGACGGTCAAACGTTCATTGGCGTCAAGTTCGACAAAGCGGGGTTGAACGAAGTTTCGTTCAAGGGCGCGACGCTCAAGAACGTGTCCTTCCAAGGGTCTATGCTGTCCAGGAAGTTCTACCGTGCCATCAAGACGGTCTGCTTCGACGGCGCGATCATGGATAAGCTGACCTATGCCGCGCTTAAAGGCATCGAAGCGGATTTGTCCAAGGTTACAGTGAGATAAGGAGGGGAACGCATTGAATAAGATGACGGGACCAAGCAGCAATGGCTTCTCTGCGGCAGGGCTGAACAGAATGCGCGACGTGCTGGCGCGGCATGTCGATTCCGGGAAGATTCCGGGGCTCGTCGCGCTGATCAGCCGGAACGGCGAGACGCACGTCGAAGCGCTCGGCACGATGCGTCATGACGGCGGGGCGCCGATGCGCCGGGACACGATCTTCCGGATGGCGTCCACTTCTAAGCCGGTCACGATCGCGGCGGCGATGATCCTGCTCGACGAGTGCAAGCTGCGGCTGGATGACCTGGTCGAGACGTGGCTGCCGGAACTCGCCGACCGGCGGGTGCTGAAGCGGATCGACGGTCCGCTGGACGATACCGTGCCGGCACGGCGGCCGATCACCGTACGGGATGTGCTGACCTCTACGTTCGGGCTCGGCATAGATAGGGAGCTGCTGGGCGCTCCGATCATGAACGCGATCTTCGAGCAGGGGCTCACGCCCGATCTGCCGGAGCCGATGCCGGAGCCGGATGAGTGGATGCGCCGCCTTGGCACGCTTCCCCTCATGCACCAACCCGGAGAACGCTGGCAGTACCACATTAGCAGCGATCTGCTTGGCGTGCTCGTCGCCAGGGTCACGGGCCAGTCGTTCGAGACGTTCCTGCGCGAACGCCTCTTCGACCCTCTGGGCATGAAGGACACCGGTTTCCACGTGCCCGCCGGCAAGATCGACCGGCTGCCGCCCCTCTACGCCCCCAACCCGCAGACCGGAGCGTTCATCGTGTGGGACGAGGCCGAAGGGGGACGTCACAGCCAGCCCCCGGCGTTCCAGGGCGGCGGAGGCGGGCTTGCCTCCACCGTCGACGACTATCATGCCTACTATCGGATGCTGCTGAATCAAGGGATGCACGGGAGTGAGCGGATTCTGTCTCGGCCCGCTGTCCAGCTTATGACGACCAACCGCCTCATGCCCGAGCAGCAAGCCGCCCGAGACGCCATGGCCCGCAACAACGTCCATGTCTCATTCGGCCAAGGGCAGCACGGGGGCTGGGGCTTCGGGATGGCGGTGCGTACGTACCGCGGCGACTACGCGCCCATCGGCCAGTTCGGCTGGGACGGCGGAAGCGGGACTTCGACCTATGCCGATCCGGACAATCAGCTTACCGGAATTCTGCTCACTCAGATCGGGATGTCCACCCCGGACTCAGCGCGGGTTATTCACGACTTCTGGACCACGGTCTATCAGGCGCTCGAAGACTGACCGTGAGCTAGGATCTGAGGGGTGCGCGCTGCATTCATACCCGTGACAGCAAGCGATAGTGAATCATCACCAAGCGGCAGCCGGCCATTCGACCGGCTGCCGCTTGGTCGTTGCATTCATGGCCGTATACAACAAAAGGAAATTAGTGGTAATATAGCGTTGATTGTATGAGCGTCATTCGTTTTGAGCGGCGGCAGTGTAACCTAAGGGGTGATCGGGGAGGGAACGAATGAAGGTCAAACTTTCCGTCGTACTTATTCTATTCGCAGCGCTATTCTCCGTATGGTATCTCGTACCCAAACCGTATGAGACGACGTTAGAAGGTGCGTATTATCAATTAGGCAACGATACGGTATTCGAGAACGTGAAGATACACCTTGATGGGAAACTGCAAAATCACTGGAATGGTACAAGAACATTCAAAGGTTCCGTTAGCTTCGAGGGAAAGGGAATTCCCAAAATCCCGGAGGATCAAACCGAGCTTCTACTGTATTATCAAGGCGGGAATTTTAGTCCTATTTTTTCTGGCTATAAAGTTAACGGGGGCATTGCGGTGCCTATGATTTATCATTTTGGCATGTTGTACACGAATGACCGATTTACGCAATTCTCCCTCACCTTATTTAGCGGAGAACCTAGAACGTGGCTCCCGTCCAATGGCTTCGTAATCGCAGCTCCTGCCCAGACCCGGGAAGAAGCATTGCGTATATCGCAGAAACTCATGAAGAAGTTTGATATTTCAATAACGAAATGACTTCAATCCGGAGGGGTTACTTTGTCGACCATTGTTTTGTTCAGAGGGAAAGCCGGTACAGGCAAATCTACCCTATCGATGGAATTGGCCAAACGGATGAACGTTGTGGTGCTGCATAAGGATGACATCTACGATTCCGTCGCTGAATATGTCTCCGATCATGGTGCGCGAAATAAAATATGCTTCGAGTTCCTCTATAAATTTCTGCAGCATGTGCTGGCATCCAATAGTGCTGTAATGCTCGATTTCGGCTTGAATAATGCGGACGACGTGATGAAGTTAAGGAGCTGGATTGTGGAGAGAAATGGTGAACTCAAAGTGATTCACTGCATGTGCAGTGACGATTCCATGTGGTCAGAGCGACTCTCCCAGCGCAGCGGCAATCCACGACCGAATCAATTGATAACCGATCTAACGCAGCTCAAAGCGCACTACAAAGCTATTCATAACGAGTTTATCGAGAATGAACTCGTCATCGATACCGTACGAGATATAGAGTTCAGTATCGAAAGGATTTTGTCCTTTCTAAACGGCGAGACCGCATCATGATCGTGGCGAATAATTTTTGCAAAGGAGTGCAGGGATTGATAACTTACGAGCAACTCACGCAAAAAGGGGGAGGGCTACTGAATGAGGATGCGATTATCGTGAACCCCCACGCAAACGTATATGGTGTTGTGGACGGGGTATCTTCCTTGGTGCCTTATCAGAACGCCAATGGGGAAACGGGCGGGTTTATTGCGGCCAATCTGATTAAAGCACATTTCGAATCGCTGGCTGAGGATGAAAGCTTAATCGACCAATTAGGCAAGGTCAATGATCAGCTTAGGGAACAGATGGAGCTTTCGAATATTGACCCGAATAAAAAAGAAGAGCTGTGGGGCGCGGCAGCGGCGATCGTTCGTATTCACGAGGATGGCGTGGAGTATATCCAAACCGGCGATTGCATGATTCTTGCGGTGTATGAGAATGAGGAGGTTCGCCCGTTAACTTGGAGACAGGTGTCGCACTTAGAGGCCCCAGCGATCGTGAAATGGCAGGAAGGGATAACGAAAGGCTTAAGAAGTCAGAAAGAGCTTCATGAAGTCGTTATCGATACATTAAGACAGAACCGATACCAGTCTAACATGGACGGCGGCTATGGCGTTCTAAATGGGGAAGAGCGCGCCACCCGTTTTTTTGAATATGGGCGAATCAACCGGACCTGTCTAAAACAAATCATTTTGTTGACGGACGGGTTATATCCGCCGAACCCGATTGTGCCCGAGCGGAGTCCGTATTGGAGCTTTGTTGCGCACGAGATATTGAACAAAGGGCTAGAGCTCTACACACGGGAGCTGCTTGAACTGGAAGAGAACGATCCCGAATGTATACGCTACATCCGCTTTAAGCAATCGGATGACAAGACTGGGGTCGTCATTCATGTGTAATTGAGTTAAATATGCTTAACCAGCAAGGGCAGCCGATCCGTACGATCAGCTGCCCTTGCTGCGTTCATAAGCCCTACCCAGCGGTTCTAATACCGATAGATATTGAACCGGTTGCCGTCCGGATCGAAGAAATGGAACCACGAGAAGCCGAGGACGGGCGGATTGCCGGATATCTCGGACACGGGAACGCCGCTCTCGCGCAGATAGCGATGGTAGCGCTCGAACTTCCATTTGTCGTGCACGACGCAGTAAGGTCTGGCCGGGCCGTTCACCGGTTCGGTCGAGACGCCTTCCGGCAGCTGCTCCAGCCACCAGAGCGATCGTCCATGATGGTGTTCCACGCCGAGCTGCATCATCGCGGTGCCGCTCTCCGCCTCGAGCGCTACGAGGTCCATACCGACGAATTGGATGTACCAGTTCACGGCAGATGCCAGATCCGACACGCCGATGCGAACCCAGCCGGGCGTCAGCAGCGCGCCGGCGTCGTCCGAAAGCTCCGGCCAGCCGCAGACGGTCAGCCGGGTGCCCTCCCAAGCCCATAGATCGAAGTAGTGCCGATCGCCGGGACCGGGATAAATGTCCGAGACGCGGACGCCTTCGGCGGCCAGCTGCCGGTGCGCCGCCGCGATATCCTTCGTGTTCCAGCACCAGCGCACATGGGGATCCGGACCGCCGCGGTCGGCGAACAAGTGATGCAGCTTGCGGCTCGTCCTCACGGATTTGAGCCATGTGCCGAAGGACAGCTGCGTAATCTTCTCCTCGTCGGCGAGCTCATCCTGCCGCCAGTCATAGGTGGGATCGCTCTTCCACTTGAAGTGCGACGTATACCACCGGATGGCATCCGCATGGTGATCCCACAGCACGTCGATCTGGCCACCGTCGTAGCTAAGCGAGGGCACCGCGGCCGCTAGCGGCGCCTCTTGTTCCTTGCGCAGCATGACAGGGAAGACAATGTCGAGCTGCGAGCTTGGGTCATGAACTCCTTTGAAGCGTTCATCGTACTGCTGGAAATGCCACGAATGCGACTCCTTGTAGTCGGACATGGGAAGCCAGCGTTTCAGGAAGAAGTCATAAGTGTGCCGAATGCGGGAGATCGGGCCGACGTGCGTGACGACGGCGGCTTGGACGGCGGGTAGCGTGAGGCGTTCCAGCCCTTCCGGTGCCGGCGCTACCGTGCCCGTCACGGTCTCCGTCTCGATGCAGGCGAACATGGCGAAAGGCATGCTCGGCTCGAAATCCGGAGGGAAGAAGGAGTGCAAATAAACCTTCACGTTCGTATAGCCGTGCATCTCCCGCCATTCCCCGAACCGGGCCATCAGCTGGCCGGCGATGTTGTGCTTATGGTCTTCGGAGAAGGTCGTCTCGACCTTCATGCCAAGCAGATCGCGAGCGGGGACTGTCGTCATGCGTACGGTCGGTTCTTGATTGACGGCGCGAGTCATCGTTTATAGCCACCTTTACCCGTGTTAGTGTCGTTCCTCGATCGGGATGCAGTAGTCCGCATACGCGGGATAGCCAAGCTGGAAGGCGGCCGCCGACCCATAGCTCGCTAGCACGGCCCCTTCGCCGAGCGCGTACCCGCTGGCTGGCAGCCACTGGCGATAGAAGTTGTCCAATACAGCCTGCACGTCTTCCAGACGGGTGGCCAACCGGATCATGGCGTACAGGCCGCCGGGCAAATCGGCTGCGGGCAGCTCCGCTTCATCGGTGACCGTATCGGGGACCGCCGCGCAGACGTCGAACCGATAGCGGAACAGTCCGTCTGGCATTGGCGTCAGTTCGTGCGAGCTGCCGATCATGAGCGTCTGGAATGAGGGGGCGCGCCGGATCGCAGCCATGGCGGCGACTTGCCGGAACGCCTCCGTCAGGCGGTCCTGCAGCATGTCCTCCGAGCAGCTGCCGAGCAGCGGGCGGTAGAGCACGCGGTACTGCGGCATCCATTTGACCGTGACTTTCAAGGTTCGAACCGGTTCGATGTCGGAGCGGCCGTTCTCCTGTCTTTTATTGTAATAGGTCGTGGTGAAATATCTTTCGAAAAACTTGCGGTCTGCTATACAAATCTTGCGCTCCCCCTGCACGCGTGCCCGGTAGGCCGTTGGCGTCTCGCCGAAGCGGGCTTTGAAGGCGCGGGAGAAGTCGCTCGGCGAAGCGAAGCCGGCACGCTCGGCGATCCCCGTCATGCCAAGCAACGGGTGATGATTGAGATACCGCTTCACGAGGCTCATCCGGCGCTCCAGCACATAACCGCCCAGCGTCATGCCAGTCAGCGATTTGAACAGGCGGTGAAAATGGTAAGGCGAGTAGGAGGCCATCGCGGCGAGTTCGTCCAGCGGAAGCTTCTCGTGCACATGCGTATCAATATGGCGCATGATGCGGAAGACAGACTTCGCGGCGGCGGCAGCGTCCGCATTGGCGGCAATCCGGGAATCCATGGCGGTAATAACCTCCGGTCGATGGGAATCGTTGTACGCCACTTCTTCGCCGGCAGCTCATTCGTTCCCTTCTAAGAATGGAAATTTATGGAGGTTGTTGCGCTGCGAACGAAACAAATGGAAGAGATGTCTCGTCAAGTAGATGGTACATATTTACAAGCGAGAGCACGAAGAGAGGGAGGGTCACATGTCAAGGAAGCCGGTAGGAGCAGCGGCGGTTATTCTGGATGCCGAAGGACGAGTACTTCTCGTCAAGCATAACTATGGGAAATACAACTGGGAGCTGCCTGGCGGGTTATCGGAGCTAAGCGAATCCGCAGCGAGCACGGCAACGCGGGAGGTGCGGGAGGAGACCGGACTGGAAGCGGACGTCGAGCGTATGACCGGCGTGTATTATGAGCCCGAGCATGACATGCATCACTTTGTGTTCACCTGTAAGCTAAGCAGCCATCAACCCCCGCGGCCTGATGAGGCGGAAGTCATTGCGTGTCAATACTTCCATGTGGACGATTTGCCAAGGCCGATCAGCGATTTCACGCTGGCGCGAATCCAGGATGCGTTGAATAAGAGCGATGATCAGTTGTTCCATATCATCGGGCCGCGGCAGTGGTTCGAATAATAGATTCCTTCCGTACGCAAGCGAATATCGTCGATTCATCCCGTAATCGAACAAGGAGCTGAACGCATGAGAAAAGTGCTGTACGTGCCGCTCGACGACCGCCCCGTCAACCTGGACGATGTCATTACGCAAGGAGAAGCGGCTGGAATTCGCGTGGTGACGCCTCCGGCTCGGGATGTGAGGAACCGTATGGATACGGAGGCGGCCGCTTCCGGTTCAACGCTCCTCGCGACCCATTCGCCAGTCTTCGGCAAGCCGAAGTTCATCAGGCAGTTCATCCTGGATCATGCCGCAGACGTGGATGGTTTTATTCTGTCGGCCGACATGCTCGTCTATGGGGGCTTGATCGGAAGCCGGCGCTTGCGGGATGAACCTGCCGGCGTCTATCCCGATTACGATCCCGCCGCGACGCACATGCTGGACGTGATTCGCCATATCAAGCAAGCCTATCCGCATAAGCCTATATTCGTGCTCGATACGATTATGCGCATGGCGGCCAATACGTTCGTCGAAGGGACAACCTTGGACATCTACAATGAAACGCGCTCGTTCGCGCAGCAGCCGCGCAAGGAGGCTGCGGATCTGGCCGGCGTGCTGGGAAGCTATGACGTGAAGCCGGACGGGTCCCGCTTCGAGGCGACCGTCACGTTCGACAAGACGCATTATTACCATGCGCGGCGCCACAAGCTGCAGACCAACGTCTACATCCTGGAGCAGCTGGCCCGCTCCGGCTATATTGATTTCCTCGCGATCGGCGTGGACGACTCCTATATTCAGGGTATTCAGGCGAATGAAATCGCTTTGGCGGAACGCTGCATCGATGAGTGGCTCGGCGGTACCGGCGGGCACAACCCGGAGCGCGCCATCCTGCTGCCGGAGGCGGACGGCTTGGGTCATTCGCTCCTCGCCCGCATGGCCGATCGGCTGCATCGTCGCGGAAGACGAACCGCATATGCCATTCGGTACTACGGGCCGCACGGCTCGACGATCATTAACGCTTACGAGTACATGAGCCTGCATGACAACCTGCTGCGGCACATCGACATCGTCGGCGGTCAATGCGAGACGCAGACGCCGGATGCCGAGATTCTCGTCATTACCAGCGCCAGTCAGGCTGCCGGCGCGGTGAGCCAGCTGGAAGCGAACGGCCTCGGCCGTATCCCGACGCTCGTCATCGATTGCACCGGATTCGTGGCGGACAAGACGGTATCCGAAGCGCTGCTCGGCACGCCATATACGGGCATGCTGCTTGGGTACAGCTCATGGAACACGTACGGCAACCGCATCGGACTTGCGCTCGGGATGGCGCACGCGCGGTATGCGTATCTGACAACCGAGACCCGTCCTTCCTCGCTGGCCGCGGCCGTCAATGCCCATGGCTCGCTCTTGTTCAAGCGGTTCTTGAAAGACTACTTCTATAAGGTTCTTGCCATTGCGGAGGTTCGAGCCTATTCCAATGCACATGCGCTATACACGAATGTGACGGCGAATCAGCATATGCGGCTTTTTAACGCGCCGGCCGATTACGCTTATCTCGTCGAATTGCTGCGGGATCGGATGCAGACGCATACGCGCGCGCTCGCCGCGAGCCATGCCTTCGGCATCGGCACGGCAGGGGCTTCCGCGGCGGTGCGCCGGATCTGCGCGGATGAGTGGGAGGTTGCCGAATATGCAGGCGCGTCTCTGGAGCCGGATAACCCTGATTTCATCTGGGGGCGGGCATTCGAGATAACCCTGGCGCCCCAGGTTAGCTGTAGTCGTCGGTAACAATAGAGCGTACGGTAATCAACGGCAGGAGAGTAAGACGGATAGCGCGAATCTTCGTAGAAGGAAGTTCATTTTGGCGGGGAGGCGAACGTCATGCAGAAGCTATTCGAGTATAACTGGCAAGTGCGCAAGGAGTGGTTGGATTGGTGCGAATCCGTCAGCATGGAAGAGCTGATGAAGCAGCGCACCGGAGGCATCGGGTATATTCTTCCTACGCTGTATCATATCGTGGCCGTCGAATATGGCTGGATCTGCGGCGGTATCCAAGGCCGGGCGATTACGATCCCGTCATTCGAGGAAGTGGCGAGCGTGCAGCAGATCAAAGCCTTCTCCGACGCGTGCCATGTCGAGCTGGCGCCGTTCATCTATGATTGGAACGATAGCCTGGAAGAGCGCATCATGATGGATATTACGGATGAGGGAGAAGAGGAAGCCCATGCCTGCGGCGAAGTCATGCGACACGTGATCGCGCATGAGATCCACCATATCGGGCAATTGTCGGTCTGGTCCCGCGAATTGGGGAGGAAGCCGGTCAGCGCGGACTTCATCGGCAGAGGGGTGTTCAACTCCATAAGGTAGTATAGAAGGCAGTCGATCTGGCGATCGGCTGCCTTGCTTCGTTGATGGGCCGATTGCAAACAACCGCCCCGACGTGATATTTGTCCGGAGATTAGGTAAAATATAACGGTGCATGAAAATGACGCTAAACCAGCGGAATAACGAAACGAGGTCATGGGATGAAGAAAGAACACAAACCGCCTGCCGTACTTAAAAAAGGGTTGCGGGGACTCGCCGTCGTCATCGGCGCATTTATAACCGCGTTTGGATTGGAAGCCGTCTTGATCCCGAACAACGTATCGGATGGCGGCATAACGGGGCTTAGCATCGTCGGATCGGAGCTGATGGACGTCCCGCTGGGCCTTCTGATCGCGGTACTTAACCTCCCGTTCATCTTCCTGGGTTATAAGCAGATCGGCAAGAGCTTCGCGATCTATTCCGTGCTGGGCATTGCCTCGCTGGCCGTGGGGACGATCGTGATGCATGAAGTCTCGCCCATCATCGAAAGCGACACGCTGTTGATCACGGTGGTCGGCGGGATTATTATCGGCTTCGGCATGGGTCTAGCCTTGCGGAACGGCGGCGCGCTGGACGGCATCGATATGCTTGCCGTGCTGCTCTCCCGCAAATTGCCTTTCGGCACAAGCGATCTCATCTTATTCCTGAATATGTTCGTCTTTATCGTCGTCGCGACGGTATTCGGCCTGAAAGGGGCGATTTTGTCGGCGATCGCGTATTACATTGCCGCCAAAGTGATTCATATCGTGGAAGAAGGGTTGAGCGGGTCCAAGACGTTCAAAATCATTACCCGGCATCCCGAAGAAATGGTCGAGACCATTCGCGATCGGCTAGGACGCAGCGCGACCTATAATATCGTGCACGGCGGGTACTCCAACGAGCAATTCAAAGAAATTACATGCGTCATCAACCGGTTGGAAGAAAGCAAAATAAAAGAAATTATCCACGAAATCGATACAAGCGCGTTCGTCATGGTCTACGACGTTGCGGAGGTCAGAGGCGGTAACTTCAAGAAGCGGGACATTCACTAGTTTGATCGGTGCCGGTGTCAACAAGTAGCATGTCAGGGGCAGTCTGCGAGCGATTCGCGGCTGTCCCTTTTTCATTGCGGCAGATACCTGCCGACCTCAAGTCCGGAGAGACGCAGGTCTGATGTTCCTTCCGGCTGCGCGGAAGATGCAATCGATGTGATGGCTATCTATTTTGGCGTCCGGTATACTAGGAAGCAATAGGGTGTTTATGGAAAATACACCTGAGGAGGCGCTTATGAACACGGAAGCCGAACGCATCTTGCAGGAGATAATGACGCTATTAACGCGCGTGTATAGCAAAGAAAAAGCGAGAATCGACAGCTTAAGCGGGTGGAGTCCGCTGCATCCAGGGATCATGGATTACGTGAAAGTAAGCTTTATCGAAGGCCCTTCCCGCTCGTATCGCGATCGGATTACCCTCGACGTTCACGAACCCCTCTCGTTCAGCGACGACGCCTATGCAGTCGAGACGGAGCTCGATCTAGAGGCGTTAAGCGACGATGCCCTGATCCATGCGTTCTATCCTGCGCTGCGGGCGCGAGTAGAGCAGATATTCATGTCGGACGAATACGGCGAACATTTCTTCGGCTATAAGCTGCGGCTTGCGATGGAGGTGCAGAGAAAGTCGTCCACGCTGCTGCATCAGGAGGAGCTCCGCCATGACGGCAGGCTGAATCAGCTCAAGCAGCAGCTGAACCGGTTCATGGAAGCCAAGGTGTGGAAGGAGCTGCCGGTGCTTCCCTCCGACAAGGACGACTTCTTCTTCGCCAGGCATCTGATGAATCCCGACCTGATGGAACAAGACCCGGCCGTGGTTGAACCGATCAACAGCCGCTTGAACGACAAAATGACCGCATTCCCGAAGCGCAAGGAGAAGTGGCAGCATACGTACATAGCGGCTTTGCGAGAGTGGGCCGAGGAGAAGGTCCACTCTCGCTATTGCGAGCCCGCCGAGACGTTCGGGATCGGCCGCAAGCTGCTGCCTGACGACGAGCGCCCGTCTATCCCGCCGCGCGAGCTGGCCTTTTTTCTGTACGCTGCCCTGCAGATTGGACGGAAGGAGCCGGCTACCCGCAAAGCGTATCTGGAACTCGCCGCGCAGCTTGGCTCCGAGCAAGCAACCGTCTATCTCAAGACGGGCAGCGGCCGCTTCGCGGCTGGCCATGAAGGGACCCGGATGTCGGGGAAGGCCAACGATATTTTGCAGACGATCGAGATTCGGATCCATGCCGAAGAAGAAGCGGCTTACCGGGAAGCGCTCGAATATATCAGCGGTCTTCTTCGGGAGGGGTTCCCCAAGTCTTATGAATTGAAGCTGAAGAGCGCGGAGAAGCATTGGCTCCCGGTTGCGAACTTGGCCAAATCGAAGCTGCATCAGTTCTTTGCCAATGCGCTTCGGTATGACGCGCTCTTCCCGCAGCTTGCGGCATACGCGGAGCTAGCGATGGAGGAATTCGCCTGGTATGGAGACGTCGAGAGCGGCCCCAAGTCCATCATGCCCGGCACGTATGCCGTTATGGGGCTCGGCTTGTTGAGCGAGGACTATGGTCCGTTGGTTCGCCGTTATATGGAGCTGGTCGATTCCGAGCATCAGTCCGCGCAGGATGGGTACGCGGAAGCTTATGTCGCGCAGCATGGATGGCGCCCCGACTGTATGGATACGCTCGTCTCTATCCTGCTTGGCGGCAGCGATATGGCCAAGCCCTTCAAGGCCGCCGCGGTCGATACGCCGCAGCTGGCGGATGCGCTGATCCAGGCGCTGGCAGACAAGGCCGACCACCTGCGGGAAGTCGTCTTGTACCGGCTATTCGGCAGCGAGAAGAATCGCGCATCGGTGCTCAGGAAGGCGCAGTCCCCGCTGAAGGAGCGGCTGGAGGTATTGATGGGAACGGCGGCCGCGCGGAAGTAACGGATTGGTTTAGGATGAGACATCACATCATGGAATAACGGGGGAAACGAAATGATCAGAAGTTACGAAATGCCCGAAACGCTTCAGCGGTTATTGGACATCGACAATAAGTTAATCGAACAGCATGACAAAGATTTTGATGCATTTTTTGGCGCGTGCCCATGCTTTGAAGCAGATAACGGATACAGCAGCACGCCGGACGACGCGATTATCTTCTTATGGACGGGGGCCGATGGCGATCACTTTGCCTTTCTTACGGAAGGCGATACCGTAGAGTCATTGGAGCATGCACCCATTGTCTTCATACAACCGATGGATTCCGAAGATCCCGTCAAACCGGTTGCCAATAACATCAAAGACTTCTTGGCCTTATATATTCAACTCCAAGAGCTCTACCTGTTCGAGCGGCTGACGTATTATGAGACCGAAGAGGAGTTCTTGAATGACTATGAAGACAATTATGCCGAAGATATCCGCGAGAATGAAGAGGAACGAGCTATCCTCATAGCGGCCATTAAGCAGGCCATCGAACTGCCGAAGATAGAGAACGTATTTGCCTACATGCAGGAGATGAAAAAATGGTTTCAACAAATACGGCACAGGATAGAGGTGGCGCGTGACTAGCTCCGTGGATTTGGATTTATGTGTCATGTCGCATCCGACGCCCCCTTATGGTCAAGAAGCATTAGCCGTTCATGGAGGGCATAATGAAAATTGTTAAGGATTTATTATCTGATCTAGAGGAATTTCGGACTCCTGTTCAAATGAAGGATTACTTTGAAACAAAGAGAACTGAAATACTAGCTCATAAAGAGCTAAATGATTTGGCACGGCTAAAGAAAGATACATTTAAAAACTTTTTAGAGGCATTTTATCCTCTCTATCTTTATAGTCAGTCATCCTATGTTCCAGCTGATGCCAAAGTTAAAGTGGTAATTGGCAATCAAGGATTTGATTCGATCGTTATGTTATCCTCAGGAGAACAATATAAAGTTGAAATTACAGAATACATAGATGGGAAAGCAGAAAATGATGATGCAAAACTCATAAATGAACGAGGCTATGGTGGCATGAAAATTGGTGACACCAGAGATTTGGAAAATAAAGCTCTTGATTATCTTGACTTGGTAATACAAAAAGCTAGAAGAAAGGCGAGGAAGAATTATCAAGGTATGACGTTAATCATTGTAATAAATACTTTTGAAATCCTAGACTTAAAGAAATTCAATTTAATTGTAAGGAAGTATTGTTGTTAGTCAGAAACGGTGACCCAATAGAAAAAATAAGTGAAAACATCTATAAGATCAATTTAGAAGAGCAATATTGAGTTACCCTTCGAAGAATCAACTTACCTAACACCATTCACACTTCGGGCCATGCGGCCCTCGGTCCGCACGAGGTATTTCAGGGGAGATTATTCAGCGGACACGCCCTTCCCCCGCCCCTTAGGGGCTTAAGGGGCGGGGGAAGGGCGTCGTGAACATATGAACGTTATACGCAATTACTGAAGTCACAAACTAAAAGGGAAAAAGTGATGAGAACAATTTCGAAATCTAGTATGTTTTATCTCAGATTTGGAACTAGATTTAGTTTAGTAAGTCTGTCGTTAATCCTCATCGGAATAATCTTTTTTATTCAGTCTGTATCCAAGGATATCAACAATTTACCTACTGCAGTCGCTCTCTTATTAGCTGGTCCTGTGTTGTTAATTTTCAGTGTGATTAGATCAAATAACAAGATCATGTTAATCATGACTGGCGAACACTCAAGGGGCAGATATAAGGAATGGAAGAACTCTTTTATGATTCAGAACAATAGTACATTGGTCTTCTTGATATACACGTATTACGATAAGAGAGGGAAATTAAAAGAAACAGCAGTATTATCGAAAAATACAAATGCAAGGGAAGAAGTAAACATTTTTTATAATGAAGATGATAGTGTTGTACTTGAATATTTACCTGGAAGTCCATGGATGAAAAGCGAAAATGAAATCGCTAGAAAATAAGAACTTTGTTAATAACTGTGCATAAAACCATATTCACGCATCACCATTTGGCTATACTCATTACCTAAAGAGGAACGATAGTTGGACCAAACTAGGGAGCAGTTTGCCGCGGCAGCCGCTCCCTGTCTTCATTAAGCTGAAGTAAAATCGTAGTATACTGTACTCATCATTGATGGGGGATGGGAAAATGGGGGTAAATTTTACAGCAACTTTCCAACATTCATTGGACTTTAAATCTATTCAGCTATTTAAGGATGAGCTTGTTAAAGGTGACAGGTTTCCTAAGATGGTTCAATGCATATCTGAAGTGAATAAACATAACCCTCATCTTATCAGAGATTGGTCGATTAATCGTGAACGAATTATTGAATCAATGAACTTCAGTCCATTTGATCCAGTGATAATTGGTGCTGAAGAATACATTGAAGTTAGCGGCCCAGGAGGCTTAGACTTCGTATTCAATAAAAGTATATGTGAATTTAATCCGTGTTTTAGATGGTATAGGTTTTTAGATAATCCTGACTTACAGCTAGAACTTAGAAGTATCTGCAAGGAAATTGCAGATTATTTTGGTTTCAACTTTTCAATATACATTGGTGATAGTTACTGTACATTAGATTATGTTTTGAGGGCCGTGATATGGGTTATTTTAAGACAGCCCTTAAAAGAAGATTTGGCGAGACAAAGGGAACACTTAATGAACTCTTAGTGAGATTGGATGATGTATGGGAATCTGAGGGTTATTTTATAGATCAATTTTTCGATATAGATCAAACAGTTTAGGCAACACCTCTAGCCGGTCATGCTGATCGGCTGTTTTTGTTCAACTATCGGGCAGAATACTTCCAATGTATGGTAGTGTTGAGATACTCATAGCAAGAGGTGATCTTATGATTAATCTTTATCTCGATGACTTAAGAGACTGCCCGGAAGGTTTTATTGCGGCTAGAACTTTTGAAGAAGCAGTGCGAGCTTTTCAAGAACATACGATAAATTTACTGTCTCTTGATCATGACTTAGGCGAGGACGAGCAAGGAAACGAATTGCCTAATGGATACGATTTCGTTAAGTATTTTTGTGAAAATGGTTTGAGGGCCAATAAAATATACCTACACACTGATAATCCTGTGGGCCGAAAGAATATGTATGAAACATTACTCGCCGCACAACGCAGAAATTTTATTGATGGCGATATTGAAATATTCCATTACTCGATTACACCAAACAAGTATTCAGGAGACTGATAAATGCGTTGCGTTAACGGGAGACGATAGTTCAACGATCCAGGGAGCAGTTTGCCACCGCGGCAGCTGCTTCTTTTTCATTGAAAGGGAGGATAATTCAGGGATATGCAGAATTCACTTTTAGAGGTGAGCTGATTGAAAATCGCTTATATTGTTCAACATTCTTACGAAGTCGGAGAAGATGAACAGTTTGATGAGACTAAAATAATTGGCATTTATTCATCATTAGAAAAAGCAAAATCGGTGGTAGACAGATACAAGCTACTTCCGGGATTTAGGGAATACGCTAATAATTTTTTCATTGATGAGTATGAAATAGATGCGGATAATTGGACAGAAGGTTTCATAAAAGCTTGACTGAATAGAAAATTGCATCATTGCGCTAACTGGGAGACGTTAGCGTAAAAAAATAGCAACCAAAAAGGAGCTTGCCGAGGCAAGCTCCTTTCACTTTTTCATTGATTTTTCATCCCGCACTGGAGAGGGCGAAGCGATTTCGCCCATTGCCGGAACATATTGTGCAGATGTTGATGCAGGCAGCCAGGGATCAGGAGGTGGCGAATAAAATAGCGCGTTGGTTTGAGCATCCTTCAAGAGCTTACGAGGCGTTTTTTCAACAGTCTGAAATTCGCAACGTGCAAAAATAGGAGCGGTGATGAGCGTAAAAAAGGCAGCCGATCAACAAGATCGACTGCCTTCGTCGCGCGAACGGGTAGACTCACCAGCCTACAACGAAATCACATTTCCTCCAGGCGACCAATCCCCCAACGCATTCCGGGCGTCGAATACAAGAGGAGCAGCATCAACAAGCAACTGATAGGGAAGGCTCGAGTGATCGGTCAAGATGATCGTACAATCGTACGCTTGGATCGTCGACGGGGTGAGCGGAACGGATTTAAGGTGGATCTGGTCAAGTCGAAATTCATCGACAAGCGGATCGTGGTAGTCTAATTGAACGCCTCGGCGAAGCAGGTGCTGGATAATTTTAACCGGACTCGATTCACGGGTATCATTGCTATTCTTCTTATACGTAATGCCGACAATAAGCAAACGGCTTTCGTGTAAAGGTTGGTTCCGGCGCAGGAGCAGCATGTCTTCGATTCGTTGAACGATGTATTCCGGCATAGCGTCATTGATTCGGCGGCTTGCTTCGATAAGAGGCAGCTCAACGCCGCAATCCTTCGCCTTCCACATCAAGTATAGCGGATCGACGGGGATGCAATGCCCGCCTACGCCAGGTCCCGGATAATAAGGGGTGAAGCCGTAAGGCTTGGTCCCGGCGGCTTGAATCACTTCCCATACATTGATATTCATCTTGTTACATAATCGGGATAGATCGTTCATGAAGGAAATGTTGATGAAACGCTGGCTGTTCTCAACCAGCTTCGCCATCTCCGCAACGCGCGGGGAGGAAACTTCGACCACGTTCATAAAGGCGGATTTGTACACCCTGCTCGCATAAGCGGTACAAGCGGGCGTGACGCCGCCAACCAGCTTCGGTACTTCCTCCAGCCGATACTGTCGCTGTCCAGGATCAATCCGTTCAGGCGAATAGGCGAGGGCGATGTCTCTACCCATGACGAACCCTTGCGCTTCGAGCAAGGGGCGGATCTCCTCTTCGGTCGTACCCGGATACGAGGAGCTCTCCAGCACGAATAGTTGACCTGGGCGCAAATAGGGCAATGCCCGTTCGGCCGCGCTTCTCACATAGGATAAGTCAGGCTGCAGGTTCGGATGCAGCGGCGTCGGTACGCATACGATGATGGTATCCACACCCGCAACAACGTCGAATGAATCCCCGATATGAAATCGTCCCGTCTGCATCATGCCCTGTACGTCCGAAGAGGGAAGGTCCGATAAATACGACAGACCCTGCCGAAGCGAAGCGATCTTCGCTTGATCCGAATCGATGCCATACACGGTATGTCCTTTGTCTATGAAAAGCTGGGCTAAAGGCAATCCTACGTATCCTAGGCCGACGATGGCCAATCGAAACAGGTTGGATGAACGCATAGCAAGTCTCCTCGAGTATAAATCAATGTGTTGCGCCTATCCTTACAAGGCATAGATTGTAATTTTATCATCTCCATAATTGGAGACGGCAAGATAGCGGTCATCTGCCGACAACGAGACGCCGTGCGGAAAGCTTAATTGGGCGTTCGGATTGGTAAAGCTGAAGAAGTTCGGATCAATCTGGCAGGTGGACTTATCGAATGCATAAAAAACGATGGTGTCATTGGACTGGGAAGGAATGATCAGCATGGAAGAGCCAGCGTCATGGGAGAACGTAACCGAATCGGGCACCGATAATTCGGGTCTCCCATACAGTTCGTGCACTGGTTGCTCGCTCATGGTGCCGGTAACGCCGTCAAATGTATGAATGGCCATGACGCCAAAGCTCTGCGGATTCAAGGTGCCGGCATTCGGACCGAAACAAATGGCGATCAGCGCGCCGTCTCCGGAGAAAGCGATCGCTTTTGGTTTTAAGGGCAAGTATAGGCTTTGCGTCGTTTGGGTAAGCGTAATATTCAATTCGCCGCCCGGTCCTTCTTCCAAGCTGTAAAAACGGATATGTCCTCCTGCATCCATCGTCGTGCTCACCATGAAGCGGGAGTCCGGCGAAAATTGCACATCGTGAAAGACCGATCCTTCATGCTCGATGGTTTGTACGGGGCCGGGGTGAATCCATCCCGTCGGCTCCATGCGATACAATTGAATGGCGCACTTCCCGATTTTGGAATTGGCGACGGCCATGTATTTGCCATTATTGGCGAATGCGAACTTTTCGGGCCAATGCAGCTCCATGCCTTGTTCGTTGCCTAGTGTCTGAATAGGAGACAGCGTGTGGGAATGCGAATCGAATACGTACGTGTGGATCGTTTCGGTCGCCATGTTGAGGGTAGCCAGCGTATGAGATTGATGGAGCCATTTCACATCGGTGCAGGTGCCATACCGCTGCCGATCCACTACCGTGAGATGGGGCATCGGCGGCTCGCTAAACTGCAAGATAGAATCGGGCGTATAGTGCACCGCAATCGGGACTTGCGAGACGTGAGGGAGCTTGGCAAACATAAATGATAACCTCCTAAGAAGTTGGTTCTGGATCAAAGACGGTTGTCAGGAATCCGGCGTCATGGCATAAATGGTGACCTTATCGTCACCGTTGTTGGAGACAGCCAAGAACCGATCATCCGTTGACCAAGATAGGCCATGAGGAAAGCTAAGTTGCGCAGCCGGGTTGCCCAATGCGAGATAGTGTGGATCGATTTGGCGCGAGGCGCGATCGAACGCGTAGAAGATGACGCAATCGTTCGATTGCGACTGAACGGCGAGGTAGGAGGCTTCGGCATCATGGGTGAAACCTATCGCGTCATTGTACGCCAGCTCCGGTCTGTCCGTCAGCTCGGACAACGGTTGTTCATGGCGTATCGTTCCGGTGTTCGGGTCGAATGCATAAACGGCAATCGTCCCATAATCATGCGTTTGGGCCGCTCCGCCATTGGCTGAATAACAAATCGCAATAAGCGAGCTATCGGCTGAGAAAGCCGCCGATTTTGGTTTTAAAGGCGGATAGCGATTCATGATGGCTTGCGTGAGTACAGCCTGAAGCGAGCCATCCGCTTCCGTCTGGAGCTTGTAAATGAGAAGTTGCCCCGCCGCATCCATCGTCGCGCTGACGACATACGCCGAACAAGGCGAGAAGGTAACCCCGTGAAAGACGGCATGCGGATGGCGAATCACGAGAAGAGGCTCTGGAAGAACGAGCTGCGTGAAGGGATCGATGGCATATAGATTAATGGAAGACTGATCGTTTTTGGAGTTGGTAATCGCAAGCCACCGACCGTTATTGGAGAAAGAAAGCTGTTCGGGCCAGTAAAACTGCATGCCATCTCGATTGGACAGCGTCTGCGCAAGCGACAAGGAACGAACTGCCGGATCGAACACATAGACGTGAAGCGCCTCCGCGCCCAAATTTAAGACGGCAAGCCGCCGGTTATGGTGGAACCAGCCAACGTCTGCGCAAGTGGCGATGCGCGTCCTGCTCCCGACCGAGACGGGCGGAATCGGGGGGACTGCAAGCTGTAGTATCGAATCCGGTGAATAAACGGCGGCAATGGGACGTTGTGGTATATGAAGCGGACCTGATGTCACGCGCAATTCCCTCCTGACCAATGAAATCGTATTGCGTAGACAGAAGCTTTACAGCTCAACGAAGTCGGTTAGCAGGGCGTCTTGATCAAAGCTATCCAGCGAGATTTGATGCATTCGGAAATTATGGAACAGCGTTTCATCGACCGTTACGCCATGCATGCCGATATGCTTGACTCGATTGACAACCGTCTCTAGCCTGACGTATCCCGTCATCCATAAGGCAAAGCCGGTCATCAAATCCTGACTTGTAATATTGTAATCGATCTCCGCAAATTGACTCCGCATGTCGAGCTGTACCTTGGCCTGTTGGTCGTCGTTAGCCGAGTCGTGCTGCGTGGTCTCGATCAAGCCCTTGACCCAGGCGCGTATGGCCGGTCCAACAGGTGAGCGTCCTGGTTTAGACCGCTGTATATCGTAATCTTCCGTCAATGGGATTTGATCGATGAACGTCTCGTAGTGGTACAAGTACGGGCGAATGGCCATCCACGCTTCGCGATCCATGCAATAGCTAACGAAGCTCCACCAGTACATGGAGTTGGTCTGCACGAGGTGCAGCTTGCCCAGCTTGTCTTCGCGATCGAGGAAGCAATAGGACCAGCTTTGAACGACGCCGACGCGGCTGTAGTTCTGTTTCGCCCAATCATGCAAGGCCAGAATATGCCGAATATAGTGCGGAGTCAGGAGAATATCATCCTCGATCACGATCATTCTTTCGTAGCCGCACCAATCCATCGCGAACCGTCTCGCATCGATCAGGTTTTTGGCGCACCCATAGTTTCTTGGCCTTGTAATGATATATTTGTTCGTGATGTTGGCGCGTTGAATCAGTGCCGAATTTTCCTCTTGTGTAGCCCCTGTTCCGCCATCAAGGAAGAAAAAAAAGGGAAGCGTAGCCGATTCCGGGTTGCGTTCGATGCATGCAATCACTTGCTCCAAATACGCTGGGCGGTTATAAGCGACCACTAGAATAGCGGTCGACTCGTGCCGGTGCGACGCGATGTTGTAAAAAGCACGATCATATTCGTAGGCGCCCGCTTCCATTCCACTCACCTCTCTGTGCTGTAATCTTAGAGATAGAAGGCCATGATTAGTGCTCTTATCTATAATATATTTGTAGTTGCTAGTGCTGGTGTCGGCTGTTATCTATAGGTTGGAGCTATGCGACACATGGCGTATGAGTGCCATCGCTTCTTCGGGGCTAACCATCGTCGGGGACGATGCGGCGGGCGATCACAGAGGCGGCTATCATACCTTGAATCGGATGTTGTACGGGGATGATCTTGCCCGCGAAATGAGGACAGGCACCGCTGCGGCCGATCGACACGATTGGCCATTTTCTGGTGAACGAACGAGCAGGTGCCGGAATAAACTAGACTAACTAACCAACAAGAGGGGTGCTGCCGGATGAGCTATACGGTGCAATATATACCTCTACACAAGCTAAAGGCGGGGTCGAGCGCCAAAACAACCAAACGCAGCAAGGAACTTCACAAAGTCGCGCAGGACTGCATGCAGCTGCTCGTCGTCCGGAAAAGCCGGAAAGACGGCGGTTACGTGATTCTAAGCGGCAGCAACCACTTGGACTTCTACAGAAGGTTCACGAAGAAGAACGCGGTACCTTGTCTGGTGGACGAAGGCAAAATCGCGTCGGCGCTGGCGTCGTTAGTCAACCGTTATCGCAAACGCGCGCTCCCCAAAGAACTGCCCTACGCGAACGCGGAGCAGACCACTGGAAATAGCTGGTCCATCATCCGCTCGTATTTGAAGCAGGATGCCCGGTTCCACAAGTTATCCCGCCGCGAGCAGCTGAAAGTGCTCAGGCTTGGCCTGCAATATAAGCGAACGACGATCCGTTCCATGAAAGCGAAGGTCGACGAGCTGATGAAAAGGTAAGCCGCAACGACCAAAGAAGCGATGCAGCGCGTGCATCGCTTCTTGCTCGTGTATGCCGCCCGATCGCGCCGGCGAACATCGGTCACCCCGCGGCCGTGTTCTTCCCGATTGATGCGGCAGCTGGCCCGCGCCGGCGCCAGACGAGCACGTTGGCGCCGAGCAAGAGAGCCGCGTAGATCCATATGCCCAGCGGGATGAAGGTGGTGGCGAGATGAACGAGGGCGAATCCGAAGATCAGCAGCACCATCCCGAACATCGTGATGCCGCCCCCGCCGCTTGCGCCTTCGAAGGAATGGGAGAACGGAAGCTCCCGGTTCAAGACGCTGAAGCACAAGTACGCATAGAGCAGCATGGCCAACAGCACCGCCGCCAAGTCCGGCAGGATGCGCGCCCCGAACAGCGCGACGAATATCGCGGCTTGCACCGCAAAGACCGGGACGAACAGCCGGAGCAAGGCTGCTTTCAGAACGCCGGTGACGATGACCTGCCGATGCGAGATGGGCGCCACGCCATAGATCCACGCGCCTTTGTAGGTTCCGGAGAACTTCATCATATAGGAGACGGTCGGGATCAGCATCCCGCTGAGATACACGGTCATGTACCATCGGCTGTCCGCGAACGCCTGCCAGGGCATATCCGAGAAGGCCGAATAGAGAAAGATGAACGGGAAGATGATCGAGAAGCCGACTGAAGGGTACGTCTTCAGCTTAAACTCCCGTTCCCCCTTCAGCATGTTCAGCGTAAAGCGGAAAAAGGTGCGTTCCTCGTTCGAGCGGCAGAGCACCCGCGCGGCGCGATCCGCGAACCGTCCATGGCGGGAGGAGGGGCGGATGGCGCCGTGGTCGGCAAGCTTCTGCAAATCCCGTTCGAATACCGGGATGAGCTTGCCGTACAGCAGCATGGACAAGATCGGGATGAACAGCGCAAGCCCGGTCAGCATCAGCGTTGCCGCCGAGCGCTCCCCGTGCAGCAGCAGTTCGAACGGAGCGGCGAACCAGATCGGAGGCACAACGGCGTGCCACCACTGGAACAGGAAGTTGACCTGCAAATCCATCCACTCGAACGAACGCGCGACGACCTGGTAGCCGACGGCGATGACGACCGACAGGAGGATCTGAACGTAGTTGATCATGTCCTTCAGCTTCTCGCCGTCGAACAAGCGGAGCAGGAGGACGTACAGCAGCGCCGTCAGCACGACGATGAGCATATCGGCAAGGACAACCTCGGCCAGGAACAGCAGCAGGAATAGAAGGCCGTGCCGAATCGCACCGGCGATGAGCGACGGCCCCGCGATCGCGCCCGTCAGGAAGGACAAGTAGATCAGAATATGGACCGTTCGGGCCGCATGGATCGTGCGCGGAGGGACGGGCTTCGTATGGAGAATGCTCTTATCCCGCAGATCGAGCAGCACGGAAGAGAAGTCCGAGATCATCGACGTCGTGACCAGGAACATCAACACGCCGAAGACGAGCGCCATCTGAAACATATAGTTGTCGCCCATGACGACAAGCGGGACCAGGATCAGCCCCAGCAGTGCGTACAGCCATAAGGAACGGACGAAATAATTGACGTCTTTGGGCGGCTCGTTGGAATCGGCCCCTTTCTTCTTGGCGGACGTCTGGGCGATAACCGTTGGCACCCGCCGGCTGTCCATCGTCAGCTTGACCTGCAGGATGCGGCGCATAAGGGGATAGTCCACGCCCAGCGCCGTGAATAGCCGCTCCATCTTGTCGAGCAGCTTAAGCGAGGCAAAATCTCTCATCGCCTCACACCTCCCGCACGATGGACACGAACTGCTCGGCCAGCTGCTTGTAGGCATGAAATCCGGTCAGTTGGTTGAAAATCTGCTCAAGCGTACCTTCCTGACTCTGCGCCTTCAGCTCCTCGAACGTACCGTCCGCCACGATCCGTCCGCCGTCGATCAGAATGATGCGGCTGCTGATTTTCTCGACGACCTCCATAATATGCGAGGAGTAGAATATCGTTTTGCCTTGCGCGGCCAGCTGTGTCATGATCTCCTTGACGACCATGACGCTGTTGGCATCCAGGCCGCTCAGCGGTTCATCGAGGAAGAGCACGTCGGGATTATGCAGCAGGCTTGCGATGAGCATGACCTTCTGCCGCATGCCCTTCGAGAAGGAGTTGATGCGGGCGTAGTAGACCGTCTCCAGCTCGAACATAGCCATTAGGCGGCGGGCCTTGGAGTCGGCCTCCTCATGCGTTAATCCGTAGAGCTCGCCGACGAACGTCAAGTATTCGTAGGCCGACAGGTTGTCGAACAGCTCGACGACCTCGGGCACGTAGCCGATCCGGCGTTTGTACGCATGGGCGTCCTCGGAGAGGTCATGACCGAACAGCTTTACTTCTCCGGTGTAGCCCCTCACGAGGCCGAGCATGATTTTGACGGTCGTGCTCTTGCCGGCGCCGTTCGGTCCGATATAGCCGATAATTTGACCCGGATATGCTTCCAGGTCGATCCCTTGCAGCACGTATCTGTCGCCATATCGCATGCGCAGGTCGCGCGTGACGAGGATAGGTTCGCTCGTTGCGGGCACGGTTCGTCCTCCTTTCTAATGGTCTCCTACATTTTACCATTAACTAGAGAGGGGGACTGGCTTTTTTGAATGAGTCGAAGGTTAGTCCCGAACGAAGTGGCGGCATGATTCACGCAGCGAATGCGGCAACCAGAACGGACATGAGAAAGGGGAGCCATCGGCCCCCCTCTTCATTACACCGCATCCATCTTCTGCGCGGAGTACAGCTTATAATACCGGCCTTGCAGCGCCATCAGCTCGTCATGCGAGCCGCATTCGGCAACGCCCTTGTCGGCGACGTACATGATCTTGTCGCAGTTCTTCACCGTGGACAGGCGATGGGCGATAATGAACGACGTCCGGCCCTTGAGCAGTTCGTTCAGCCCCTTCTGCAGCAGCCGTTCGGTCTGCGCGTCGATGGACGAGGTCGCTTCGTCCAGAATGAGGATGCGCGGGTCGGCCAGCAGCGTCCTGGCGAAGGAGATCAGCTGCCGCTGACCTTGGGACAGCTTGGAGCCGCGTTCGTTGACCTCCGTCATGTAGCCGTGCTCGAATTCGCGGATGAACTCGTCGGCGCAGACCGTCTTAGCGGCCGCGATAATTTCCTCTTCGGTGGCGTCCAGCCGGCCGTAGCGGATATTGTCCATGATCGTGCCGGAGAAGATGAAGCTGTCCTGGAGCATGATGCCCATCTGGCTGCGCAGCGACTTGAGCTGCACCTGCGCGATATCGTGGCCGTCAATCCGGATCTCCCCGCCCGTAATGTTATAGAAGCGGGAGATGAGGTTGACGACGGTCGTCTTGCCCGCGCCGGTCGGCCCGACGAGCGCGATGCTTTCGCCGGCTTTCACCTGGAAGGACAGGTGCTCCAGAATGTTATGGCCCGGATCGTAGGCGAAGGTGACGTCGTCGAACGTCAGATGACCTTGGATCGGCGGGAGCGCCTTCGCCTGCGGCACGTCGCTGACGGTAACAGGCTCGTCGAGCGTCTCGAAGATCCGCTCCAAATAAGCGACCGCGTTGACGAAGCTGTTGTACAAGTTCGAGATGTTCAGAATCGGCTGCCAGAAGCGCGCCGCGTAGCTGCTCATCGCCAGAATGACGCCGAAGGTGATCTCCTCCGGTCCGAGCGCCAATAAGCCGACGAGATAGATCGCCGTCGTGACGGTCGTCGCCAGATTGTCGACCGTGAAGGGGATGAGGAAGTTCAAGTACATCGTCCGCATCCACTCCGTGCGGAAGTTGGTCGACAGGCGGGTGAACAGTCCTTCATTATGCTTCTCGCGGGTGAAGATCTGCGTGACGCGAATGCCGCTGATGCTCTCCTGCAGGTAGGCGTTCAGGTTGGAGCTCTTGTTCGAGACGGCCTGCCACGCCCGGCGCTGCCTTGTCTTGATGAGCATGATGACGCCGAGGAAGACCGGCAGCCCGGCCAGAATGACGAGCGACAGTCTGACGTCGACGGCGAACATGAAGATCGCGATGAAGAGCAGGTTCAGAATTTCCAGGATGAAGTTGATGATGCCGTTGGACAGCACATCCGACACGGAATTGACGTAGTTGACGACCCGGATGAGGATCTTGCCCTGCGGCCGGTCGTCGTAGTACTGGAACGGCAGCTCTTGCAGGTGCTTGAACAGATCGCTTCGGATATCGAATATAATGTCCTGGCCAACGCGCGTCATCATGCGCGAGCGGATGGTGGCCAGAATAACGCTGACCACGATCGTCGCGAGCATCAGGGCGGACCAGCCGACGAGACCGGCTTTATCCCGGGCGGGTATCGTCACGTCCACGACATGCTGCATGATCAGCGGCGCCGAGAGCGCGATCCCGGCCGACAAGGCGCTAAGGATGAAGGCGATGATCATCGGCTTCTGCTGGCGCTTGATGTAGATAAGCGCGCGGCGGAAGTGCTTGATATTGAACGGGCTCTCGAGGTTCTCGTCGATATCGAATTTATTCCTTGCCATGCGCGCTTCCCTCCCTTCCGATGCCCTCATTCTGCAGCATGAATACGTCGTAATAGTAACCGCGCTTCGCCAGCAGCTCGGCATGCGTCCCTTCTTCGATGACCTTGCCGCCCTCTAGAATAAGGATGCGGTCGGCTTGCGCCGTCGTCGACACGCGCTGGGCGATGATGATTTTGGTGCAAGAGAATTCCAGCTCGCGCAGGCTCTTCTGAATATGCTCTTCCGTCTCGAGGTCGACGGCGGAAGTCGTGTCATCGAGAATCAGGATTGGCGGCTGCACGGCGAGCGCCCGGGCGAGCGCGATCCGCTGCTTCTGTCCGCCGGAGAGGCCGACGCCGCGTTCGCCGACGATCGTATTGTATCCGTCCGGCATCTTCTCGATGAAGTTGTGGGCGGCGGCGAGCCGGGCGAACTTCACGACATCTTCTTCGGGCATATCCGGATCGCCGTAGGCGATATTGCCGTCGATCGTATCCGAGAACAGCAGGACGTCCTGCGTCGCCACCCCGACATTGCCGCGCAGCTCATCCAGCGCAAGCTTGCGCACGTCGGTGCCGTCCACAAGCACGCGGCCTTTCGTGACGTCATAGAAGCGCGGGATCATATTGATGAGCGTCGTCTTACCCGATCCGGTCGCGCCCATGATGGCGATCGTCTCGCCGGGCTCGATCTTGAAGCTGACGTTGTCGAGCACGGTAGCGCTGTCATATTTGAAGCTCACATTCTCGAATTGAATGCGGCCTTGGTAGCGGCGTCGCGCGCGGTTGCTATGTTCGTTCACGATGTCCGGCTCCGCGTAGAACACTTCCATGATCTTGGTCAAGCTGGCGAAGAAGCGCTGAATATCGTTAATGATGATGCCGATGCTGCGCATGGGGTTCGATAGCCCCCAGATGAGCGCGGAGAACGCGGAGAATTCCCCGAACGTGATGCGTCCGTCCATGACGAAGAGCCCCCCGGCTACCATCAGGATGACGGCGAAGCCTTGCGAGAAGATTTCGAGATACGGGAAGTAGTCCAGCCAGACCAAGGCGGCCGCCTTATTGGCCTTGGAGTAGTTGACGCTCTTCTCCGTGAACTTCTCAATCTCGAACGGCTCGCGTGCAAACGCCTTCACAACACGGTTGCCGGCGATGTTCTCCTGCGTAGTCGTGTTGAGCTGCGACAGCCGCTCCCGCAGATCGATGTACATGGGGCGTACCCGTCTGGCGAAGATGAACGCCACGATGAAGATCGGCGGCGACAGAATGAGCAGCCACAGCGTCAGCTCAGCATCAATGTAGAAGAAGTAGACGATTGCCGCCACGAAGACGGTGAGCGACTCGATGATCGTCTTGATGATCCACGCCAAGGTGTGACGCACCATATCCAGGTCGCCGGTCATCTTCGTCATGAGGTCGCCGGTGCGGTTGCGGTCGTAATACCGCATATCTTGGCCCTGTATTTTGTTGTACAGGAAGATCCGCACCCGATAAAGCATGTTCTGTGAAGCGCGTTCATACAGCATGGTCGTGAAGTAGGCCAGACCCGTGCGAAGCAGCGAGAAGCCGATCATCCCAAGTCCGAGGGCGATCAGCAAGCCGCGTTCGTCGATCACATTCTGCGCCGCGTCCGGGCCTGCGATGAATTCATCGACGATGCGCTGGCCGAGATACGGATTGATAATCGTGAGCGAGGAGCCCACGACCGAGAGGCAGAGCGCGATGATGTATCGGACCCGGTCTCCCTTCAGGTTGTGCCAAAGCCACTTGAATTGAAACATGCGATCACCAGATTCCATTGTAGTATGGTACTGCTTCATGGCAATAAAGAAACAATGGAATTATAACACAAGTAGAAGAAGGCGCTAGCGGTTTTCTGCGCCGGCGGTCCTATTTTCGTCATTGGTTACTTTTCTGCAAATTTTATTCAGTCGGATTGTCTTCGAGTGTACGTGAAGGCTTGGGACGAGCGTGCAGGAGAGAAATGGGGGATAGCGGAAGAGTCGGCCCGAATTTATCGGTTCCGGCGATCAATGCAGGCGAGGAACAACCGGTTGGAGAAAACCGCCGACTTGTTATGATATAATTCAGGTACTAAGGGTACAGAGTTTTTTGGTTCAGGTCCGAAGGAGGGTGGACATTATGTCGAATCCGAATGAGAAAAAGACGCACACCTATCAAGATTGGTTATCGTGGGATGGCTCATGGGAATTAATTAACGGCAAAGCCTACAATATGTCGCCGGCTCCGAATGCGCTGCATCAGTTCATAGTTGGCGAGCTGCATTTTGCCTTGCGAGCGTACTTTCAGAATCAAGACTGCTTCGTGTTTGTTGCGCCGTTCGACGTGTTCTTCAGCGAGAGCGATCAATATGATCGGCCTGACCATGTGATACAACCGGACCTCTCTGTCGTCTGCGCTAGAAATCAGATCACCAAAAACGGCTGCCACGGAGCGCCTACGATGATTATCGAGGTGTTATCGCCTTCTACTGCATTAAAAGATTTCAACGAGAAGTTCAACCTGTATCAACGTTATGGCGTTCAGGAATATTGGATCGTCGATCCCGGCAATCGGACGATACATGTATATGCACTGAAGGATGGCCTGTATCAGGTGAGGGAGATATATACGGAACAGGAAATCGTACATTCATACGTGTTCAAGGATTTCCGAATATCCAGGAGCAAGCTGTTCAGCCTGGAAGCTTAATCACCATGCGCCGATCCCGGAAGGGATCGGTTTTTTGTGTGAATCCTTGGGGCGATGGCTGGGCGATCAGTTAGAGAAGCGAAGAGAAGTCAATCATTGGCTCTACTTCGACTTCGCGGCGTCGCACAACCAATTCGAAGGGACGAATCCGATTCCGGCGATCCCATGTGAGGTCGTAATATTGCCCAAGGCCTACGCATACAATTCAGAGGTAAGAAAATCAGGCAAGGCAAACGGAAAAGACACCGGAGCGCCTCGGAACGCCCCCGTGTCTGTACGATGCTGTAAAATTAGCCTCGGAACTGATTATTCAGCTTCACGTTCGTCGCTGCCTCTTCTTCAGAGGAAACCGCTGGCTGGTCGTTAGCGGTTTTTTCGTCTGTCTGTGCTGTCTTCGTTGTCTTCGCATTCTTGGCCGTCTTGAGATACTCTAGCAAGGCGGTAGCGAAGCCGAAGGCTGCGGTAAGAAGCGACATCAGGGCTGTAAACACGTTCATGGTCATGTTCACCTCCGTTCCCAAACTCACATCTCTTGCTAACCATCGCTCCTCTCAAAACCATGAATCTCCGCAAGGGAAGTAACCTAACTTACCCTCACTAATTTATAATCCCGAACATATGTTTATATGCCTATTCGGTAATAAAACTGTAATACTTTCACAGCTCTATTCGACGGCGTCTCGTAAGGCCGTCTCGTATGCAGAGAGCAGTCGACAGCCGTATCAAAATCGGACATAAAATTGCGAGGGCGCGACATTTCTTTTTCCTTTCATCCACGTAAAATTAGACTCATTCCGGACGAAAGGTACGTCTTCTATCGTCCGAGCATGCTACAAGAGAAGAGGGGCGCCCATGAAGGGAATCGTATGCGAGGAGATTGAAGCGTTTCGTTACGTGGAGGATTTGCCCGAGCCTGCATTGACGGATGGGCACGCGATCGTCCGTATCCGGCGAATCGGCATATGCGGGACGGATTATCATGCATTCAAAGGCAACCAGCCATTCTTCCGCTACCCGAGAATTCTGGGTCACGAACTATCGGGCGTTATCGATCAGATTGGCGACAACGATGCGGGGCTAGCCATCGGCGACACCGTCGCGATTATCCCCTATCTGCATTGCGGCCGTTGTCTGGCTTGCCGCCGCGGCATAACCAACTGCTGTATGGACATGCAGGTGCTCGGGGTTCACCGGGACGGCGGGATGCGGGAGCGGCTATCCGTGCCAATCTCGCATCTCCTGCAAGCTCGCCGCCTCACCTTCGACGAGGCGGCCATGGTAGAGCCTTTGGCGATCGGCGCGCATGCGGTACGGCGGGCGGAAGTCGCGGCGGGCGATACGGTGCTGGTCATCGGCGCGGGGCCGATCGGCCTGGGCGTGATGGCTTTCGCCAAACACGCGGGCGCCCGCGTCATCGCGATGGACATGAACGAGGAGCGGCTTGCGTTCTGCGCGGCGTGGGCGAATACGGACGAGACGATCCGCGCGTCCGAACCGGATGCGAAGCGGCTTCTGGCCGATATGACCAATGGCGAATTCCCGGTCGCCGTGTTCGACGCTACGGGCAACGCGGCCTCGATGACGCAATCGTTCGAATGGGCGGCGCATGGCGGGAAGCTGGTTTTCGTCGGGCTGGTGAAAGGAGACATCTCCTTCTCGGACCCCGAATTCCACAAGCGCGAGCTGACGCTCATGGGCAGCCGCAACGCCACGCTTGCCGACTTCGAGCAGGTCATGGACGTACTGGGCAGCCGCAAGCTGGATATCGGTTCGTATATTACGCACCGCGCCTCCTTCGACGAGATGATCGAATCGTTCGGAACGTGGCTGAATCCGGCGTCGAAAGTGATCAAGGCGATCGTGGAGCTGTAAGGCGCCTCTAGTGGCTCCATGCATACCATAAGTAGAGAGAGCTCTCTCTCACTTATGGATCGGCGCGTAAGCGATCGGGAGATGAGCGGACAACGCGTGGGGCGTCAAGAGAAGCAGGTGTACGCCAACCGCGTGCGGAGGCACAAGCATTTCAGCAAGCCGCACCGGTCTCGCTTTCATCGATGATTCGTAAAGGCGGTTAAGCGCTCTGGCGCTGCCGCCTTTTGTTCTGTCCGATTCGGCGCTGAATGGCGAACAGGCCGATGGCTGACAGAACGCCAAAGAGCGACATCGTCATATCCTTTTGGGAATCGAACGGATCGCCTTGCATTCCGAGATACTTCGTGGCCATCTTCGGATTGAACAGCGTCGCGGCCCACATTTCGAATAGCTCGAACAATCCGCTGGCGGCGACGATGAAGGCGAACGTGACGACGTATTGTCCGGCGGCATGCCGCAGCTTTAACCGATACAGCACAGCTTCCCGTACCGGGAAGGCAATGAGAAGCCCGAACGAGAAATGAACGATGCGGTCGTAAATTCCCCGCTTCAGGTGGAGAAGCGGCTTCAGCCAAGCGTCGACGGGCGTGAGCTGGTACGTGAAATGCCCGCCGTATGCGTGCAGGGCCAGGAAGAGCGCAATAAGCAGATAGCTTAGATTCGTAAGCGGAAGCACGTGGTGCGTCCAGATCAGCAGGATGATGAAACTGATCGCCAGCGTGTTCTCCACCAGCCAGATCTTCCAGTCGAGCGGGCGGATCGCCATGCATACCCAGAAAATCGCGTACGCGGCTATCGCGGCTTGAAGCAGCCAATTCGCTTTAAAACGGATCTGGTGGCTTCTCAGCAGTTTGGACCAGACCGCGGTGCGCGGCCGCTTGGCGGATGAACGGGCCACTGCAGTCCCTCCTTCTTGAATGACAAAAACAGGCAGACATACCAATGACGTTAGCATTCCCTATTGTCGCGAAAGCATGATGCAGCGTTGAACGCTGGCAATCATCCCTATGGCGATTCACGAAGAGAAGAACCGGCCCGCCCCGTGCGTCCGGTTCTTCTCTTCGTGATCGTACGATGATGAACCTTCGCGCCGAAGCCTCTCGATTCGTTGGTCAGGCAGATGCCGATAGGCTACAATGGAGGTATAGACAACGCAGACAAGACTTGAGAGGCTGCCGGCTGATTGGCCGGGCAGCCAAAGGAGATCAGACGTATGAAGACACTTCCGTCAGGCGCGATCAAGGTCCCGCCTGGCTTATGGGCAGGGCTTCGGCAATTAGGGATTGCCGACCGCGACGTAGCTCGCCAAGCGAGGCTGCCGCTCGATATCGGTACGCAGTCCGTCGTCACGACCGTTCAATATTACGCCATCTGGCAGGCTTATGCCGATCTCGCCGGCGATATGGCGCAAGCCATCGTCAAGCTTGCGACCGTCTTCGATACCGCTCAATACCCGCCTACCGTCTTAGCGCCCTACCATGCACGGGACTATCGCGATGCGCTGAGCAAGATGGCGCGTTACAAGCAGATGTGCCCGCCCGAGCGCTTGCGTATCGACGAGGAGGACGAGCGCTGCGCGATTGAACTGGATTGGCAGGAGGGGCAACCGGGTCCGCCGCTGCTGGTTGGGCTTACGTTCGCCTTCTTGCTGGAACTCGGGCGACGGGGCACGGGGCGGCCGCTGACCGCGCGGCTCGTCGAATTCTCGCAGCCGATGGGCGATGTACGGGCGCTCGAAGCGTACTTCGGCTGTCCGGTGCGGATCGGCGCCTCTGGCAACCGGTTGACGCTGCGCCGGAAGGACCTGGACCGCCCCTTCATTTCGCATAACGAAGAGCTGCTGGCGATTCTGACGCCTGCTTTGGACCATTCGTTAGGTGAAGGGCAGGACGGCCAGACGGCTGCCCAGACGGTCGTGCGGATGATGAAGCGCCATCTGACGGGAGGACGCCCTGACATTCAGGTCATCGCGAAGGAGCTGGGCATGAGCGACCGTACCTTGCAGCGCAGGCTTGCGGAGGAGAACACGAGCTTCAAGCAGCTGCTGATGCAAGCGAGGCATGAGCAGGCGAGAGCCTATTTGGCCGACCGCTCGCTCGATATCAAGGAAGTGGCATTCTTGATCGGCTATGAGGATCAGAATTCGTTCTACCGCGCCTTCCGTCTCTGGGAGGGCGACACGCCTGCCAATTGGCGGGCGGAACACGCGAGCGCGAATTAGCAGCATTGCGGCGCGGCGGCGCTTGGCGCGTTCGGCAAGAACGTTGGCGGTACCGGCTAGTTACCACGCCCTGCCGGCCAGGTATGATATCCCTATCCTGGAATCACAGAGAAGGAGTCATGCAGCATGGATATGGGATTAACCAACAAGACAGCATTAATTACGGGGTCCACCAAGGGGATCGGGAAAGCCATCGCGTTCGAGCTGGCCAAGGAGGGGGTTCATGTCCTCGTGAACGGACGGGATGCCGAGGAAGCTAAGCGGACCGTGCGGGAATTGAAGGACGCCTACCCTTCGACCTCGCCTCGCAATGCCGCGGGCGATCTGACGGATGCCGAGCAGCGCGCCGCTTTATTCGAACGCTTCCCGCAGATCGATATACTGGTCAACAATGCAGGGATTTATGAACTGATGAACTACGAGGACGCAAGCGACGACGTATGGGACAAGTACTTCCAGGCGAACGTGCTGGCCGCGAACGCCTTATGCCGATTTTATTTGCCGGTCATGCTGAAGCAGGGGGCGGGTCGCATCCTCTTCATGGCGAGCGAAGAGGCCGTGATGCCATCCGGACTTATGCCGCAGTACGCCATGACCAAATCCATGCTGTTGTCGCTGTCGAGAAGCTTGTCCAAGCTGACCGTCGGAACGGACGTAACGGTCAATACGATTCTACCCGGTCCGACGCTTTCGGAGAAGGTGCAGCACATCGTCGAGGGGAGCTTCCCGAACGCGGAGATGACGTTCGCCGAGAAGGAAGCCGCGTTCATGGCCGCGACCTTGCCGCAATCCGAATTGCGGCGCTTCATCCGGCCGGCGGAGATCGGCAGACTCGCCGCCTTCGTCAGCAGCCCGCTGGCGTCAGCCTTCAGGGGCGTTCCGATCCGTATGGACGGCGGCATGGTACCGACGATTTTCTAGCTGACGGGGCCGGAATGTCGACTCGCGTCAGCAGCGTCACGCCTGTTACATACACTCCGAATCCTCCCCGGCGAACGTCCCGGTAAGCTGCAAGCATCCGATCTGGAACGGCGACCTGCGCCGAATCGCCAGCTTTACCGCGTCCTAAGCGGACCTGCATCGACATGGGCTTCCCCAGAGCTTGCGATTGTGTGTTCCTGCATGATTCGAGGCGTCCCAAATCCTTCGCCCCCCGATGTCTAATCTCTCCTCAACTGCCAATACTAGAGGGGAATATGCGTCAGGGGGATGAGTCATGTATCTTCAATTAACCGTCAAGCTGGTCACAGGCTTCGTCGTACTCTTCGTCATGACGAAGTTCATCGGCGGACGCGAGCTGCGGCAGCTGAACGTGTTTGATTTTATCTCGGCCATCGTATTGTCCGAGCTCGTCGGGAACGTGCTCTATCAGAAGGATATCACCGCTCTGCATATGTCCTATGCGCTTCTGCTGTGGACCGCGATGATCTATTTGATCGATAAAATCACGTTGAAGTTCGATCGCACGCGCAAGCTGCTGGACGGAGAATCGGAGCTCGTCATCGAAGAGGGCATCATCGACAGGAACGTGCTGCGCAAGCACCGCATGGAATTGAAAGAACTGCTGGGTATGCTGCGCGAGAAGGACGTGTTCTCGCTTCGCGAAGTCCGCTTCGCGTTCATCGAGCCGGACGGGAACGTGAGCATCGTGAAAGGCGAGACGCTCCAATACGGAGCAGGCACCATCGCTACGCTGCCAACGCCGCTCGTCATGGATGGCGTCCTTATGAAGAAGTCGCTGCATCAGCTGAAGAAGAGCGAAGAGTGGTTCCATAACGAGCTCCGCAAGCGATCGGTTACCGAGGTTCGGCAGGTGTTCTACGCGGAGTATTTGCATGGGCATGAATTATTGGTGCAGCTGCAGCCTTAGGGCATATTCACCTTGCCCAGGCGGCCTTGATCCGGATCATGATCGGATCGAAGGCCGTCTTTTTTCGCATGCGAACGTTCGTTTCCTGCGACTTTCATCTTGCATATTCGGGCTAGGGCGTAGGCACACAAGGTGCTTATGCCCTTTTTCTTGTAAATGTGTCTTCCGGTTCATGATTTCTATGCCATAATAGAGGTGCGAGAGAGAAGAAGCAAGCGGAATAAGCGGCAGTTGGGGGAATCGAAATAAACATGCATCAATCTTTTGGCAAAGTTACGCGCCTGCTCACGATGGCTTTAATCGCGCTGCTCGTCGTGAACAATGCGATCTACTATTTTATTAGCAAAGAGAAGCTTGAGCGGCAGGAGATCGACAAGCTGCAATCACAAGCGCTGGCGATCAACAACATACTGGAACATTCCCGGGAAGGTTCGGCCTATGTCGAGCGGCTCGTTGGCGAGAAACTGAGAGCGGATGCGCTGGCAATCCGATCGCGTCTCGATCCGGATATCGGCCATGTGACCAATGAGGAGCTGGATGCGCTGGCCCGTGAACTGGGCATCGACGCCATCTCGCTGCTGACCAAGGAAGACGACGCCTTCGTGCTCGCGAGATCGTCCAAGCGGGAAGAGATCGGGCTGTCGACGAAGAACTGGGGGCTGTGGAACAAGGTCTTTCTGGAGTTGTACGAGAACAAGAACGTGACGACGTACGAATGGGGAGATCGCCTCGCTCACTATTGGACAGGCCCTTACTCCGTATCGGATACGAACGCGGAAGAGTATTACAAATATGGCTACTATTACGACGGGTCCACGAACTATATGATCAATCCGTTCGTCTCAAGCGCGTTCATCCGGAACTATGAACAGTCGGTCGGCATCGCGTCCATCATCAGTTCCATCACCACTTCCGATCCGAGCATTCTCGAAATCTCCGGCATTAATCCATCCGCCTACGGGAGTGAACCGGTGGTGGCCAAGAATAGCGCGGGCCAAACCTATACGCCAAGGTACTATTCGCCGGTCTTCTTCGGCACGAATGCGTACGCGAACGAAGCGCTGGATGCGCGGGAGATCCGGCGGGCCATCGAGACCAAGGCGATCGCCAGCTACAAAGCCGACGTGAACGGGCATTCGATTCTCAAGACGTTCATTCCGGTGTTCACGGACAAGATCGACGAGCTTGGACTGGTCACGAACAATTCCGTCCGCGAGCTTGAGCAGAATCTGGACTACTACGTGATCAGCATTGCGATCGACTACCGGAAAATCCAAGATCAGCTAAGCGGCATTTTGATGGAAATGGGGATCATCATCCTGCTTGTTACCGTCGTCTGCACGCTCATTCTGCTGGCGCTGAACCATTACTTCAGCCAATCCAAGGACCAGGCGGCGACGGATACGCAGGCGACCTACGTGGAGGAATTAAACGCGTTGTTCCATAACATCCGGGAGCAGCGGCATGACTTCATCAATCACATCAATACCATTCATGCGCTGGCTCAGGTCGGGAAGTACGAAGAGCTCCAATCCTATACCCAAGAAGTCGTCGGCGAAATTCACGACATCAATGCCATCCTCAATATCGGCAATCCGGCCCTGGGGGCGTTGATTCAGAGCAAGCTCGTGCAGGCTGAGCGGAGCGACATTCGCTTCCGGTATGCTTTCTCGAATATGAGCGGATTTCCGAAAGGGGTGCGGTCCGTCGATTTCGTCCGCATGCTCGGCAATTTGATCGACAACGCGTTCGACGAAGTGTCGAAGGTCGAGCCGGAACGAAGAGAAGTCGAGCTGTCGGGCACGATCGAGGACGGTAGACTCCGCTTCTCCGTCCGTAACGTGGGGACGATCGATACGGCGATTATGGACCGGATGTTCGAAGCCGGCGTCACCAGCAAGCCGGAAGGGCGGAATTCGGGCCTCGGTCTGCCGATTACGTTATCCATCGTGAAGCGCTATAAGGGTACCATCAAGGTCGAGAATGACGATGGCGTCAAGTTCACGATCGATATTCCGGTCGTGCCTTCGGCCAAAGGTTAGCTACTTGGATCGTTAAGTACGACAAAGAGACACGACGATTCTGACGCGGCCGGTCCGACGACGGATTGGCTGGCAGGCGGCAGTATAGACAAGTACGGTAAGTAACGACTGAAGAAGAGGAGTGCGCCGTGATGACAACTCGCGTAACGAATCCGAAGGTGGACGGATTCTTAAGGAAAGCCAAGACATGGAAGGCAGAATTCGAGAAGCTGCGAGAAATCGTGCTGGACTGCGGGCTGACCGAAGATTTCAAGTGGATGCATCCGTGTTATACGCTCGAGGAGAAGAATATCGTCATTCTCCACGGCTTCAAAGCATATTGCGCGCTGCTCTTTCACAAAGGAGCCCTGCTGCGCGATCCTCACGGCATCCTGATCCAGCAAACGGAGAACGTGCAGGCGGCGCGCCAACTGCGGTTCACGAGCGAGCAGCAGATCATCGAGATGGAAGCGACCATTCGAGCGTATATTTACGAAGCGATCGAAGTCGAGAAGGCTGGTTTGGAAGTGGAATTCAAGAAGAGCGAGCAATATGCCGTTCCGGAAGAATTCCAGACGAAGCTGGACGAGCTCCCCGACTTGAAGACGGCGTTCGAAGCGTTGACGCCGGGGCGGCAAAGAGCGTACCTGCTCCACTTCTCGGCGCCCAAACAAGCCAAAACGCGCGCCGCGCGGGTGGAGAAATACACGCAGCAGATCCTAGACGGCAAGGGATTGAATGATTAATCATTCCATTCAAACAGGGGATTACCTGCCATGGCCTACATTCTGCACGAGAGAAGCAAGCAGTATTATTGGAAAGGCGCAGGAGCGCTATCGATCAAAACCTTCCGCAACGGCCAGGCTTATTACAATACCGGCCGCGGCCATTACCGGGTCGAAGAGGGCAACTATTTGCTGCTCAATCGCGGCCAGGAATATGCCATCACGATTGATTCGGAGACGGTCGTCGAGTCGTTCTGCGTGTTCTTTCCCGAGAATATGGCGGAGGACGTATTTCGCACATGCAGCACGTCAAGCGCGGCGCTGCTGGACGACCCCCTCGAACAATCGGCGCGATCGCCCTTCGAATTCGTAGAGAGAACGTACCCTGCCGACGATGGCGCATTGTTGCCTCTGCTGCGGTCCTTGCGATCTCATCCAGGGGATGCCCTCGAGATAGAAGAGAAGCTGCATGCCATGCTGCAAAGTCTGCTCATGATCCATTCTCGCGTGCGTGACGACATGCAGAAGCTGCCCTCGTTACGCGCTTCAACCAGGGAAGAGTTATATCGGCGTATTCACATCGGACACGATTATATGTCGGCTTATTATGATCAAGAGATCGAATTATCCGATATCGCGCGGGCTGCCTGTCTATCGACCAATCACTTTCTACGCAATTATAAATCGCTGTTCGGGTGCTCGCCGCGCCAGTATATCGTCGAGCGGCGTCTTCAAGAGGCGAAGCGCCAGCTGCTTGCCACAGACAAGACGGTGACGGATATTTGCTTAAGCGTCGGCTTCCAAAGCACCGGGACGTTTACGAATCTATTTACAAGACGATTCGGCGAGGCGCCTGTGCGCTTTCGCCGAAAAGGTGATTGTGAATAAGCAGAGGCGCTCGGAAATCCCGTACAGTAGTAGCAGGGAATGCAAATGCCAACGGAAGGTGGAATACATGTGGTCCATGAAGTATTTGACGCAGCTCGTTCGGGTGACAGCGAGCAATTGAAGGTCTTATTAGACAAGGATCCTGCGCTTGCCAACAAGGAGAATGAAGACGGCTTGACACCGCTCGGATTCGCCGCGCACTATGGGCAGGCGGAGGCTGTCAAAGTGCTGCTCGCGTATGGCGCCGAGGTGAACGCGGTATCGCATTCACGAATTGCCTACATTCCTTCGAATACCGCGCTTCACGCCGCGATCGCCGGCGAACGGGATGCCGCCGTCATCGAACTGCTCTTGATGAGCAAGGCGGACCCTAACGTGTTCGATAGCAACGGCCACACCAGCTTGCATACGGCGGCTTTCCATGCGGACAGTACCGATCTCATCCAGCTATTGGTGGAACACGGTGCCGACGTTCATGCCAAAGCGGAAGGCGGCGATGATGCCGTTAGCCTTGCCAAGAGCAGAGGGAATCTGCGTGTCTTGGCATTGTTGGAGCAATATATGCAGGGTTCGGGTATCGATTAGAGGAACTGATTCATGACGTTGGCATATCGAAGTACGCCCTTTAGAACCGCGCGATGCGCGGTTCTTTTTGTTATGGATACATGATTAATTCCAGCCAAAGTATTTCGTTTAAAATATTACCTTGACAGTCATAGTACCTTGCCGTATTATACAGTCATGGAGGTGATGACATGAGCGAGAACAAAATCACATCCGACCTGCTTCGCGGGCATACGGATACGATGGTGTTACGGCTCTTGTCCGAAGCCGATCGCTACGGGTACGAGATTGTCAGACTCATTGCCGAGCGCTCCGACGGCGAGTATGAATTGAAGGAAGCGACGATGTACGCAAGCTTCCGGCGGCTTGAAGCGGACGGCGATCTCGAGTGGTATTGGGGCGATGAGTCCCAGGGCGGACGGCGCAAGTATTTTCGGATTACGGCGAAGGGCAAGGATACCTACGTCCGCAACAAGAGCAACTGGAAGTATGCCAAGCGCGTTCTTGAAAACTTACTATAGGGAGAGATTTCATATGACAAACCCAAAATTGACGGACTATCTGAACAGCGTGTTCACGCCATACGACGGGGTGAAGAGCGTCAACGAATTAAAGGCCGATCTGCTCTCCGACTTGCAGGAGCGGTACCTTGAACTCCGTGCCGAGGGCAAGGATGATGAGACCGCGTTCCAGCTGACGGTCGAAAGCATCGGCGATATCGAGCAGACGATTCTGGAGGTCGCCAACCTCTCCCGCTCGCTGGAGCGGCAAGTGGTGACCAACTTTAGCGGGGGCAACCTGGCACAGAGCGACTTCGCGGGCGTTACGGCCCATAAAGGACAGTTCAACGGCAGCGCGCTGCGCGGCTCCGATTTCTCCGGCGCCGATCTGACCGGCAGCTCGTTCAAGGGCAGCGACGTACGCGAAGCGATCTTCGACGGCGCGAATCTGACGGACTGCAGCCTGTCGGCGCTGGATCTGACGAAGGCAAGCTTCAAGAAGGCGATTCTGGTACGCGCCAATTTCAGCTCAGCCGGCCTTGAGGGTGCCCAATTCACGGGCGCAAGACTGACCGACGCGACGTTCACGACGACCGATCTTCGCCGGACGACGTTCGAAGGCTGCGTATTCGATGGCGTGGACTTCACGTATTCCGACCTAAGCGGGCTGCGTTTCGACGGACAGACGTTCATCGGCGTCAAGTTTGACAAAGCAGGATTGCAAGGCGTGTCGTTCAAAGGCGCTGCGCTCAAGAACGTATCCTTCCAGTCGATGTCGATCTTCTCGAAAAAGTATTATCGCGCGATCAAGACGATCAACTTCGACGGCGCCACGATGGATAAACTGACCTTCGCGCTGCTCAAAGGCATGGAAGCTAATCTGTCCAAGGTAACTGTCATTTAATTAGGGAGGGATTCCGATGCAAGCTGTGAAAACTGCGCAAATGAAACCCATTCAAGTCAAAGGACTGCAAAAATCCTACAAGAATCACCACGTGCTGAAAGGCGTCGATTTCGAGGTGGAGAAGGGAAGTATTTTCGCCCTTCTCGGCTCCAACGGGGCAGGCAAGACAACGGTTGTCAAAATCCTTACCACGCTGCTTCAGCCGGATGGCGGAACCGCCACGATCAACGGATTCGATGTCGCGTCTAAGCCGGATCATGTACGGCAGACGATCAGTCTGACCGGGCAGTTCGCCGCCGTGGACGACATTCTGACCGGGCGGGAGAATCTGATCATGATCGCTAAGCTGAGATACCTCAAGAACCCACGCCAGGTGGCGGACGACATGCTGCGCCGCTTTGGCCTTACGGATGCTGCAGACCGCCGTGCTTCCACGTACTCCGGAGGGATGCGACGCAGGCTCGACATCGCCCTGAGTCTGGTGGGCCAACCGCAGATCATCTATCTCGATGAGCCGACGACCGGGCTCGATCCCGAGGCGCGAATCGAGGTATGGAAGATCGTCAAGGAGCTCGCGGATGGCGGCACGACCGTCTTTCTGACCACGCAGTATCTAGAGGAAGCAGAGCAGCTGGCCGACCGGATCGCGATTCTGCATGAAGGCCGAATTATCGCCAATGGCACGCTGCCGGAGCTGAAGAAGATGTTCCCGACCGGAAAGGTGGAGTATGTGGAGAAACAACCGACGTTAGAGGAGATCTTCCTCGCGATCGTCAGCAAAAAGGAGGGGAAATAATATGGAAGCGACAAAAAAGCATTTCTTCACCGATATTAGCGTCATGCTCGGACGTTCCCTGCGACACATCTCCCGCAGCGCGGATACGATTATCACGGTCACGATCACGCCGATCGCGATGATGCTGCTGTTCGTCTATGTATTCGGCGGCGCGATTCAAGCCGGCACGGATAACTATGTGAATTACCTGCTGCCCGGCATCCTTCTCATGGCGATTGCCAGCGGCATCTCCTACACGGCTTTCCGGTTGTTTACCGATGTGCAGCGGGGCATATTCGAACGGTTTCATACGATGCCGATATCGCGATCTGCCTTGCTTTGGGGACATGTGCTGACTTCGCTCGTATCCAACGCCATCTCGGTAGTCATCATCATTGCCGTCGCGCTGCTTATGGGGTTTCGTTCGTCCGCAGGCGTACTTCCATGGCTTGCCGTAGCGGGTATACTCGCATTGTTTACGCTTGCGCTAACCTGGGTCGCCGCGATAGCCGGACTGTCCGCCAAGACGGTCGATGGCGCAAGCGCCTTCTCCTACCCGATCATCTTCCTCCCCTTCATCAGCTCCGCATTCGTGCCGACCGAGTCGATGCCGACCGCCGTTCGCGTTTTTGCCGAGAATCAGCCCGTCACCTCGATCGTAGAATCCATCCGCGCCTTGCTATCCGGTCAGCCGCTCGACAACAACATCTGGACCGCGCTTGCTTGGTGCCTCGGCATTATGATCGTGGCTTACTTCTTCGCCATGAAGGCGTATAAGAAGAGAGGGTAACAGCAAGCCCGGCAGCAGCTGATCTACTATTGAGGGATACGATTGATCCTTTACGATGGAACCTTATCTAAGAGAATTAACGTCCCGGTCGCTGCGCTGACCCTCCGAAAAAAGCCCTTTTAAGGGCTTTTTGGCGTGAATAAAATGGCACGAGATTGTTCCTGTGGCCGCAAAATCCGGTATGCGAGTCGGGGGCAATCCAGCTAATATAAAGGAAAGGATTTTGGAGACCTTGGGGGAGATGAACGCCATATGATGATCAAAATGACGCGTGCTACGAGGGCGATTTTAACAAGCCTAATGAGGGTTTCATGGTTTAAGATCGGCGGCGTGGATACGATGCTGCACGCTCATTTTCCAACCGCTCATGAGAAAGCGGTTTTTTGGTATTACCGATTCGATTGACTCCCGTTCGCAGCTAACGTTTCGGAATAGATACTCGACCAGTGCGGGGCCGGACCACTCGTCCGCGGCTAGGATCAGGTGGTGACTTGCGGCCAGCATGAGGTCTTCTTCCGGGCAGCGCCGTATGGACGTTTCTAAACTTAGATGCACGTTGGCTGCTGCTGGATACTAGATTAATGGTGTAATTACTGTAGTTACCGACCGCGATGCTTCTCATTCCAACTCTTCTACAGAGCGGAGCATCGCAGTAACCAGCGCCGCCACATAGCTGGAACGCGTTTTGAGGGAGATTAATCATGTTCAAGCCGGACCATACCAGACTCCTGGATACGGATTCAGCATAGAAGTAGAACTGTCGGTTATTGACGCCCCCCGTCAACACCTCTACCGTTTGCCCAGGATTCACTCGGTACCAACCTACCGCTTCATACAAGTTGGGCCAAGGCTTGTCGGGGATCGAGTCACCCATGCAGTCTTCATTGTAATAGGCGAAGGCCACATACACGGTTAATTTGGTATTGTTGCGAAAACGGAGTCCCATTGTCTTCACTTCCTTTTTCATATCGTTACCGTATACAAAGTATGCAGATTCATAGAAAAAGGAAATAGACATGCAGATAAATCAGCGCCCAAGCAGAAGAATGGGGCACCTACTCCGCAAGCGCTTGGAGCGCTTCTGCGGCAGAAGGGGCGGTCCTATACGTCATCACAGATGACGAGGACAGCCCCTTCTTATTTTTACAACGAGGTAAAGGATATTGTGCTGCCTTTACGGTTCGATCAAGGTTACAGATCGATTCTCCAAGTGCCTAGCATTTTGACGAATTTCGGATCGTGGTACGATAAGAATAGCGTTTCCCGCGTATCGAGGGCCGTAATTTGTTCGATATCGTCCGCGTCCAACTCAAAATCGAAAATGTCGAAGTTTTCGACGATTCGTTCTTTGCTTACCGATTTCGGAATAACGACGACTTCACGCTGTACAAGCCAGCGCAGCACGACCTGGGCGACAGACTTGTTGTGCTTATGCGCGATCGATGTCAGCACGTCGTTACCGAACAGGTTGTTGCGTCCTTCGGCGAACGGCGCCCACGACTGATGCTGCACACCCTGCTCTTTCATAAAAGCGGCGCTCTCGATTTGCTGGTAGAAGGGGTGCGTCTCGACCTGATTGACGGCGGGCACGATTTCGTTATGCACGATGAGGTCCATCAGACGGTCGGGCAGAAAGTTGCTGACACCGATCGCCTTGATCTTGCCGTCGCGGTATAGCTCTTCCATCGCGCGCCAAGCGCCGTAGTAATCGCCGCACGGCTGATGAATGAGATACAGATCGAGGTAGTCGAGCTGCAGCTTCTGGAGAGACTTGGCAAACGCCAGCTTGGCACTCTCGTAGCCGGCATCCTGCACCCAGAGCTTGGTCGTGATGAACAGCTCCTCGCGGGGTACGCCGCTGCGCTTGATCGCGCGTCCGACCGCTTCCTCGTTCAGGTAACCGGCGGCGGTGTCGATCAGCCGATAACCAGCCGTGAGCGCCTCATATACGGCCTCCTCGCATTCCTTGGCATCGGGAATTTGGTAGACGCCGAATCCGATAATCGGCATCTTCACACCGTTGTTCAATGTTACGGTTTGCATTGTAATTCCTCCCCTGGTTCACATGTATCACAGCAAACGGCGCGTACGCCCGAAATCGGGTATGGTAGCGGGGATTCCGCTCCCGGCGTATTTGCGTTACAGTAAGCTTAGGACCTTCGTGTTACACGAAGTCAAGCAGCCTCAATAAGTTATTTTTCCAAGGGAGGATTTCACATGCATACGGTCAAAGAAGCCGCCCTATTAACGGGACTCACGGAGCATGCCGTGCGCTTCTACACGGATAAAGGCCTGGTGCCGAGCGTACAGCGCAATTCAAACAACATCCGGATGTTCGACGAACAATCGATCAACTGGCTGCATGGCGTCAAATGCCTCAAGCAATCCGGGATGCCGATCGAAGTGATCAAAAAGTACGTCGATCTCTGCATCGAAGGGGAGTCGACCATTCCGCAGCGCTACGCACTCATGATGGAGCATCAACAAGCGGCGCTCATGAAGCTCGAAGAAGCCAAGCGGCATGTGGCCCATTTGGAACAAAAAAACGCCTTGTATCAGGCCATTCTGGAGCGCCGCACGCCAGATATGATGAATCCCGGCAACTGGGACCAAATCCAACATATGCATGGTGATGTATTCTACTCGCCATCCGTTCGGAAGGCGTGATGGATGTCCGTGATCCCGTCAATAGCCAGCTTGGTTATGACTTGCGCTGTACAAATTCGTGTTCATAAATAGCATCAATCCGCTCCAAAATGGTTTGCGCTTGACCTGTAAATTTCAATGCTGTGACCTGACCTTTCAGCAGAAACACGCCGGTCTCATGACGGTGTTCCCCGAGAGCACCTTCATACAGCTTGTCGGCGCCGCTCGTCGGCGGAGAGAAGAACAGCTGCATCAACAGTTTAACCACTAGCGGCAGTCCGGAATTTTTTCCTTTTCTTAACGTATTGTTGCCGCCCGGGTCAACGCTGCGAATCTTGATGCCGTCCTTGGCCAGCTTCGGCGCGATGGCCTGCGTCCACAGCGAAAGGGCTAGCTTGGAGGTGGCGTAAGGTCCAAGCAGCTTGCGGAACGTTTTGGGGTGCTCCAGCATTTCGATCGACAATTCTTTCGTGAATTTGATTGCTGAAGATGACGTGTTAATCACCGTTTTTAAGCGACCGTTTTTGATGAGCTCCATCAATTCCATCAGGATGATATACGGAACGACCGTCTGCAGCTCATAATGCTTCTCGCGTCCTTGTTTCGAATAGCTCAATTCGGGGAAGGACCCTCCGGCGTTGTTGAACAAAATATCGATCCGCTGTTCTTTGTTCTTGATCTCGTCCAACGTCCGCTTCAAGCTGGCATAATCGGCAAGATCGGCCGTTCTATAAGCTCGAAGCCGTCCACTCTTGAGCGCTTCTTGAATACGACTATCGTCCGCGGGGAAGTCGGAACGGTTCAAAGCAACCACCTGCCAGTCCTCCGACAGCAGCTTCCGGGTTAATTCGAACCCGATCCCCGAGCTTGCGCCCGTAATCAATGCGATTTGTTCATGTTGGTTCTTGTTCATAACAATTCTCCTCCTGCTATTGGGGTAACTCCCCTAATAGCGCACATTCTATAAGTTGGAGTCGACTCTAAGTCAAGACGCGAATGAAAGTAATTGTGGCCCAAAAGAGGAGACTTGACTTGGAGCTGGCACCAAGTTATATAATGCACAAACAAAGCGATCTCTGGGAGGGAACAACATGGAGGCAGGGCGTACGTATACGATCAAGCAAACCGCCGAGCAGACCGAGGTTTCGGAAGATGCCATCCGTTATTACGAGAAGATCGCGCTGCTGCCCCGGGCAGACCGGAAGGATAACGGGCACCGAATCTACCGGCAGGAAGACGTCGAGAGGATTCAGCTGATCACTTGCCTGAAAAAAACGGGGATGGCTCTTGAGGAAATGCGGCCATTCTTGATGGTCTCCGCAGATAGCGATCCCGCGGAATATCCCGAACTGGTGGAGCTCTTAAGGAGCCATCGGGGACATATCGTCAGTCAAATCGCCTCGCTGCAGCAGGTCGTTGATTTTATCGACATGAAGCTGGAGGAGGGGAGATACCGGCGGAGTTGTTCGGATGAGAGTGAGGACGGCGCATATGAACCGAAACCCAAATCCGTCTCTCCTGTTGAGATGAGTTATTTTCCCGTATCGGCCAGAGCGGGCAAGTCTTCGGATTCTTGAAGGTATCATCCCAAATGTGCTGAATCATCCAGGAGCAGTTTGCCGCCGCGGCAGCTGCTCCTTTGCACGCTAAAGTAATAGGGAGGTTCGCGTGAATCGACGAGGTCCGCTTCTGTATGCTTCGAATCTTCTTCTATGGTATTATGAGTAAATAATATCCTTTATTTACATTTTGGGGGTGGGCTATTTTGGCTGGATTCGCATCTATTTTGTTCATTGTTTACGGGCTCTTTGCTCTAATGGGCCTGTATAGCTTATATTTATTCATTAAATTAGCGACACGCGGGATTGAAGCGTTAGATATATATCTGGATGAGAAGCGCAATAGACGCTTATAGCGTACTAAGCTTGAGGTCCCGAACAGGCTGAACCGACGAAGGTTCAGTAACGAACATGACGGCAACCGGGCAGAAAGCTCGGTTGCCGTCGCTGCATCCGATACAAGGAGGGGAGACGAAGTGCATGAACAAAGTAGAATAAACAAAAAAGCTTGGGAGTATCGCGCCTATGAATTTTGGAATAAACGAGATGGTTCTCCTCAGGAAAAAGCACGTCGGATCTTAGAAAATCCACGAGCGGCACTTAAAAAGCATAAGCACCTCTTTGAACATGTTCAAGGTAAAAAGGTGGCTAACCTTTGCGGATCAAACGGAAGAAAGGCGGTTCCATTAGCTTTATTAGGAGCAGAGGTGACCGTATTCGATATCTCGGAGGAAAACCAAAAATATGCTTTAGAGCTGGCCGCAAGCGCCAATACCACACTAGCCTACATTGTCACCGACATATACGATATTGATTTTCAGGAGTACGGCGGATATTTTGACCTTCTATATTTGGAGGGCGGGATCTTACACTATTTCAGTGACTTAGAGAAGTTCATGGGTATTCTTTATGCCTTACTGAAGGATGGTGGAAAGATGATATTAAGCGATTTCCATCCCTTAGGAAGAGTGATCTCCTCTCACGGCGAAATCAACTATTTTGATGCGGAACTAAAAAACGGAGATGTAGCGTATAAAGGCGCATTTGATCAAGACGAACAGAACGATTTCCCCGATGTGTCCATTCGATTGTATACGTTGAGCGATATTATGAATTCGGTCATTGCTGCAGGGTTCAGCTTGAGAAAGTTCGATGAACATCGTGGATGGAATAATGAAAATATCCCTTGGGAATTTACAATACTGGCGGATAAATAGCTGTTGAAGTCACGGAGAACGATTGCTGCATGCCTTATTACAGTCCTATGTGTAAAGTTAGCTTAAGCTATTTGTGACCTATTTCCCCCTCATTCCCAATGTTATGATTTCCTTATCAGATGCGCAGCTGATGCTTCTAAATGGCCAATGGAAAAGGAGATCAAAAAATGGGGAAGGACAATTTCATGAAGGCAATGCTTTCGGAAAAGGTAAGCATGACACCTAATGGTTTCGTTGCGGATCAATTAAGTCCCGAAGAATTTGCAGGCAGCTACGAATTGTTTTTTGACAAAATTCTTGAAATCAGTTCGTCAGATATAACCGGCGTAGAGGGCTACGGTGAGTTTAATGAGGATGGTACAACATCGTATTCGACCTGCAGGGAATTTCTGATCGATACCTTTGCCGAAAATAAAGAGGGGTATTGGCTGAATTGGCGGGAACTGTTTGCGACAACGGTGTTAGAGCGGGAATTCTTCGAAAGATACTTCAAGGAAATGGAGAACAGAATTCGATATTGTGAGGGAAGACGTTACTTGGTCAATAACAACACATTTTTCGAAAATATGATCACCGATGGCAAGACCGTGGTCGGATTCCCCGATTGGAGCAGATCCGGCATTTGCGACTTTCTTTTGGATTTCGCCATCATGGATCTCAATAAGCCTTACCTGAAGATACCCGAACGGTTGGCAGCGTATTGCCAGCAACGGGGGGTAGTCGTCCCTGATTTTAAAGAAAGATTCTTGTGCATGGCTTATTTTAAGGGGCTTGATACCCTGCGCTGGCATGCATCCATCGATGATATAGAATCCTGCAAGTCCATCATGAAGTCCATCCGTGAGCTGGAAGATCGAATATATGCCATGTAGATGGTGATGGGATGAAATATGAGAATGCCAGCGATGTGCTACCAGTAGAGCTGTTGAAGGAATTACAGAAATACGCGGCAGGTAAACTTCTCTACATTCCTACCGGGGAAGAAAAAAAGGCGTGGGGAGAGAGTTCCGGATACCGGGATCAACTTCAGAGACGTAACCTAATGATTCGTAACAAGTATGCGCATGGGGTTACGATTTCGGAGCTTGCCGACGAATACTATCTATCCTTGGATTCCGTTAAGAAAATCATCTATTCGAAGAAAACCGAAAGACATTTCACCTATGCCCCGACCCTATGTTCAGCCGTTCAATATACGGAGGCCGGTTTGCTCGAAGAGTGGACGCAATGTTATTTGCTGCTAACCCGAAAAGCGGAACCTACCCTAGATGCATTCACGCAGGATGAATATCTCTATTTTGGAGTCGTTAAGTTTCCGCTAAGGCTCATTCAGCTGAATGGGATAAATATCGAAGAGTGTCTCTCACTTGGTACTGGCGAGCATTTAGCGGAGTCACCACCGCTGCTTGTGCAGTATGATGCAGGGGAATTTCATTGCACCGTACAGACGGATTTATTTTCCGAATTAAAGCAGCGTAAAGTAAACGCTTTTCCGACTATAATCGTTATGAGAAGAAACGACGATTATAAGCGGTTTATGAAATACTATGGAACCATTTTTCATTATGTAAGAATGTAGTGCCCAAGCGGCTTTCATTCAACGAGGACTTCAGTTCATTGATCCGGAGCAGCTTGCCGCCGCGGCAGATGCTCCTTCTTCATTTGAGTGCCAGATGTTGAAGATTAATCAAACGAGGTGACAAGTGTTGGAGATTAGTAAGTATGAACCTGCGTTTCCGCCAATTGATTTTTTTATCACTCGTTTCTTTGTCGGTGATGAATGTTTATTTGAACAGGAAACAAAAATTTCACTACCTACCCTGGTACCTGGTGATGTGATCGATATCTTTGATGAAACTTATGTAATTGAAAGCAGGGAGTTTGGTTTTAATGAGGATGCCTTTATCACGGTTTATTATATGAAAAAGCGTTCATCGAAGAAATGATTGAGCTATTGGGCAGTTTAGTTCCAAAACGTGTTAACATTAATTTGTCTGATTAGGATTTATGGAAATTGAATTCATGATCCATATTCTTGCTAAGCAGCATATGTAGTGAGTTTCATTATTATATGATAGGAAAAGTTATAGACTGTAAAGGGAGATTATCTGATATGAAAGAATATTATTATTTTTCCATCGGGTTCGAGGAAGTCAACTGGATGGATGAGGAAGATCAAGCCAGGAGAAAGGCTTTCGTTAAGCAATTTACTGCCCCGTATGGGGTTGAATGCGGGTTTGCTGGTACAGGGAGAATAGATAGTGAAGACCCCATGTTCGAGCAATTCATGCATGCACTTGAACAATATGCGCTAAACAATGGAATTACCTTCTCCTATAATTGCGCATATGAACAGCAACCGGAAGAAGCAGAGGCGGAGTGGTTCAAATATGTACCGATAAAATCAATCGATAATACAGATTACCAGGGTCATATAATATGTTGTAACGCTTCTAATATATTGCCGAACATTGATGCGGGTAGTGGAATTTACGCACGTCCGTTCGTATCAGAGAAGTTCAAGCGGGTTATAGAAGAGAATGGTTTAACGGGGCTGGAGTTTATTTGGTGTAAAGATATCGGTAAGTTTGCTCCTCCCAAGCAATGGTATTTGCCCGTCGCAACTACCTTCATTGGCAGAGGATTGGACTCCCCGTGGGTCGATATTGACTCTGTTTATTTGCGAGATAGTGAGAAATACCCGAATTCTCTAGGAAGAATAGGCGTAACCAGTTTTACGGCTGATTGCCTACGCCCCGAAGCCGATTTACCTCGTTCCCTGCAACGATACTTAAGCTTATGTGATCCAGATTCGTTTAGAGTTCACTATCAAGAGCGGTTACTTAAAGCATATCTCCCAACCACAGATTTTGCATTTGGACATTTTAAGGGCTATCAAGGCTTCTATATTAGTAAAAGAGCGAAAGAGGTTCTGATCAGCAATCACATCATTAGCTCGCAAGATAGGCTAGAACTCATTCAAATTGTGGATAAGTTGCCTGAAGGGGCACTGTTATTGGATAGCGAAACACTAACTCCCCCCTTTTATTACGGGGAGAAGAAAGAAATCGGAAGTATATCCTTTGAGGAAATTAAGGAACTTCATAAGAAAGAAAAAGAACTATATGATCAGATAGATAAACCGATGAAGAAATTTACTATGAAGCAAATACTTTCGCTTGTGAACAGCGAGAGGAAAAAGCGCCCTGAGGACTTTTGCAAGCGTCTCAGCCTCAAGGAGATAGAAAAAATGCAAATACAGCTACCAACTTACTGGGTGGATCTATTAAAGAAAACTAATGGGGGTTATCTAAGTTCCGATTGCCGACTCATACCTGCTGAATCGATAATCACTTTTAGCAAAGACAAACTGAAAGAACTAAGAGAAATGGATGCTCCCTTTAATGAAATACACATTTCGGTAGCTGAAAGAGCTGATGGAGATTGGTATGCCCTTCTAGTAAACGATGCTATTCGTGAAGATTGTCGTATCGTCCAAATGACTCATGAAGGAGGAGAAGCTATTAGAGAATGGGAGAGCATTGCTGTTTTTATTTACGATATGATTATAGAAAATGATGACAATGATTAGCTAGTAGAAGCCACAATCCTAAAAAACGATACAATTTGCATTAGTTGGTTCAACTAACGGGAGACGATAGTTTAATCAGGGAGCAGTTTGCTGTGGCAGCTGCTCCCCCGTAATAATTATCACCCCGTAGCTCCACAGTGCACTAGCTTCCTCGTGCATCTGGGACAGCGCTTGACCAGTCCTCGATCGAAAAGTGGAGATGGGACCTCTGTTGTACATAATCCGAAATGGGAGCTTAAAGATGGCATGGCGAATAGAATTGTTGGAGACTTGGAAAACAAATTAATTATCTACGGATACAGGAGGCCTCTGGGTTCGCGTACTTATCTACCATTTCTTCCTGAAGCAATAGTTGATGAATTTAAAGATGCTGAAGTGATACTAGAGCGCTCAAGTAAAGAAGAAGAGATTTATCAAATTTATTACTGGATTGAGGGAGAGAGAGAATTCGATATGCGAATAATTGTCTCTTATCTAGAGGATTCAATCACCATCCTTGCGGACGATGCTAATATCGCGGTGCGTGCTTATAAGGCTCTTTGCGAAAGTTTGGCACGATGAAAGTTACAGTGAAGCTAACGGGAGAGCGTTAGTTCAGCGATTCAGGGATCAGTTTGCCGCCGCAGCAGCTTTTTCCATTAAGCTAAAGGGCAGCATTCCTATATTGAAGAAATACGAGGTATGAGAAACAAAAAGACTCCTTGGTATGATGTTAATGGGTCCACGATGCTGGCCAGCGACCGGATCCAAAAACAAACCAAGGAGACTACAAGATGAATTCTACTCAAAATGAACGCATTAATCAAATCACTTCCTCTACTTTAATTGTCGGTGTAGACATCGCTAAATTCAAACATGTCGCTCGCGCACAAGACTACCGCGGAGTCGAGTTCGGGAAGCCCATTACGTTTGAGAACGACCGTGAAGGTTCCAAGACGTCATCGTTGGCATGGAACCGACCGCACCGGGCACTACTGGCTAAACCTGGCCCATTTTCTAAGAGAGCAGTACGTTATGTGCGCTATCGTTAATCCGCTCCATGTGAAGAAAAGCAAAGAGTTGGATGACAATTCGCCAACCAAGAACGACATCAAAGATGCTAAAGTCATCGCGCAGCTCGTCAAAGACGGAAGATACGCCGTACCTAATCTTCCCCAGGGCATCTATGCCGAACTAAGGGAAGCGATGAAAATTCGCGATCACTTGTCGACGGACTTGCGCGTGGTTCAAGGCCGCGTCCATAACTGGTTGGATCGGTATTTTCCAGAGTTCCTCACGGTTTTTAAAGATTGGGAATGCAAGTCCGCACGCCAAATGCTTAGTCTCTGTTTGTTGCCGCATGAGCTGGTTTCGGAGTCGGAGGAAGCCTTACTGAGTCATCTCAGGAAGGTTGCCAAGCGAGGTCTCGGCATCGAGCGTATGAGAAGTCTGAAAGCAGCGGCAAGCCGTTCCGTTGGTTTACGAGAAGGTACAGCACTAGCAAAACTCGAGCTTAGGCTGTTGTTAACACAGTACGAGTTGCTTGAAGGAAAGTTTGAAGAGCTTGAGGCAAGGCTGGATGAGCTTTTAGGGCAAGTCCTGCATGTGCAGCAACTACTGGCGATTAAAGGATTGGCCGGGACAGTATAGCCGGTTTCCTCGCTGCAATTGGCGACATTGAACGTTACCGGCACCCCAAACAGATCGTTAAGCTCGCAGGCTTGAACCTCAAAGAAAACACGTCCGGTAAACACAAGGGACAAACGAAGATCACGAAGCGAGGTCGTAAGCGGTTGCGAGCGCTGCTATTTCGCGTCATGATGCCACTTGTGGCTAAGAACCGAGCGTTTAAGGCTTTGCATCAGTACTACACCAAACGGCCAGATAATCCGTTGAAAAAGATGCAGTCGCTCATTGCGCTTTGCGGCAAGCTGATTCGAATTCTCTTTGGTGTCTTGAAAAAAGGTCATCGGTACAGTGAAGAAAAGATGTTGCAGGATATCCCTCGGTTCACGGAAGTTTCGTTAGCAGCTTAAATTCATGGTTTTCATAGGAGACGAACGTAGATAACGAAGGAACAGACAATTGAAGCACGGATGAGTCGGAACAACACTAACATACGGACGAAGATCCTGTCGGGCAGCATATCCGACCTCCACCTCATGGACAGGTTGAATGAAGGAATGTGGGAGCGAAGACTCTGTGAGACATGGGAGGGTTGACCTCCATGAGGCGAAGTGGAGATCCAAAACGACCATTTTTTTGAGTGAGTGGTCTGAGTGGATATGTTTTTTCACTTTCCCCGCCCCATATTCTGCATCTTCTACAACCTTGTTCCATTCAGCTGTTGTTACGTACGAAAGAAAAACGTTCAAAACCTAAGAAAACAGGCGTATTTAAGAGGAAAACGATTCTCCATAGAGGGAGGTTAGCGTGTTATTCCTGAGGGCATCCCTGCTCAGGAAGGACCAGTGCTGGCATGAATTGCCCCAATGGGGATGTGAGTAGAGAATAATGAAAATTGGAGATGCGATATTTGAAAAAGATACTAGCACTACTTATATTCGTACTAATTCTTTCTAATATCACTACTTTTTATTTATATCAGAGATCAGAAAACACCATTGCAACACTACAACAACAATTGACTGCTACTAATGAAGTTAAGGGCGTTTCAGGAATTGATATTATAGATCTGTTAAAGTTATTAGCAATAGACAATGATGGTGGCAATATTACAACGTTAAACGATTGGAAAGTGCTCTCGGACAATGAGAATATTGAGTGGGAGACAGAGGGAATTGGGAATGGGGAGCGGAGAGGTAAACTTCTAGTATTAATTAATGGGAATTGGATACCTAGATTAGAGAAAACCGTTGAACCAACCTATTGGGATCTTCATTTATATGGTCCGAGGGCTGGCGTCAATGAATTTAATTTATCTATACCCATTAACTCTCAAGAACTAGGATTTGACCTCGCCTCTGAGTTAGAAAAGAAAGGCATTCAATTTGAACAAATTAAAGGGTTTAACGAGGCTGCTTCTTTTGGGAACATGGGTTATGTAATTAACTTTCCAAATAAAAGATCAATATGGGTTAATTATTCTTGGTCGGCAGGTACGGCGGGATTATCAGTTGACCTACAAGGGTATTACGCAGTTGAAGGACTCGATGAAATTGAATATAACTCCTAACCTTTGTGACGTTGGGTTAATGGGGCGTCTAATAAGGCATTACGACAGTCGGTCAGAACGATCGGCTGTCTTTGTTAAACTAACTGGAGACGATAGCTCAACAATCAACGACGGCAGCCGGTCAGATAGATCGGCTGTCGTCGTTGCGCTAACGAGCAGGATAACGTGGATGTAACCAGAATTACATTCATATCCTGGTAATAACTAGAGGTGCATAATGGGAACGGATATTCATTGTTTTGCAGAAGAAAAAGTGTATGAAAATGAAGGTGTAAACAGAATTAGCAAATGGGTATCCACTGATAAACAAGCAGTTGGGCAGGTGACGTTCCTGATATCGACGAACCCCTGATTTGGATGGTCCTAAGAAAGGATATGGTCTTCACAGATAGAAATTATGAGCTCTTTGCAATCTTGGCCAATCAACGTAACCCCGAGAACATGCCTTATATCTGTGATCCACGTGGGTTGCCCGAAGACGTTAGCCCAAAGATCCCGCCTCAAATCATACTTTTAGAAGGTCATAGTACTACGTGGTTTACTGCAAAAGAACTGATAGAATATAACTGGGACCAAGTGTTTGAATATGAAGATGAGACTATGGACGGCGAGAAAATAATTGAATCGGTTAATTATCGGGAATGTGGACGGAGATTTTTGGATGCCTTAAATCGTATTATTGGAAGTAAGGACCCTTCGGATGTTAGACTAATCATTACATTCGATAATTAGTTGATTGTTGCGCTAACGGGAACGTTAGCTGAATCGAATCATGACTTGCAGCGTCCGCGTTCGTCACGCTATTGGGCAGGGACAGCGTAAGGGATATCATTTTTAATCGAATTGAAAACTAATTGGGGATGTATATAGAAGGAGAATGCAATATTGGGTCCATTATCAACGATCGGAATAATTGGCGTAATTTCTGGTGTTCTGCAAATCACAATCCCAGAAAAATTATTAAGTTTAAATTTCATTGGGGTTAGATCAAAAAAAGCAGTAAAGGTTGGAGGTTACCTAACTCTACCCGTTGGACTCGCTATTATTTTTATAGATGTGATCCTTATAAAGTAGGTCATATTAAATCCATCGTTACGCTCCCTCGAAATGATTCAGTTTCCTCACTCAGACTCCTGAATTCGCAGGATTTCATCCTGTAGTTAGAATGAAGAAGACGATGTGAGAGGAGTCGGCGGCGGACAGAAGTAAAAATGGGCATGCGGGAATAAAGGTGAAAACTACGCCACCCATATTGTTCCATTATACGCACGTCTCCACGTCGCCCTAGCGATTCTCGCTCCCATGTCTCAACGGGTCATAGCCCTTTCATTCCTTCGTCACATCTAACTACGGGGTGGAGGTCGGTCTTTCTATCGGAACGGGTCATAGCCCTTTTGCGCAACGTCTCCCGATACTCCGTGCTTCTTGTCATCCTGCGAATGCATGAGCTGATGAGGATCGACCGATCTTAGGCTGCTTGCGGGAAAACTCTGGTTGAATCATAGGCCTCGCTACTCTTAGCTAGGCCGACTAACAGACGAGCTACTTTGCTGCATAACTTCATGATGGATTTCATCTTTTTCAGCTTCTTTTCCTCCACATTGTAGCGGTGTAAAGCCCCAATTTCCGGGTTTGTCATGACCATGCACATCGTCATGAGATAGAGAAAATGACGCAGACGTGTACGCCCTCGTTTACTGAGCACCATCTTTCCACGCCACTTCCCAGAACTAGCCTCCGCAAGATTCAGTCCAACGTGCCGAAGCAGTGCATTTCCATGCGAATAGCCGCTTAAATCACCGGTCTCACCGAGAACACCCGCAAGACACGTAGCACTGACGCCCCGTATTTCAAGCAGCTTCTTTGCGTATGGAATACGTTTAAGAATGCCGTTCAGCTCGTACTCAATTTGTTCAAGCTGACGCTGAGCCAGGTCATATTCCTCTAGCAGATGGCCAAGATGAAGCTTGTATGCGCGGAGGGACTGGGTGGCACCAACACTGGACTTCGCTAGTGTAATGAGCAGTTCAGCACGCTTAACGCCAGCATGACGTTTAACATATTGCTTCCAACCGACCAAAACTTGTTCTGTGTTTAACCGACTGATCTCGCTGGGCAAAGGAAAGAGTCTGAGCGTTGCGATTGCACTTGTGCAGGTAAGGATTTTGAAGACTTGGCGCAGTTCGGGGAAAACGATATCTACCCAGCGATGAATTTGGTTAACTGCACTGTTCAAGCGTTTGGTAACCGTCTCGCGGTTTGCCATGAGAATACGTAGTTCCTCGTAGGCTTCTGGATGAAAGCGAACGGGAGAGTAGTACCCGTTTTTGATCATATCCGCGATGATCAGCGCGTCCTTGCGATCGCTTTTAGAAGGCGTATTGTCCCGGTTTTCCTTGTTCTTTTTGACGAGATGAGGATTAACCAAAACAGCCTCAATGCCTTGCTCGACAAGCCAGCGTGCAAGGCTGAACCAGTAGTGGCCGGTCGGCTCCATGCCAACGATGATGCTGCTCAGACTGTAGGACTGGAGCAGATCCTGCACCCAACGCTCGAATAACTTAAAACCTTCACAATGGTTGCCAAACTCGAGCGGAGCGCCTAAAGCAATTCCTCGAAAGCTGACAGCTCGAGCCACATGAACTTCCTGGGCGATATCTACGCCGATGACAAGGTGTGAAACGGTAATGTTTTCAATGAGTTGATTTTGCTTGTCCTGTGCCTTAAACTTCATAGTAGAGCGACCTCCTGATGGGCTTTTTGAGGCTTTTGACCTCGTGCGTAACCCCATCGTACCGGAGGCGCTCCTTTTTGTTCAAACGCCAAAATATTCGTTTTACAGGAATTCTATCGGGAGACGATAGTTGAATAAATCTCAGCGGCGGCCGATCACAACGATCGGCTGTCTTTGTTGAACTAACGGGCAGATTAGTTTCAATGATTACGAGTAGTTCTATGATTCCTTATGGAACCGACTAATTGTTGTTTATCCCATTTTTACGTATTATGGAAGTTAGAAGATCGTATATCAAATAGAAAGGAATTCTATATGATGTATCAGTTTTGTGTGAGTAATAACCATAATATTTTTTTCGGAAGTTCAAAAATTCTCACTCCAGAAATCCAATCTGGAAATGAGATAGCTCAATTCAGGGGTTCATTATTGACCTTGTTTGGACAACCCGATTATAAAACTTCTGATGCAGAAAATGCGTTTCAGTATGTCATTACAGCTACGGACAATGCTGGACAATCGTATGATTTGACTGTATATCAAGGCCCCAGTGGTCTTGCAATTGGGAGTCCTGGGATAGATCCCTTTACTAAACAGGTGGCACACTCATTCGTTCATTATGTAAAGGAAGCCTCACCTGCTGACTTCGAAGAAACAATGATTTACCAAGATACTGGATACACGTTAGTCTACGGTTGTAAGGACGGGGTTTGTTATTATAGAGAAACTCCAATGTTTACGACCATAGAACAAACTAGTAAGGGACTACTGGATTTAACACAAAGCCAGTTGGATGAGGTTCTTATAATTGATTTCGCGAATATAAAGGATTCGGATGATTTATGGTTCTGGAAGAACGATTTGCTCAACTTATCCAGTGTCCATTTTCCAACGATTCGGGACTTAATGCGAAAGGACTTAATTGTAGCTCTGAATAAAACTATCGGTTTGGAAGAAGTGAAACTGATTGGGTTAGATGAAGGTTTTCGTCCAGAATTCAGTACCGGCACTCCTGAAATGGCTTTTATTGCTTTGGCAGAAGTCTGGGCTTGGAAAATGACTGCAGGTAAGCCTTCTAAAAAGAGACGCCTTAAATGTTCCTCATTTGCTTGGACGCTTGCGCGTGCTGCTTATGGGTTTTATGGAGGGAATTTAGATAAGACTCATGCGCAGGCAAATGCTTTATTTGAAGCGTATGAAGATAAAATTTCTTCGCAGGAAGACACGCTTCGATTCTTCTACACATTACTCGATCTCTTCGGATTTAAGCGACTAAATTAGCAAAGGTTGTTGAACTAACGGGAGACGTTAGTGAAGAGTGGCAGAAGGAGAACCGAACAATGAGTAGATGGGGATATAGAGTTCTCAAAAAGAAATGGAATGAAGAATTCACATCTTATGCCGTTTGTGAAGTTTACTATGACGATGAGGATAAACCAACCTCTTGGACTTGGGATAAGAATGTTATGAATAGGTATTCTTATGAAGACCTCAGATCCAATATTGACCTCATAAGACAGGCTTTCGAACAACCAGTGCTCCAAATAGTTGGTGATGACGAATTTCTACAGGAGATAAATCCAGAGGATGCGAGCAATGATTGAACTATCGGGAGACGATAGCTGAATAAACCCACGACGGCAGTCGACCACATGGTCGGTTGCCTTTTCTAATGTCGGGCGATAGTAATATTAACTAATAATAGAATCCTTGTGTTCCGATGAAGTAATTAGGGCTAGGAAACACCTGGCGCTAATAAGTGAAATTCAGGTTATTTCATAATAGAGGAGAATAGGCGAGATGTTTAAGAAAATATTGTCGTGGTTTAAACTGTCCAGCGAAAAAGAAGCCCAAAAGACCTCTAGAAAACCCACATCACCAAACACGCCTAAGAAACGAACAATTGATTCATCAAGAATTGGAGAACTCGGTGAGTATAAAATTAACATTCAACTTGATCAACTTCCAAAGGATACAAAATACCTAAGTGATATTATGATTAAAAACCCCAAATCTCGTACCGGATATTCTCAAATTGACCATATTGTCATATCACCGAACGGATTGTTCGTCATTGAAACCAAGAACTACAACGGAGAAATTAAAGGAGGCCGTACGGATAAGTATTGGCGGGTTAGTAATAGATTCAACATGTTCAATCCTTTAAAACAAAACTATGGACATATTAAAGCAATTGAGCGTGTATTATCTGAATTTCCTGACTTACTATATATCTCAATGATCTCATTTACTATGCGATGTCGCTTTAGTATTGATCCTGATCTAAGAAAGATTGAATCCAATGAGTTAATTGTTTATGATACAGAACTATCAGAGTTTATTAGTCGTAAGATAAATAGAATTAGAGCTACTTCAGATAAAGTATTATTGACTGATGCTGAAGTACAAAGAATTTATGAAACAATTCAGGGTTCCAATATTACTGATCCTGTACTTAGATCAGAGCATGTAGCCAAGATAAAAAAGGAATAAACATTACTTTACTATCCATTGTGAAAGGAAAGACTCCGTTCAGACTCGCCTGGCCTGTGCACATTAGCAATCCATGAGAAACTGTGCATGCTGTTGGAAGATACAATGGAGAGGTAATCGAGGCTGCAATTAGAACCTCTAATCCTGATGATGAATGTGCGAGAAAACCTAGGGAGGAGAGCTAGTCGCATGGCAAAGATCGTTTACGCATTGAACCAGTCTCTGGACGGATTCGTCGACCACATGGCATTTCAGCCCGACTCCGTGCTGTACCGTCATTTCATCGACGACGTGCGCGGCCTGACGGGCTGCGTGTATGGGCGCCGTATGTACGAGACGATGCGATATTGGGACGAAGACCAGTCGGAATGGGATGCACCGGAACGAGAATACGCGGCGGCGTGGCAAAGCAAACCGAAGTGGGTGGTGTCGAGGACGTTAAAGTCCGTCGGTCCGAACGCTACTCTGATCGAAGGCGACCTCGCAGCGGCCATACGCGGCCTGAAGGCTCAGTATAAAGGGGAGATTGAAGTTGCCGGGCCGGAGCTCGCACACAGTCTAACGGAGCTCGGTCTCGTTGATGAGTATCGACTCTATCTTCATCCCGTCGTGCTAGGTCACGGCAAGCCGTTCTTCGCCGGTCCGCGGCCGCCGCTGCGCCTTGTGGCAAGCGATCGCATTGGCGAGCAGGTGATCCGATTGACCTACGTACCCGTCTAGTTGTGCGGTTGATCCAGCGGACTAAAGGGTACGTACTTTATAGCTTAATGATGACCCTGAATGCAGCCGGCCGCGAGGACCGGCTGTTTGTCGTTGCGCGATTGGGCATAGGAATGAAAATCCAAGGTATCATACAAGATCGCCGGCTTCAATGAGACCTTGTTTAAATCGGTTGGCAACAGAAAAGGTTAAGGAATCTGTCCTCGAAGGCAGCCGACCATGAAGATCGGCTGCCTTCGCTGCGCTTGCGGGAAGCGGGAATTACTTCGTGGAATTGAAGGTTGCTAGCTGGACTCGAACGCTTCAGGTACAGGTAATCGGTGTAGAGCTTTAATGTCTTGTAGCGGAGGAAGCCCGAAGTGCCGACGGTATTCCCGGCTGAATTGTGCGGGGCTCTCGTATCCGACCTCCAGCGCGGCGGACGTCGCGTTCACGGAGCCGCTTAGCATGAGGCGTCTCGCCTCCTGGAGACGGAGCTGCTTCTGATACTGCAGAGGAGCCATCGTCGTGACCGCTTTGAATTTGTGATGCAGTCCAGATACGCTCATGTTGGACGATCTGGCAACCTCATCGATCGAGAAGGTTCGGGTATAATTCGCCTTGATCCATTCAATGTTGTCCGGTGTGGAAGCCAAGGATGCAGGAGCGGCATCCGGGCTCGTCAACGTCGCGCATCAGACCGGAGCGTCGCTCGGGCTCGCGGTTCTGATCACCGTCTTCGAGGCGGCGAACCGATCGGCAGTGACTTCGGATACGTCTATGGCCCATGCGATCTCCGTCTCAATCGGAGGCTCGGCCATCTTCCTGACGGCTTCACTCGTTGCGGTCTTGATCTTCCTGCTGCCGGCAGATCGAGCGCGGCGCGCCGTGGCGCGGCTGGAAGCAGATCGATCAGGCGGGCGATGCTGAATCTACGATGGGGGAGCGAGCCTAAATAGGCTGCGCTCCTTTTTATATGAAATGTATAATGGACTTAATATAAGAGAACTCAGGAGGTATCAACACTACTAGGCTCAGAATAAGGGAATAGCAAACACTTAAAGTGCTTGTTAGAAGTTAAGTATAGTGGTAAGCAAAGGTGAGGGTTATGTTATGCCGAAAAATGATAATATGCTAACAATTCTATGGATGTTGAATTCGGGAGAGAAATTGACTGCAAAGCAAATATCGGAAAAATTAGAGATAAATATAAGAACAGTTTATCGGTATATTGATGCACTATGTGCCAGTGGCGTCCCTATCATATCCGACACAGGGCACAATGGCGGGTATAGCTTGCTGCACAATTTTATCCAATCTCCTCTGCTATTTAGTATGGATGAAAAAAAGTCACTGCTTCATGCTGCCCTATTTGCCAAAGAAGCCGGATATCCTTCGAGTGAGGCATTAGAGAATGCAACATCCAAGTTAAAAATGTATTCGAATCAGGAGCAGGAAAGGTTACTAAGCTATCATGTAGCCGGATTTGGAGTCATAAACCGAAGGGGATACCCTGCGGTTCAGCCGGTATTGCAGGAATTGGAGCACGCTGTAGCCAATGAATGGTCTGTAGACATTTCTTATCGCAACCGTCATGATGAGCAATCCCCCAATAGGGTAATAGACCCTTATGGAGTCGTGAATTGGAACAATAAGTGGTACACCATTGCATTTTGCCACCTGCGCAATGAGATCCGCAGCTTTCGGGTAGAACGCATACTGAACATCACACGCACGCCATTCTCCTTTAAGCGTCCCGGTGGTTTTTCAGCGCGTACTTTTTTTATTAACACTCTGTTACCTGATGTAGCAGGTAAATCCGGATTGATTACTTTCATTATTGGGGGTAGGGCAGAGGCGTTGGATGATTTATGCATACATTGGTTTTTGGAGCATCATTTGCAGGAGCGGACATCGACGCAAGCCATTTTTTTACTTGAGGAAGAATACCTGTATGCACATGTTCCGAATATCCTTCTTCCCTATGGGAAATCCATTCAAGTGATAGAGCCACAGAATCTAAAGAATAAGCTTGTGGCGCTTGCTTCAGAGTTAATGGAATATTATCAAGCTTAACAACTTCACTGACAGCAGTTGTCAGTGAAGTTGTTTTATTATAAGGATACCCGCTCATTACAGATGAATGGTTGCTGGTACCTACTAAATTTGATGAGGAGCATTTAGAAAATGAATCATACCGCATATCTTTATGTGTTTGATACCATGTCCGATTGGGAGATAGGTTATGTAGCCGCCGAACTGAACTCTGGGAGATACTTCAGACAAGGGCTGGCTCCGGCAAAAATAGTCACCGTTGGGATCGAAAAGACTCCAGTAACTACAATGGGCGGATTGAAAATAATGCCTGACATTACAGTGGATGAGTGCAGCATTAAGAGCGTGGATGCACTGATTTTACCTGGTGGAAATACATGGACGGAAGCTATTCACGCGCCCGTATTAAAAATTGCCGAGATGTGTTTAAAGGAAGGAATAATAGTTGGAGCAATTTGCGGTGCTACCTTCGGACTTGCTCAAGCAGGATTGTTAGATTCACGTTGGCACACAAGCAATGATTTGGCCTACCTTAAAATGATTTGCCCTTCTTATACGGGCGAAAAATATTACAAAGTGGAATCTGCTGTTACCGATGGGAAATTGATCACTGCATCCGGAGTAGCTCCATTAGAATTTTCTGTTCATGTTTTAAAAGTGCTAGATGTATTTTCTCCCAAAACATTAGACGCTTGGTACCGTCTTAACAAAACTCAAGAACCTAAATATTTCTACGAGTTAATGAATTCAATCCAATGACAGTATAGGGATATAAGGCTACTTTTTCCTAAGCTAACATGCAAAGAGCCTCCTTCTATAGCGAAGGAGGCTCTTTGCATATTGCGCATAACGAGGGGATCAATCGTATGCGCGCATTCTCGCGATCAAGTTGTCGAAATAGAGGTCGATCGCGGAGTCGTCTTCGTCCATCCATTTCTCGTAGAAAACCTGGTGCTTCATCGTCTTGTAGAAGTCCATCAGCGCCTGCTTCAGCGTGAGATTGTGCAGCATCAGCCACTTGGGATCCGATAGCTTGCGAAAGACAAGATCGACTTGGGTGAGATATATGCGCGTATTGATCGGGAAAAATACGCCAAGCGCAATGCCGCTATCGAAGTAGTCGGCGAGCTTGCTCTTGCATAGCTCTACGGCTTGCGCTAGCTTGACCGACAAGTCAGGATAAGTCGCGTTCAGATCCTGAAGCAGGGCATCCGTCAAGTAAAAGGACAGCTTAATCGTGAGCTTGAACGCTTGGGCGAACGATTCGTTGTAGAACTTGAGTTCTTCGGCGGATGGCCGCGAGAGCGGCTCCGGGGACAGTGTCGGAGGAGCCTCCGACAACATTTGATTGGACACGAACCTCGCGAATTTATCAATGATACATTCCGCTATTTCGTCCTTCGAAGCGAAATATTTATACATCGTCGCTTTGCTGATGTCCATATATTTGGCGGCCTCGTCCATTTTCAACGTGCTGAAGCCGTGTTTCTGGACATAGGGCATTAAGCGCAAGACAAGCTTCTCCCGTTTATCGAATAACGGATCGCATGGGGTTTCCGACATTCTGCAGCACCTCCTGGATGACCAATTTTAAGTATAGTACATTTCTTAAGCATTATAAACACACACTTTACGAATTGAACTTTTTTTATAAAATTAGTTTACTTTGTATGAAATGGTGTGCTATTTTAATTGCAAGCAAATGATTACGTTTGGAGGAGATGTACATGTCCGCAGAAGCCAGTATAGGCGAGTCTTTACCCGTTCGTTCGCTCCTTGCTCCGCTGATCGCGATTGTCGTTGGGTTATTCATGGTGATATTGGATACAACGGCGGTCAATGTTGCCATTCCGGTACTAGCCGATGACCTGCATAGCCCGTTGAGCCTCATTCAATGGACGATCACGGGCTATTCGCTAGCTCAGGCTGTCGTGATTCCTATGGCGGGATGGTTCTCCGACCGCTTCGGGGCGAAGCGGACTTTTATCGTGTCGATTATCTTATTCACGGTCGGTTCGATTCTGTGTGCATTCGCAAACACGGCGGAGCAGTTGATCGTCTTCCGGATCGTGCAAGGTCTCGGCGGCGGGATGGTCGTGCCGATCGCCTTCGCGATGACCTACCGGATCAGTCCACCCGAATCGGTGGGGAAGATTATGGGCATGATGGGACTGCCGGTACTGCTCGCGCCGGCGCTCGGACCGGTCGTATCCGGGTATCTGGTCGACTACGTCAATTGGCAATGGATATTTCTAATCAATATCCCGGTTGGAATCATCGGCGTGGTCATGAGCGCCATGTTCTTGCCGAATCTCCCGAGAAAAGCTTCCGCCCCGCTGGATTTCGCGGGTATTGCGCTTGCGCCGCTGGCCTTCGGCGGGCTGTCATACGGGCTGAGCGAGGCGGGAGAGGGGTGGTCTTCCGCGAAGACGATCGCCGGTCTAACCGTAGGCGCGGCGGCGATGGTTTTATTCGCGATCATCGAACTTCGGCGCAAGCAAGAGCCTTTGCTTGAGCTAAGGGTTTTCCGATCCATGCAATTTACGCGCGGGATCGTGGTGCAGTGGGTGATGCAATTCGCCATGTTCGGGCTGATCTTCGCCATCCCGTATTTCATGCAGCGTCTGATGGGAATGAGCGCGTTCGAGGCAGGATTATGGACATTGCCGCAGGCGTTGGCCTCCGCTGTCATGATGCCGTTCAGCGGTCGATTGTTTGACCGAATCGGCGCACGTCCCCTGGTGATCGGAGGGTTGATCTTGATTACGGTCGGCGCCTATCTGCTCTCGCTCATCGATCCGAGCGACAGTCCGTGGTTGTTCTTGACTCCTCGTGCGCTGATCGGGTTCGGAACGGGGCTATCCTTCATCGCCTTGAATACGCACTTAATCCAAACAGCGCCAAAAGAGCTGGTCGGAAGGGTGACCTCGTTGACGAACGCTGCCCAGCAGGTCGTCGGGTCGTTCGCCATAGCGGGATTGACGACGCTGCTCGTCAGCCGCACCGATCATTATGCCCGCCAAGGCGAGACGCCGATTCCGGACGCGATGGCACACGCGTTTCACAATGTGTATCTGATGATCGCCATCCTCGCGGCAGCAGGATTGCTGCTGGCGTTCACGCTCAAGCGGCCGGCAAAGAAGCAAGGCGTTCAGCCGTCTGTCGTGATGGATACAGGCCTGTAATGAAGTAGGCCGATCATATAATAGAAAGTTTGAGGGCCATCCCGTGCGGGATGGCCCCTTTTTTGCTTTGTATTAGAGGGACACTTCATTACAATAATAATGTAGCAATAAACAATACTAATTTATTGTAAAACAATAAATCCTGTGATAAAGTCATGTTATAATTAAATTAGCGAGGTGCTCTTTGTGAAACGGGGAACAACACTCTTTTTGAAGATGGCTGTTATTCTTATGGGAATTCCAGTCCTTGCTTTTTGCATATTTGTAGTGCCGAGGATCGGGAGCTTCGCAGGGGAATCGTATCCAGCTATCGCTTATATGAAATCTCTCGTTCTACTCGATATGTACGCGGCGGCGATACCTTTTTACATTGCGCTGTATCAAGCTTTCAACCTTTTAAGCTATATGGATAAGAACCAAGCGTTCTCGGCATTATCCGTAAAGGCGTTAACGAATATAAAATACTGTGCCGTCACAATCAGCGCCGTGTACCTGCTAGGTATGCCGCTCTACTATCTCATGGCGAAGAGAGTGGACCCGCCAAGTTTCATGCCATTCAGCTTGCTCATTATTTTCGCCTCTATGGTGATCGCTGTTTTTGCTGCTGTTCTCCAAAGACTTTTGCAAGAAGCCATTCATATAAAGTCAGAAAATGATTTCACGATCTGAGTTGAGCATCATGGCGACGATCATCCCTGTTGAACAAAAGCGACAGAGACACATCAAGGGAAGGCTAAGCTAGCGGAAGACGTCAAATAAAAGAACCGCCCTTCGGCATTGCCGGTAGGGCGGTTCGTTGTGTTGTGCAGCGACGATTGCGCTTATTGAGCGTTCTGCAGGTGCTCTTCCAGACGATCCCAAGTTTCCGTGATGCCTTGCTCCATGCCCATGTCCAGCACCTGCTGCAGTGCTTCCGGGGACGCGTAAGTTGCCTGGTTAATTAGCTTTGTTTTGCCTTCGAATTCCACGAACTGAAGGATGATATCTGTTGACGGCATATCCGCAGACACATTGCCTTCGCTATCGGAGAAGTAGTCGGTGTACGCGATCTGCTCGTTCGTTGCGATTGCCGCGTAGATGCCTTTGCCCCATGACTCCATGCCATAGAAATCGCCTTGCGCCTTGTCTTCGCACTTCATGCAGTAATGCCAGATGCCGCCCGGGCGGAAGTCGACGTTGCATACGGGAATAGACCAGCCGCGCGGCCCCCACCATTGCTTCAGCTGTTCCGCATCGGAGAATGCTTGGAATACAAGCTCGCGAGGGGCGTTAAATACGCGCTCCAGCGTCAATACGTTTCCTTCTACTTTGCTCAGCATTTGGTTTGTCATGGTTTGTTCCTCCTCGAATTTTGGGTTTTCATGCTTTCGGTTTCGCTTGCAGCTGTTGCAAATATCGCTCTAAGTTGTCGTAACGCTCGTTCCAGATCCGCCGGTAACGTTCCAACCATTCATCCAGTACTCTCAAAGGCTCGATTCGAAGCTTGTAGTTCCGCCGATTCGCATCCGCTTCGACATCCACCAGGCCGGCCTCCAACAGGACGCGCAAATGTTTGGACGCTTGGGGCTGCCTTAACTGCAGCCTATCTGCGATCTCGCCCACGGATAGGGGGCCGCCCGCCAGTAAATCTACGATACGTAATCGGTTCGGCTCTGCCAGAGCGCTAAACGTCGTTGTGCTGTCCGTCATTCGGTGCCATCACCTCGTTTTAGCGGTGCCTCTTGCTTACATTCATAATATACCAAATAGGGAATATTCCTGTCAAGGAATAAACTAAAAATTTTGGATCCCATGGAACGGGTGGGTGCTTTGCTCTGCTAAGAAGGCATGGCTATCAGCTTAGCTGAAGCCGATCATGCCGATCGGCTGTTTTAGTTCAACCATCCAGCAGTCTAACGCAAAAAACCGGCAACAATAATGTACCGGTTAGATGACGATTCCTAAAAATACCATGAATAAATAATAGTCTATAAAAAAATCCAACATACACTTCCATAGCAAATCAAAAACATCAACTGTTTTTTTTAACAGATGAAATACCCGAAGTAAAAAGCATCTCGATCAAACTAATTAATTGATCTGGGGGTAAATCTTTTTGCCTTTGCTGCCAAAGACGTAGCAGTGAAACAGAAGTTGAGATGTGAAATTCCAAAAGATAGGGCGTTACTGAATGATCCTGAGGGAAACAGTACGTTTGCTCTTCAGAAAAAAATTCACTTTTTAACTTTTCTATAAAGCGAAAATTTCCGTAATCCCCCAATAAAGCATTTAGGGATGCCCCTTTTTCCTCGAAAAGTAGGAGCAATTCTATTGGTTTTATTTCTCCTTGCTCTGTATGTTTCAATTTTCCCCGGATATAGTCTAATATTTCATTTTCGACGTGACTAAGCAAATCGTATACATCGGTAAAGTATTGGTAAAAGGTACTTCGGTTATATCCCGACTTGTTCGAAATCTCCTGTACTGTGATTTTCTCGATCGGTTTTTGGCAATAAAGTTCACAAAAAACGTTGATAAATGATTGCCTTGTTTTTTCTGTTATTTCAGGTTGCTTTTTCATCTCTTGCCCCTTTCGCAAGCAAATACGATCCGACAAATAAAGTGAATTTGTTGGTTGTTGAATGGGAAAAGAAGTCGTAAGATTTTATCATACAACACGTTGTCTTATAGTCAAGATACGAGGAGGATAAGATTGAAACCAGCCCTTAGAGAGTATGACAGAAGCGAACGAAAGAGGATTATGCTATGAAAATACTAGTCTACGGTGCCGGAGTCCTCGGTAGCTTGTACTCCGCCCGCCTGCATGAGGCTGGGCACGACGTCGCGCTCCTCGCTCGAGGCAATCGGTTGGCGGCGCTGCGTGAGCACGGGGTGCAGCTCGCTGAGGGAGACAGCCCTGTCGTAAGGAACGTAAAGGTGCCGATCGTGGAGCGCCCTACAGATGGATATGATCTGATCATCGTCTTTGTCCGTACCCATCAGGTGGATGAGGTGCTAGAGTCACTGACTGGTCTCGAAGCCGACGTGCTGTTCATGCTCAACTGGGCCGCCGGGGCGGAGCCGCTGGGTGCGGTGATTGGTTATGATCGAGTGCTGCTAGGCTTTCCCACAGCTGCCGGCACAATGGACGGCGACGTGGTCCGCTCCCGCGCGACCAACAACATAACTCGCTTATTCCCGACCCCAATCGGTGAATCCGATGGTCATATCACTCCGCGACTAGAACGGATCTTACGGGAGTTTCGTACCGCCGGGATCAACGCCAAGGTGGAGCCAAAGATTGATGCCTGGCTTAAGACGCATGCAGCTTTCGAGGTGCCACTGCTGCAGGCGGTGAACGCGGCGGGTGGTCCAGTAGCGCTGGCAAACGATCCGAACGCGCTCCGTAGCATGATTCGTTTCATGCGGCAGAACCTGACTGCTATGCCGAATCAACCTGTCCCTAGCGGATTCTCTGTGTTGAGGTTCCTGCCGGAAGGGCTGCTTATAGCCATGTTTCGGCGCTTCTTGCGGAGCCCGACGGCCGCACAGCTCAATAGCCCCTCGCCTGCCGCAAAGGCCGAGCTTGAGAGGCTGGCTGAACAGATACGTGACTATGCCGAGATCCAGAAAGCATCGGAAGGAGCATAGATTACGTTGTGGGATCACTAACCGGATAGAAAGGAGGGATTCGCTGATGGTATATGAAATGAGAACCTATACCGTAAAAGTAGGGAAGTTGAATGAATATATCAAGCATTTTGAGGAAGTAGGTCTTCCGATCATATCGAAATACGCCAAACTAATCGGGTACTGGTATACGGATATCGGTGAATTGAATCAGGTTATTCATATTTGGGAGTATGAGGATCTCAACCAACGGGCCGCACGGAGAAAAGCGCTGTACAGTGATCCAGAGTGGTTGGAAAAGTTTGTCCCGATTGCGCTGCCGATGTTAGATAAACAAGAGTCGAAAATTATGTATGCGGCTAATTTTTCGCCAATCCAATAACGGCGGAGAATAAGGGGAGAATGGAGAAAGGAACCGAAAACTTGATGACAGGCAGGAGTTGGATGCGATGATCAATGGCTTCGGCGGCATATTCTGGAGAACCCAAAACCTTGAGGGTGTAAAAAAGTGGTACAGCGACGTGTTGAAGCTTGAAATCGGAAATTGGAATGGGACCGTGATCAAACCTAAAGAAGGCAATGAGACAATCTTCTCGTTCTTTGCCGAGGATGACGCTTATTTTCCGGCCGAGCAGCAGGTGATGCTGAATTTCCAAGTCGATAGCATCGACGAGATGATGCAGCATCTTGAACAAATCGGCGTACCGCTTGCAAAGCAAAAAGAGAGCAGCGAATATGGATCGTTTATTTGGATTGAAGATCCCGAAGGCCGGTTGATCGAGCTGTGGGAGAAGTAACGATGCTGCAGGTGCAACGGCAGCACAAAGCTACCATAGCGGCGGGGCGTCGTCATACCGTTGGGCTTAAGTCTGACGGCACGGTAACGGCTGTCGGAGATAATAAATATGGTCAATGCGAGGTAAGCGGCTGGCGCGATATGATAGCGGTCGCGGCTGGCAATGTTCATATGGCGACGAACACGGGCAATGCGCATACGATCGGTCTTCGATCTGACCGTACTGTGGCGGCCGCGGGGTGGAATAAGTATGGCCAATGCGAGGTCGACGACTGGCGCGATATCGTAGCGGTTGCGGCGGGGTGGCGTCGTACCGTTGGCCTTCAATCGAATGGCTCAGTGGTGGCAGTCGGCCGCAATCAGGATGGTGAATGCAACGTAGGCGACTGGCGGGATGTGGTGGCGATCGCGGCTGGCGACTGGCATACGATCGGTCTTAGATGGGACGGAACGGTGACAGCCGTGGGCTGGGATATGTATGGCCAATGCGAAGTAAGTGATTGGCACGATATCGTGGCGGTTGCGGCGGGCTGTGCGCATACCGTAGGGCTCAAATCGGACGGCACGGTAGTTGCCGTCGGTGATAATGAGTATGGCCAATGCGAGGTAAGCGGCTGGCGCGGCATCCAACTGCCGGCGAATTGCTAGGTCAGAAGAATAATGAAAACAGGCTTCCGGAGCGTCCGGAAGCCTGTCGTATTTTTTGGCTATCCATTGTTCAATAGAAAGATGAGTTTGGATGATGATGCGGAGCTGTACATAGCTCGGTTATCGTGCCGCAATGGAAGAAGCTTTGGCGATCGCCATTTCGGTCATAGGTATAGTGGGTGTAGACGAGCATCCGACTCAGATCGACAACTTGACTTACGGTATAGACTTCTTCCAGCCAATACATAAAGTAAACGCACGGGGCGATCTCCACATAGTTAAACGGATAGTAACCTTTGAGTCCCTTATGCTGCCCTGCAATCCCTTCATCATGACGATGCGTGGCGTCAAAGAAATGAATGATGAAGACATTGCCGTCCGTGTAATCATAGCGATAGGTCTTTCCGGCGTAGACAGGGACGCCATGGCCATGTTGTACATAACGAAAATCGGGATGATGCATACGATACTCCTCCTTTTTGTGAGCAGTATATGCACCATCTAGGCGTATGCTCTACCGCATAAGGCCTATTCCCTCTTCGCCGCGATTGTTGCGTCGGCAGCTCTCTCCCTCCGAAATCTAACGTTTGTACATGCCAACAAATTTCCTTCTTGTAAAACGGAATAGCATCCTTTATTATATTTGAGACCGATCGGTATCAAATTTAATGAGGTATGTTGGAGGGGATTCTGTGTATCAGATTATGATTCCGGATAGTAAGCTGGCTCAAAAAGCAACTCGCCTGGTTTATGAGATTTCTCCTGATTTTCTGTACAATCACTGCCTGCGTACGTTTGCATTTGGGGATGCCCTAGGCCAGAAGTATGGGCTTCGCTATGACCGGGAATTGTTTTTTCTCGGCGCGGTGCTGCATGACATTGGGTTAACGGATCATGTATGCCGACATCATTCATTTGAACACGAAGGTGCCGACTATGCGGAGAAATTTCTTTCCACGCATGGGATCTCTCGAGAGAAAATCGATGTCGTGCGAGAAGCGATTCTCTTACACACATCCGAGATTGCGGGAGAGAAGCAACCCGAAATCGCATTAGTCCATTTTGGTGCCGGTATGGATATTCTTGGTTTGCGTGCAGAGGATTTCTCCGAGGAGATCGTAAAGACAATTCTGGAAGCTTATCCGAGGCTCGGCTTCAAGAAGGCGATTATCGAATTGATGAAATACGATGCGGAATTGAAAAATAAAGAACAGCAACAGAATAATTTAAGTGCAGTGTTACTTCGAATGGGGTTTGTACGTTGGGTGTTGCATTCGCCATTTACAGAGTAGAGCGGCAACGAAGTGTTGAATACGGTAGCAATTAAATGGAGCACATTCATTTAGCCTAAAAAAGAAGACTGACAATTGATCGTCAGTCTTCTATTTGTGCTGTATAATGGAAAAAAGTGAAATGGGAGGAATTAATGTGAAGATCAGTCGAACCACGGATTTTGAGCTGCTCGCCAACCTAAATAAGCCCATACATGATTTGCATGTCGCCTTGTATCCCGAACATTTCACGGCATATAGCTTTGCGGCCATGAGAGATGCTTTTGAACGCTTCGTGCATAACGAGAACTTCATTTTCCTGCTTATGGAGGATAACGATGAGCCTCTAGGTTACGCATGGATAGAGATGAAAAACTATTCGCAAGGTACTTTCGTTAAACAACGGAAATCCGTATTTGTGCACCAGCTAAGCATAGTGGAGAGCCAAAAGCGAAAAGGATACGGATCGCACCTAATGAACCATATTTATGATTTGGCCAAGTTAGAAGGGATCGACATGGTTGAGCTGGATTACTGGGTTACGAATGAACAAGCAAAGAATTTTTATGATAAACAAGGTTTTACCGCCTTTAGGAAGTATGTTTATAAGAACGTATAATACCAAAAGGACGAATCCAATGGTTGACCCTTTGTCGATAATACTTTGTTAGTTAGTCGATGTTGAGAACATAATCGAAGGAGCTGCTGAGCTGTAAAATATAGCGGAGCTCTTCGTTATTCTCTCGCTGGGCTGGCTTTATTGAACCTTCTTCATCTTTGTATTCACTCACCCTCGTCATCTGCTCCTTATGATTTGTATAATAGTAGCCGGCATCGGTCTTGTGGAGGCTATACTCGCCTTCGAAGTAAAGCTCTAATTCTACTCCTTTGTTCCCACTGCCTGGGAAAGGGAATAACGCGGCGTCCTTATAGTACTTGATAATATCTTCTTTACTCAGTCTCGTGGAAAGCTGCATGGAAACGATCACAGGCATATATCCGCCGCTTCCAAGCAGGTGGCCGAACGAATGACCATAGAAGTAGTCACGCTCGATAATGCTTGTGTTCTCGGGCAGAGGGTACGAGAACAAATGACCGGCAAACCGTTTGGAAATGCGCTCTTGTTCAGTCAGCACGAAAATGAACCCTGCCAGAAGAACAAGCAGCAGGCTGCCGCTAATGAGAGAGAGCCAGCGTCGCTTCATCCTAATCCTACTCCCTTCCCTTTATCTAGATACTTATAGAACGAGTAAGGGACCGCTTTTGTTGGTAACAAATTGGCATTTTGATGGAGTCTCCTTACAAAATAGCTGCCAGGAGGAAAAGTGTATGAGCCAATTGGAACGATTTCAGCAGCTGCACAAATCGGATAGACTATTGGTGCTTGGGAACGCGTGGGATTTGCCCTCTGCGCGCGTTCTTGAGAAGGCAGGCTTTCAAGCGATCGGGACAACGAGCTGGGGAATCGCCGCCAGCATGGGGTATGCGGACGGGGAGGCGATCGATTTCGACCTGCAGCTCTCGGTGATCGAACGAATTGTGGACCATGTCCAGATTCCCGTTACAGCGGACGTCGAGTCAGGTTATGGACGTCATGATGAGGAGATTGTCGATAACGTATTGAAGGTGGCCCATCTAGGGGCTGCCGGCATTAACATCGAAGATTCGACGAAAGGTACGGCGGGGCTTAAGCAGCTCTCGGATCAGTGCCAGCTTCTCGCGAAAATGAGAGGCGCATTGGACAATCACGGGTTCAGCCACTTTTATATTAACGCGCGGACCGACGCCTATCTGCTTAATCTCGATCCGCTCAACGAAACGCAGACGCGGGCCAAAGCTTATGTAGAAAGCGGGGCCTCGGGGATCTTCGTACCTGGATTGAAAGTGGATGAAGAGATCCAAACGATTGCATCCTGCACATCAGCACCGCTCAATGTCATGGCGCTTCCCTGCCTTCCAAACTTTGATCAGCTGCAGAAACTGGGAGTCAGACGATTGAGCCTGGGCGGTGCATTGTACCGTAAAATGGCAGCGTTACTGGAGCAATGCGCGGCAGAGATGCTTCATTCTCGCGATAGCTCGATCGTATTCGAATAATGGGATGCCGTGAACGGCCAGGCAAATTCAGCGCGATCCCAATAGAAAAACCGCCCTATGCGGCGGTTTTTTTTAACGGTTGATTATCTTGGGACGTTACCACGTGAGCAATTTATAGCGCGTTCCGTCCGTTTTGACGCGATAGGCGTTTGATTTCCCTGAATATACACCCAGCCGCCGACAAGATATAGCGGAGCTATAGGGAAATTTATGTTATAATGCTTTGTTAAAGCAACGAGAATGGGGGGGAGTATGTTCATATTCACCTTGATGCCTATACTTTTTATTATACTGGGCATGGTTGGTTTGTTCTTTCCCAGAGCAATCTGGTTCTTGGGAGTTGGTTGGCAATTCAAGAATGCTGAACCAAGCTCAGCTGCTCTCATCTCCGCCCGCATAACTGGTCTAATGACAATAATTGCAGGTGTTTTTCTGCTTACTTCGGGCATACTTCCCAATTAACTTTAATGCTCATTAGCGAAACATTTTAAGGGAGTCGATAGCTGAATAAACTCATGAAGAGGCCGTCTCAAAAGGGTTGAAGTAAGTGACTCCTAACTTGCGAATGGCCTCCAATTGCACAAAAAATGGCGTTACAGGGTCTTATCCCTGTGACGCCATTTGCCATTTTCGGTCCACTGCGGCTTTTTTCAGCAAATTATGGGCAAGCGAAAACCACCCGACCTCCAGGCTCACTTTTGGCAAGCCCCGAAGCAGGAATCTTCGGAATCCCCGGTTGTTCTTCATC